>JAUVYN010000055.1 GCA_030603065.1 Pseudomonas sp.
GGCGTCGGCGCCCTCGTTCACGTTTTCAACGTAGGTGGTCTGTACCTTGTTGCCGAAGTGCTTCTCGAGCTCCAGGCGACCCTGGTCATGCTGGTAGCTCCAGCCATGATCCCCAATCGGCCCCACATACACGAAGCCTACCTTCAGCGGGTCCTCCGCCATCGCCTGCCCGGATAGGGTCAGGGCTGCCGCCAGTGCCAGACTGCGTTTCAAGCCCATAAAAACATCTCCTAGTTTCAGTTGTGTCCAGCTGCTCCTCGCATCCCGCGCAAAGCAGAGTAGAAGTCCCAGCAAAAAACTGGCCAGATGTTCAGGAAATGCGTGCGCCTAGTGTTTCACGGCGATCAGATGAGAAAGAATCGGTCTGCAACTCGCAATAGGGCACCCAGACGGGGCGCAGTCCACGAAGATGCCCCGTAAGCGGTCGCTGGATGTCCGTGGTTGCGTCGCTACAAGTATGGGTTATAACATAACGTAATTGTTTGGCCTGGCTGCTCTCGCTCGTGCATACCTCGGACATTGCCAGCCTCCCCACTCTCTCCCGACGGAACCACCCCATGAACGCACCGCTCCCGGACATTTCGCGTACCGAGCTTTCCCCCCGTTTGAGCCCGCTCCAATGGGTCGGTATGCAGGCCATTGATCTGCCTGTGACCGTGGTCGAGCCAGGCTACCGCCGCGAATTGCACGCACAAGTGGATGCACAGGTCGATTTGCCAGCGCCGCATGTCAAGGGCATCCATATGTCGCGTCTGTATCGGCTAGTGGACGAGTTGGGGGAGGGAATCGCTCTGACCCCGGCCGTATTGCGCGAGCTCCTGCAGCGGATGGTCGATAGCCACCGGGATTGCGAGAGCCACTCGGCGCGTCTGTTGCTCAACTTTGAGTTGCTCGCAAGGCGAAATGCTCTGGTTACCGAAGTTCTGGCAGGTTGGAAGGCCTATCCGGTGACCCTGGAGGCGATCCTGATCCAGGGCGCGTTCACACTTCGCGCAACGGTGCAGGTCGGATATTCATCAACCTGCCCCTGTTCAGCGGCGCTTGCCCGGCAACTGGTAGAGCAGGGCTTCAATAGGACTTTTGCAGGCCAGTCGCTGCTGACGCCGGAGTCAGTCGCTGCCTGGCTCCGCCAGCATGCGACTCTGGCCACTCCGCACAGCCAGCGCAGTGAGGCGGTGGTGACAGTCGATCTTTCCGGGAACGTTACGGACCTTCGCCTGTTTGGGCTGATCGACTGCATCGAGCAGGCCGTGGGGACACCGGTGCAGACCGCCGTAAAGCGCGAGGACGAGCAGGCGTTTGCGGCGCTCAATGGGCAGAATCTTATGTTCGTGGAGGACGCTGCGCGGCGGATTCAGGCGGCGCTGGAATCAGGGTTCGTCGATGCGCATGTGCACGTCCGACATCTGGAAAGCCTGCATCCGCATGATGCATCGGCATGGGCGAGCCCCTCTCAGCCGATCGCGGCTGGGTAAGGCTCGCTGTTCAAACAGCCGGATTAAAGATGAAAATCCCCGTTCGCCTCCGGCTGATAGAGAATTTCCAGCACCGTCAGGCGAATAGGTTTGTCGCTGGTGGTCTTCCAGTCGATGCTGCGGCCGACCTTCATGCCGAGCAGGGCGGTGCCCACTGGCGCCAGGACGGAGATGGTCCCCGTGTGCCCTGCGGCATCCGGATAGACCAGCTTGAGGATGAATTCACGCTGGGTGACTTCGTCGCGAAAGCGAACGACGGAATTCATTGTGACGACATCGGGTGCAACGCGGGCCGGATCGACAACCTTTGCCCGTACGATCTCGGACTCGAGTGACTCCAGTACGATCAGCGGTGCCTCGAGCGCGTACAGCACGCGGTCCAGTCGCTGTACGTCCAGGCGAGTCATAACGATCGGCGGTAACTTGCTCATGAAACAAGCGTCCTTTGAAACAGATGTGTGAAGCTCGACGGTACCACAACGCAGGGTACTTGCAAGACTGCGCAGCGACTCGGCCGTCCGGCAACAAACTTCTTGCACGCACCCCCGCAGGCTTGGTGATATTGGGGGCCCTAAACAAGGAGATCCGAGAATGACTGGCCGCGCAATTCAGGACGCCTACCTGCCAGAGTTTGCCCACTGTTACGGCTGCGGGCCGAGCAATCCCCAGGGCCTGAAGCTGAAGAGCTATCTCCACGACGACGAGACCATCGCTCGGATCACTCCCGAAGCGAAATACAGCGGTGGTGTGCCGGATCATCTGTACGGTGGATTGATTGCATCGCTGCTCGATTGTCACGGCACGGCATCTGCAGCCGCCTTTGCCTGTCAGCAGGAGGGGTTGGACCTTGACGCTGAAGGTCTGCCGCTTCGCTTCGTGACGGCCTCGCTCAAGGTGGACTTCAAGAGGCCCGCACCGCTCGGGGTGGAACTCACTGTGCGGGGCAGGCTGCGCTCGCTGGAAGGCCGCAAGGCGTGGATCGATCTGGAGTTGAGTGCAGCGGACGGAGTTTGCGCTACCGGGGAGATGCTGGCGATACGGCTGGCTGAAGCTGCCCGGGGCTGAAAAGCGTTCAGTCTGCTGCCGGGGCCACAGTCTCCTCCACCCAGCGCCCCAGCAGCAACCGCAGCGCTTCCGGCAAGCGCTGTCCCTTCAGGGTAATGGCGTAGAACTGTTCCCAGGCATTGGGCAGAGTCATGTACTGGCACAGCATGCCCTGACGAATCTCGTCACGCACCACGACCTCCGGCAAGACGCTCAGCGCACCGCTATCGCGGGCCAGAAGGCGCAGCATGGCCATGTCGTCGGCTTCCATGATGATTTCCGGGGTATAGCCATGGCGGGCGCAGAAGGCTTCGAATATGGAGCGCAATTCGCTGGTGCTGCCCGGTGCTACCCAGCGGGAGCCCTCATAGCCTTGAGGGAACGCCCCCGCAGGTATCCTGCCTGGTGGACCGACGACTACCAGCGGTTGCCGGGCCAGCAACTGGCTCTGCCAGAGTGGGTCCTGGTTGCCGCGCGTGACGCTGTTGTTGCTCAGTACCAGATCGAACTGGTGCTGACTCAGGCCCTGCAATAATTCCGTCAGTCCCCGCGCATGCAGGCTGAAGCGCACCTCGCGGTTGTCCAGCAGCGGCGCGATGAAGCTTTCGATGAAGTTGCGCGACATATTCGACAGCACGCCGATCCGCAGGTGGGGGCGGGCAGGCTCGATTCCTTCTCGCAGAATCGCTTCCAGCTCTTCCCCACGGCTGAAGATTTCATTCGCATATTCCAGCGCTTTGTGGCCGGCCGCAGTCAGCTGAAGACGCCGACCCGCGCGTTCGAACAGGACGCAGTCCAGCGAGCTTTCGAGTTGGCGGATCTGGGCGGAGAGCGCCGACTGCGATACGTGCAGTGAGTTGGCGGCACGAGTCAGATTGCCGGACCGCGCCACCTGCCAGAAGTAGTACAGGTGGTGATAATTGAGGCGACTCACAATTGTTCTCTATTAGTGAACGAATAGTGAATATATATCTATTTTACGTAACTTCAACCTCCCCGCAGACTGTGCACGTTTCGTCCAGCAGGGAGCCGTGCCATGTTCGAACTCTTCACTCTTACCCTGCCGGGGATGTCTTCGCCGCTATTGCGGCTGACGCTACCCGGCGCACTGATTCTTCTTCTGGTGGTGGGGCTTGGCTCGGTGCTGCTGCGCTACACCCGCCGGTATCTCGCTGGCGAGGCCGGGGTGGCGCGTTTCCGCCTGCAGCTCGTTGGGGTCTGCCTGGCGGTCGCTCTGGTACTGCTGAGCGATCATCTCCTGCTGTTGCTGGCTGGCTGGATACTGGTCAGTGCAACGCTCCATCGCCTGCTCCTGTTTTATCCTGATCGCCCCCAGGCCGTACTGGCCGCGCACAAGAAATTTCTGCTGGCGCGTTTCAGTGACCTGGCTTTGCTGGGCGCCGTTCTGCTGCTCTGGCAGGCACATGGCAGCTTCTCGCTCAGTCAGATCCTGTCGGCCTACGCGGCCAACGATCTGCCGCTCTCCGCGGCCGAGCAGTGGGCGGCGCTGCTGATCGCTTTGACTGCGCTCCTGCGCAGCGCGCAAATGCCATTCCACGGCTGGCTGATTCAGGTAGTTGAAGCACCGACGCCGGTATCGGCGCTGCTGCATGCGGGGGTGATCAACCTGGGAGGCCTGTTGCTGATCCTGTTCGCACCTCTGCTGGCCAAGGCCTTCGCCGCACAATGGCTGATTCTGCTGATCGCCGGCCCATCGCTGGTACTGGCCGCACTGATCATGTCGGTCAGCGCGAGCGTCAAGGTGCGCCTGGCCTGGTCGACCAGCGCGCAGATGGGGCTGATGCTGGTCGAGTGTGCGCTCGGACTCTACGAGCTCGCGTTGCTGCACATGCTTGCCCATTCCCTTTACAAGGCTCATGCATTCCTCTCTGCAGGTGAGCAGGTGCGCGAGCAGACCCTGCAGGGCCTGGCTCCCGCTGCGCGCGGACGGTTTGTCGATCTGGCCTGGGCCCTGCCTCTTGCAGCGGCACTGGTGGTGGCCCCGGCCTGGCTGTTCACCAGGGGTGGCGAGCCACTGGCCCCCTGGTTCTGGCTGTCGCTGGCGGTTGCAGGGTTGTTGCTGGAGCGGCGCAGCCGGATGTTCAGCGATGTATTCATGGACCGCTTGTCGACAGCGGTCGTCATGATCGGCGCCTTCGCGCTGCTCAAGTGGCTGTTCGAGACACTTCCGCTGGTGCCCGCGGTCGAGGCCGCGGCCAGGTTCGGACTCCAGGATCTGTTCGTGATGGCGGCCATCCTCACCCTGTTCTCCGCAGCCTTCCTGCTGCGGCTGTATCCACGTAACGCGATCAGCCTGGCGGCGGCCCGGAAGCTCTACGCCGGGCTGTACATCGACGCGCATTTCACGCGGCTGACACTGGCCCTGTGGCCGGTCCGGCTGCCGCGTTCGCGCCCCGTCTCGGCGGGACGCAGTGAACCGGTCATTGGTCTCTTCGAGGAGAAAGCATCATGAATAGCGCCCTTTTCCTGACCGCTGCCCCTGAGGCAGATGGTTTGACCGCTTCCGCCCGGCAGTCCCTGCTCAAGGCCTGCGCTCGCGTTGCACCAGCCTGGCCTCTGGACCAGCAGATTGCGGTGAACCCCTGGTGGGGCATGCGGGAGGCTACTCCCGAGCAGGTGGCAGCGCGGCTCGCAGTGCTGTCTGGGGTCTCGGCCCACTGCAGTCTTGCCGACTATCGCGCCATGTGGCGTTCCGGAGCCTTTACCACCGATGATCTGCTAGCTTCGGGACGGGAGCTTGGCAAGGTATCCTCTGCGCTGGCGACCCGTGATCTGCTCGAAGGGCGGCTGGAGCAGCTGCCCGAAGAGCTTCCGCCTGTTTGGCAGAACCTGAGCCGTCTGCTGGACGAAGAGCGTGACCACCATCTGATGAGCTGGCAGGAAGCCCTGGAGCACCAGATCAGCCAGTTCTGCCTGGTGGCCCTGAACCCGGAACACCCGTTGGGACTGCGCGAGGGCGAGTGTCTCTATCAGCGCTGGCATGCCGATGTCAGCCAGGACGCCGGGCTGCCCGCGCTTCTTGCAGCACCCTCGCTGCCGCGCGTATTCAGACGCTTGCCGGCTCAGCCGGAAGCGCTGTTGACGCTGGCGCTGCATGAGTTGCGGGTAGCCCCGGAGCTGATTACGGATTACGCCCATGCCTTGCTGCTCGATGTGAACGGCTGGGCATCACGGGTGGCCTGGGAGCAATGGCAACTGGCGATTCGTGGCCAGACCGATGCGGACCGCATGCTCCCGCTGCTGGCTATTCGGATGGCCTGGGAGCTGGCGCTCTGGCGCCTGCATCAGGCAGAAGATGGCAGCAAGGAGTTGCGCCACTGCTGGCTGCGCCAGCAGCAGATGCTATCCGCCTGGGAAAACCATCACGCCCAGTGGCAACTGCCACTGCGTTTATGCGCCCGCGCCTGCGAACTGGCCTACCAACGTACGCTTGCCGCCGCGCTGGAGCGCAAGGTGCCAGCACAGGCGGCCGAGGAGCAACCGACACTGCTCGCCGTGTTCTGTATCGACGTACGTTCAGAACCCATGCGGCGTGCGCTGGAACGTCAGCACCCGGGCATCCGCACATCCGGCTTTGCCGGCTTCTTCGGCCTGCCCATTGCCTATCAGCCAGTGGGTGGCGCTTTGTCCAGACCCCAGCTTCCAGGCCTCCTCGCCCCGGGGCTGACCGCCAGCGAATCTGGTCCGGAAGGCTTGCAACTGCGCGCCGCACGCGAACGGCGCTGGAATCGCCAGGCCGGCTGGAAGCGTTGGAGCCAGTCGCCGGTGGGGATGTTCAGCCTCGTTGAGTCCTTCGGTCTGGCCGGGGCTGGCAGTCTGCTGCAGCGCACGCTGGCCAGGGCCAATGGTGTTCGGATGCCTGATGAGCCCAGAGGTGGAGTACGTTGGGCGCTGTACAAGGGGCAGCGGGAGCTGACCCCGGAAGAGCGGGTTGGATTGGCCCACGATGTGCTGACAGGACTGGACCTGCCGAGTTTTGCCGATCTGGTCATGCTGGTCGGACACGAAAGTCGCACCAGCAACAACCCGCAGGCCTGCAGCCTGGACTGCGGTGCCTGCGGGGGGCAGAGCGGGGCTGTGAACGTGCAGGTGCTTGCCGATCTGCTCAACCATCCGGAGGTACGTGCTGCCCTGAGCGACCGGGGCTGGGCCATTCCTGAGCAAACCCGCTTCATCGCCGCGCTGCATGAAACCACCAGCAACAGCCTGGAGGTATTTGCCGAGCTGGGTGCCGAACCCCAGCGCTGGCTTGATGGCGCTGCCCGACTGGCTCGGCGGTGGCGTGCTGAAGCCATGATGCCCGAGCTGGCACACTTGCCCGACGCTGACTTGTGGAGGGAGCTGCAGACCCGCTCCGGCGACTGGTCGGAGGTTCGCCCGGAGTGGGGGCTGGCTGGCAACGCAGCCTTTATCATCGCTCCGCGCGAGCGGACCATAGGCGTGGATCTTGCCGGGCGCTGCTTCCTGCATGACTACCATGCCGAGCGTGATCCCGGGTATCGCCGCCTCGAGCAGATCATGACGGCGCCCATGCTGGTTACCCACTGGATCAACATGCAGTACAACACCTCGGTATGGGACAACCGGCGTTACGGCAGCGGCAACAAGGTGCTGCACAACGTCGCGGACGGGCAACTGGGCGTATTCGAAGGCCAGGGCGGTGACCTGCGCATAGGCCTCGCGATGCAGTCACTGCATGATGGTGAGCACTGGCGTCATCAGCCGGTTCGCTTAAGCGTCTATATCGAGGCGCCGACGGATGCGGTTCTGGCGATTTGCCAGCGGCACGCGGTGCTTCGTGAGCTGGTGGGCAATCGCTGGCTGCACCTGTTCTGTCTGGATGCGGCAGGGCGGGCCACACCTCTCGGCATGGACTCGGCAGCATGACCGCGCTGGTGGCGGGTCAGAACGACTTCGCCACCAGCAACACTCCAGTAATGCTCAATAGGCCATAAACCAGTTGCCGGAAGCGCATCTCATTGACCCGGTGGTGCAGATATTCGCCAACCAGCACGCCGACTACCAGCAAGGGCAGGAACAAGGTGATGCGTGGCAGCGCCGGCAGTAGCCGGCCCTCCATCAGCAACAGAACGCTGAGGCTGGCGTTCAGCGAAAACCACACACAGAGCATGGTTGCGCGCAGGCGGCTCTTGTCCAGCGTGGTGCCGGCCAGGGCATAGACCAACAGGGGACCGCCGGAGGCGAACAGTCCATGGGTGATTCCGGCGGCGAAAGTCAGCCCGCGGTTCAGCCAGGCCGGATGTGCCTTTACCTTCAGCCCTCTTGCCAGCTTCCACAACTCGCGGGTCGCGAACCAGACCACCAGCAACCCGAACAGCAGCTTGAGCAGGTCATCCGCCAGCCAGCCCTGCATGGCGAAGCCGACCAGCGTCCCGCCAAGCATCAGTGGTAATATCACCCGCAACAGCAAGGGACGGTCCACATGCTGACGGTTGCGCCAGGCTAGAAAGCCGCTCATCAGCACATTCAGCGGGACCAGCACCGGCAACAGTTCCGGAATCGGCAGCAGCAGAGCGCCTAGCGACAGACCGATGACCAAACTGCCGAAGCCGGTAATGGCTTCTACGGTATAGGCGATGAGGATGAACAGGCCGATCCACAGCCAGGGGTCGAGGATCAACGCAGCTCTCCGGCAAAGCGCTTTCGGACCTGCCGAAGGTACAGCGCCGGGGCGATTCGCCAGAGCAGGCTGCCGAGGCGCGACACAGGTTCGGGCAGTAGCCAGCGGCGGCGCTGGCGCAGGCCGTCATCGATCAATTGCGCCATCCACTCGGCGCTGCGCATGCCGCCCACCATGGAGCGTGGGTGCCTGGCTATGCCACCGTCGCGGCCAAGCGCGTGGTGTTCTATCGGGGTGTCGAGAAAGCTTGGATAGGCCATCAGAATGTGTATGCCGTCGGGTTCGAGCTCGAGTCTGAGCACCTCGAAGAACTGGGTCAAGGCGCTCTTTGCGGCGCAGTAGGCGGCTCGCCCGGGCACTGGCATCCAGCCCGCCATCGAGCCGATGCAGATGATGCTCCCACGGCTCGCGCGTAGCAGCGGCAGTGCAGCCAGGGTCAGCTCGACCGGACCCTGCCAGTCCACTGCCATCACCTTGCGAAACACCGCAGGGTCGGTCTGATGGGCCGGCGAGCGATGGGTAATACCGGCGTTGTTGACCAGCAGATCGAGCCGGCCGAAGTGGCTTTCGGTTGACTCGATCAGGCGGTGTATATCCTCAGCACGTGTGATGTCTGCCGTCACGGCAAGTACTCGCTCGGATGTGGCCAATTCCGCTGCCCGGCCAGCAAGCGCCTGGCCGTCGATATCGGCCAGAACCAAACGATGGCCGGCAGCGTGCCAGTGCCGTGCCATGGCCCAGCCGAGACCAGACGCGGCGCCGGTAATCAGCGTGACTGTCATGCTCGGTTCACCCCTTGCGCAGGCCGTTGCAGTCGGCGAAGTAGTCGAAGGCTTCGGCCGAGGTCTTGCGCAATCGGTAGCCGAATTCCTCCTTCAGCCGCCGGTTGCTTAGCACCGGGCGGTACAGCAGAAACCTGACCTGCTCGGGGCCGGTCGGCTTGCCACGCCATTTGGCCAGCTGCAGGCCCAGTTTTACCAGCCAGACCGGCAGGCTGAGCAGCGGCTTGTTCAACCGCGCGGCGATCTCCGCCATGCTCAGCGCCCCGTCGCCGGCCATGTTGAAGATGCCGGTGCGGTCTTCCCGCAGGCCCAGTTCGATGGCGCCGATCACGTCCTGATCCCAAATGAACACGAAGGGCGAATTGCTGCCCCGCAGCGACAGCACACGCGGTGCCATGAACAGATCGGTGATCTGGTTGCGCGTCTCGGCGCCCAGCACCGTGCCCGGCCGAAAGATCAATTGGCGCAGGGCAGGGTGGCTTTCACGGTAGGCAGCCAGCATCTCTTCGATCAGCCGCTTGTGGTCGGAATAGGCAAACTCCGGGTTGCCGCGCAGTGCGTCTGCCTCATCGATCCAGGCCGGGTTATCCGGATGATAGCCGTAGGCAGCGCCCGAGCTGGTAACCGTGAGGTGGCCGACCCCGGCCTTCAGGCAGCACTCGATGACGTTGCGCGTGCCGTTCACGTCGATGTCGTAATCCCTTGCCCGGTCGGGCGACGCCTGCAGTACTGACGCCAGGTGGACAACATGGGTGATGCGCTCGGCGGCAAGCAGATCGGTGAGCTCCGCGCTGCGCACGTCCATGATGTGCAGCGGAAAGGCCAGATCCTCACGCGGACGGATGTCGGTACCGACAACATGGAAGTCGCCCGCCAGACGGTTGCCCAGCTGATGGCCGATGTAGCCGGCCGCGCCGGTGATCAGAATGCGTTGGTTCATGGTGCAGTCACCTGTGCGGAACGGACAATGGGATCATTCGGTGGCAGCGGCAGGCGCGCCCAGATTTGCGACAGCGTCAACCCGCTGACCAGGTGCCAGACGCCCCAGAAGGCGGTGATCAGCATCATGCCGCCAGCCTCGGGGAAGAAGGTGAACAGGATCACCAGCCCCAGCCCCGAGTTCTGAATGCCGACCTCCATGGTCACTGCGCGCCGGTCACTGACCGGCAACCGCAGCAGCCAGCCCATCCCGTAGCCGAGCGACAGCGCCAGCAGATTGTGAAACACCACCAGCCAGAAGAAGCTGTGAAAGCGCTCCACGAACAGCGCCAGGTTGTTGGAGAAGGCAATCGCCACGAACCCCAGAAACACCACCAGCGAGATGACCCGCAGCGGCTTTTCGCTGCGCCGAACCAGCTCCGGCAGACGCCGCCCGGTGATCATGCCCAGCACCAGTGGCAAGGCCAGCACCAGCAGAACCAGCAACAGAATGCCGCCAGGCTCAAGGGCGATCTCGGTGAGATAGGCGCGGGTGTGGGGGTTGAGCCAGCCGTAAAAGGCGAAGTTGAGCGGAGTCAGTACGGTCGCCGCCAGGCTCGACACCGCCGTCATGCTCACCGACACCGCCACATTGCCCCGTCCGAGCCAGGTCATGATGTTGGAGAAACTGCCGCCCGGACATGCCGCCACCAGCAGCATGCCAAGCGCCAGCTGCGGCTCGATGCGCAACACCCAGCAGAACAGGCAGGTCGCCGCAGGCAGCAACACGAACTGCGCCACCAGCCCGGCCACTGGCGCAATGGGCGCCATGGCGATGCGCTTGAAGTCCTCCAGACGCAGCGACAACGACACGCCGAACATCATGCAGGCCATGATGAGGTTGAGCAGAACCAGGCTGGCCGGGTCGAACTGCAGCGGCACGGCGCCGCTCATGTGGTGGCCGCCGTCAGCGGTTGGGCCGCCGGCAGATCCCGCTCCAGCTCACTAATATGCCGGGCCAGTGCTGCCAGGTAGGCGTCCTTGTTCACGTAATAGGCCATCCGCGCCAGCTTGATGTAGCGGTACCCGCCGTCCAGTGCCAGCTTGGCCCGATCACGCTTGAGCTGGTTGAAGGCCTCGGCGGCCGCCGCGCCGGTGCGCTGCTGCTGAATATAGAGCGCGACCAGTCTTGCCTGCTGGTTACGGCCCTCCCAGCCGAGTCCGGTGGCCTCGATCATGCCCATCATGAACAGGTTGTTGCGCAGCGGATGGAACACGTTCATGTACAGCTGCGGCGCATCGATGCCCTCCGGCCAGTTCAGATGCTCCCGGGCTATGAAGGGGTAATCCAGCGAGTAACCGGTGGCCAGCAGAATCAGATCATATTCGGCCGACTCGCCATCGGTGAAGGTGACGGTCTTGCCCTCGATTCGCCGGATGTCGCGCCGCGGGGTGATATCGCCGTGGCCCAGATGGTGCAGTATCAGTGAGTTCACCACCGGGTGAGACTCGTACATCCGGTAATCCGGATCAGGCAATCCGTAATCCGAAGGCTTGCCCATGATCAGCCGAATCAGGCCGGCATCCAGCCGCTGTTTCAGCGGTCGCGGCAACTTGATCTTGCCGCCCAGGGTATCGGTCGGTCGGCCCTTGATGAATTTCGGCAGGAAGTAATAGCCGCGGCGCAGACTCATGTCGACCCGCGCAGCCTGATGCACGGCGTCCACCGCGATGTCTGCGCCGGAGTTGCCGCAGCCGACCATCAGCACCCGCTTGCCCTTGAACACCTCCGGGCTGCGGTAATCCGCCGAATGCATCAGCTCGCCACTGAAATTACCCGGCAGGCTCGGCATGTTCGGTTTGTGCAGGGTGCCGTTGGCGATCAGCACGCCATCGAAGCGACGCGTCTGGCGCTGGCCCTCACGCTCACTCACCAGCACCCATTGCTCGCCGTCCGGCTTCACTTCGATCACCCGGGTATTGAACTCGTAGTAGCGTTTGAGCCCGAAGTGCTCGGCATAGTCGCGAAAGTACTGGCGCATGGCGCTATGGTGCGGGTAGGGGGCAACCTCGTCACGCATGGGGAATTCGGCGAACTCGGTCATGCGCTTGGATGAAATCAGATGAGCGCTGTCGTACATGGTGCTGTGGGGGTTGTCGATATCCCACAGGCCACCGACGTCGCTATGCAGCTCGAAGCCGGTGAACGGGATGCCAAGTTTTTGCAGGTTGCGTGCGCTGGCCAGGCCCATCGGGCCGGCGCCTATGACGGCGTACATGATCTAACTCCACTGGCTTTGTTGTTATGATCGCCAGTCTAGGCGAACCGGCCGTGGCCGTATCGCACCAAACGAGACAAGGAAGCGGCAATTCAGGCCATGCACGATTGCGCACTGCACAGCATTACCCCCCGTTACAGCCAGGCCATGCTGCAGATGGCCGAGCGGCTGGGCATAACCCTGCCTGCGCATCTGGTCGAGCGCCTTGCCGGCGTGTCGCGTGTGCCGATCACCTGGCAGGACGAACTCTGGGAGGCCTTTTGCGCAGGGTCCGACGACCCATTGATCGGCCTGCGGCTGGGCCTGGAAATACAGGTCGGGCATCTTGATAGCCTCGGCATGTTGCTGGTCACCTGTGACACTCTGGGGGAAGCCCTGGAAGAACTCGTGGAGTACGCCCCGGTGATTGGCGATGGCGGTGAATTCCACCTGCACAGAGACAGGTCAACCGTGTTCATCGACTACCAGCCGCACCTGCGCACGCGCCAGGCCGAGCGGGTCGAAGCGGTACTGGCGAGCATGCTCAATCTGACCCGCTGGGCCACGGGCGGGCGCTTCCGGCCGGATGGCATCTGGCTGGCTCACTCGCCGCTGACAGATCCGGCACGCTACGAGGCCCTGACCGGCTGCCCGGTGCATTTCGAGGCGGGTTGCAATCATCTCGGATTTGCGCCGGAGCAACTGGAGTTAGGGCAGATTCAGGCCAACAGCGCTCTGCGTGACCATTTGCGCCAACTCACCGACCAGACTCTCGCCGAACTGGGGCATCAGGGCCTGAGTGCTGAGGTCGAACGCCTGGTCAGACTCAACCCACGCTGGGGCAAGGAACGGCTTGCCGAAGCACTGGGCCTGAGCGGGCGCCATCTTAATCGGCGATTGGCCGAAGATGGATTGTCCTTCAAGAGCCTGCGCGAAAGCGTGCTGCAGGACATGGCCTGCCGCGCTCTGACCGAAGACCGGCGCATTGCAAGCATCGCCGAAGAACTGGGGTTTTCTGATGAGAACGCCTTTACCAGGGCATTTCGCCGCTGGCAGGGCATCACGCCGGCGCAGTATCGCAGCCAACGCTAGCGAGAGGTAATAAGGGCAGCATCGCTTCTGTCATGTCCAGCTCGTTCCGGACCATGCAGGGGATGGCGCCTGAACACCCCCTATGGCCAACGCCGATCACAGCGTAAGATGACCAGCACATTCGCATCCGCGCATTCCGCGCACACGAGCATTCCATGAACCACGGTAGTACCACAGGGGCAGCTGTTGAACTCTGACTCTGATTCACCAGGCCTTCCGGAACCTTGCCACGTCAGCTGGGACGAAGACGCCCGGCTTGTGGCGCTGGAGCGCTACGGCATTCTGGATACCGGCCGTGAGCCCGGCTTCGATGACATCGCCGAACTCGCAGCGGACATTCTCAATGCGCCCATAGCGGTGATCAACTTCATCGCTGCCGATCGGCAGTGGTTCAAGGCGGAGAAAGGGATCGGCCAGGACTCCCTGCCGCTTGGGGCCTCGATCTGCCGATGGGCGATTCTCCAGCCCGGCGTGTTCGTGGTGCCCGACCTGGCGAAGGACGAGCGATTCGAACACAACCCATTGGTCCACGTCACCGATGGACTGCGGTTTTACGCAGGAGCGCTGCTCGAAACACCGGAGGGCCTGCCGCTTGGGACGGTTTGTGTGCTGGACAGGGCCCCCCGCCCTGGCGGTATCACGGCGCGGCAGAAGCGGGCCCTTCAAGCTCTGGCCGCACAGGCGATGGCCCAACTGGAGCTTCGCCGGTCCTACGCCGCCGCGCGTCTCGAGAACGAGCGTCTGGCCGCGATGTTCGCGCAGGCGACGGTGGGTATATCCGAACTGGGGCTGGATGGACGCTTTATGGCGGTCAACGATCGGCTGTGCGAGATGCTGGGCCGCTCCAGAGAAGAACTGTTGACCCTCAGCTTTGCCGATGTGACGCATCCGGAGGATGTTGCGGTTAACCTGCATCGGTTCCAAAAACTGGCCGATGCCGGCGAGAGCTTCACCCTGGACAAGCGCTATATGCGACCGGACGGTGGAATGGTCTGGGCGAGCAGCTCGGTAACCAGGCTGCTCGATGAGCGCGGTCGGCCCCGCGCTGCGCTGGCGGTCACGGGCGACATAACCGTGCGCAAGGCGGCTGAACGCCGCCGAGCCTTCCTCCTAGCACTGACCGACCGAACCAACCGGCTTTCCGATCCCCAGGACGTTGTGGTCGCAGCGACGCAGTCTCTGGGAGAAGAGTTGGCTGCGACGCGCATCTTCTATACAGAGCGCAGCGCGCAGGGCGAGGTAGCCATGCACTGCGAGTGGGATGCTTGCCCGGGAGCCCTGACAACCGACGACGCCCTTCGTCGCCTACATTCTGCGCTGATTGCCCATCTCGGCCCTGGGCGGACTCTTAGGGTGGCGGATATCTCGGCGCAGCCCAGCAAAGAAGTTTGGCCTTTGCTGGAAACTGTCGACGCACGTGCGATGCTGTGCACGCCACTCGTGCGTGCTGGCGGAACCCTTGGCGTGCTGTGTGTGCTTCAGAACGCGCCCAGGGTATGGACTGACGCCGAAGTCGAGCTGATTGAAACCGTTGCTGAGCGCACCTGGCAGGCAGTCGAGCGGGCGCGAACGGAAAATGCCCTTCGTGCCAGTGAAATGCGCCACCGCCAGGTGGTAGAAGGGGCGGAAGACTTTGCGATCATCCGTCTGGATCAGCAGGGTGTGGTCACTGCATGGAATCCCGGTGCCGCTCGCCTTACTGGTTTCAGTGAAACAGAGGCTGTGGGCCAGTCCGGAGCAATGCTGTTTACGCCACAGGACCGCGCAGAGGGTGTGCCGGAGCGCGAAGTTGCTCGCGCCGAGAAGGACGGTAGGGCGCAGAACGAACGCTGGCATCAGCGCAAGGATGGGACAGTATTCTGGGGTTCTGGTCTGATGATGCGGCTGGACGGACCAGACGAAGGCTACCTGAAGATCTTCCGGGACCGCACCACCGAGCATCAGGCCGAGGCGCGGTTGCGACGCCGATCCGAACAGCTTCAGGAGCTGGCGGAGGTCGCCACCGTGGTAGCACGCGCCTCGACACTCGAAGCCACTCTGGACGAGATTACCCAAGCGGCGCGACGGATCGTAGGGTCGCATCAGAGCGTGGTCAGCCTCACGCGCGGCTCCGACTGGAAACAGGCTATCAACGCGGTGGGTCTGAGCGAGAAGTACGCGCGCTGGAAGGACTATGACAATGAGCCAAGCGGCCAGGGAATCTACACCTGGGTTTGTGAAGAGAATCGGCCTGCCCGCCTTACCCAGGCTGAACTCGAAGCACATCCGCGCTGGCTGGGATTCGGACAGCATGCCAAGGATCATCCGCCCCTTCGCGGCTGGCTTGCTGCCCCGCTGATCGGACGCGATGGGCGCAATCTTGGGCTCATTCAGTTGAGCGACAAGGTCGACGGGAGTGAGTTTGACGAGGCTGACGAAGCCATGCTGGTCCAGCTCGCACACCTTGCGGCTGGGGCGGTGGAACAGGCGCAGGCCGACGCGGCGTTGCGTGAGCTGAATCGGTCGCTGGAGCAGCGGGTACTGGAAGTTGCAGCCGAGCGCGAGCGTGCTTGGCGGGTATCCCAGGAATTGCTGGGGGTGGTCAATGCGGATTCTACCTTTGCCGAGGTGAATGCAGCCTGGACCCTGCTGCTGGAATGGGAACCGAAAGATCTGCTCGGCAGATCGATCGCCAACTTCTCCCACCCGGACGATCTCGAAAGGACGATGGCCACGTTTCAAGCCATTCTTGAAAGACCACTGGCCATTCCCTACGAGTTCAGACTTCGTCACCGCAACGGCAGCTACCGCTGGTTTTCCTGGACCGCCACGTTCGAAGCCGGGCGGATATACGCTTCAGGCCGTGACGTGAATGCAGAGCGCGAGCGGGAAGCTCAGCTTGAGGCAGCCGATGCGGCGCGGCGGGAAGCCGATGCCCTTTATCGAGCCTATTTCGAGAATACGCCCGATCCTCTTTTCGTTATGCAGGTCGAAGAGGACGGCGGTTTCACCGTAGCGGAGATCAATCCGGCGCACGAGTCCGATGTGGGCATGAAGATCGATTCGAGCCGCGGCAAGCGGGTCGAAGCCTTCCTGCCGCCGGCCGCCGCGCGGCGGGTTCTGCAGAGCTATCAAAAGGTGCTGGAGACCGGCGGCATCTATGAGTATCGGGACGTCTTTGATCTGTCAGAGGGTCCCCAGTACTGGGACACCACCCTGGTACCTGTGCCGGATGCCAGCGGTCGGATCGCAAGGATCATTGGCTCCAGCCGCAACGTTACGCCGCAAATCGTCGCCGAAGAGGCGCTCCGGCAGTCGCAGAAGATGGAGGCGATCGGTCAGCTTACCGGTGGAATAGCACACGACTTCAACAATTTGCTCACGCCGATCGTCGGTGGACTGGACATGCTGCAGCGGCGAGCGCTGGGCGGAGAGCGCGAGCAGCGGCTCATCGCTGGCGCGGCGCAATCCGCCGAGCGTGCCAGGACGCTGGTGCAGCGGCTGCTCGCGTTCGCTCGACGCCAGCCGCTACAAACAGTGCCTGTCGACGTGGTGAAGCTGGTGAACGAAATGGTAGAGCTGCTTTCCAGCACGCTGGGCCCGCAGATCAGGATAGTGATCGAGTCCGGTGCTGGCCTCGCACCGGCCAAGGCGGATCCCAACCAGCTGGAGATGGCTCTGCTCAACCTTGCGGTTAACGCCCGCGACGCTATGCCAACGGGCGGTACCCTGCGCATAAGCGTGAGCGAACACAAGGTCGACAGACAACACGGCTCGGGTCTTGGACCAGGTAACTACATCCGCCTGTCAGTGTCCGATAACGGCACCGGTATGGACGAAGCAACGCTGCAGCGCGCAATCGAACCGTTCTTCTCTACCAAGGGAATCGGCAAGGGCACGGGTCTCGGGTTGTCGATGGTTCACGGCCTGACCGCTCAGTTGGGTGGCACGCTGCAGATCCACAGCCGGCCCGAACACGGCACCACTGCCCATCTCTGGTTGCCGATCAGCGCGGTAGCTGCGTATCCGTCGGGAGCGGCGGCGCCTGATGTGGCCACCGCACCCGCGCCGACCCGGGTGGCCCTCCTGGCAGACGATGAGGAGCTGGTTCGTATCAGCACAGCCGATATGCTCGTTGAGCTGGGGTACAGGGTTCTGGAAGTCGCTTCCGGCGAGGAAGCTCTGCGGCGGGTGGCCAGTGGCGAGCACTTCGACCTGCTGGTGACGGATTACCTGATGCCCGGCATGAGCGGGGCCGACCTCGCCTATGCGGTGCAGGCAGCCAGACCCGGGGTGCCTGTGCTGCTGGTCACGGGTTACGCCGAGCAGGAGGGGATCGACGCCCAGCTTGCTCGCCTGACCAAGCCGTTTCGCAAGGACGAGCTGGCTGCAAGCCTGGCGGAGCTGTCGTTGGGCTGAGCGGCGCCCTCTACGCGCGAGACACAGCGCTTCTGCCCTGTCACCCGGATCAGGTGGCAGGGCAGATCTGCCTCAGACCACGCCCTGGGCGAGCATCGCCTCGGCGACCTTCACGAAGCCGGCAATGTTGGCGCCCTTCACGTAATTGACGAAGCCGTCCTTCTCGGTACCGTAATGTACGCAGGCGTTGTGAATGGACTTCATGATGCTGTGCAGCTTCTCGTCCACCTCGCCAGCCGTCCAGTGCAGGCGCATGGCGTTCTGGGTCATTTCCAGACCGCTGGTGGCCACACCACCGGCGTTGGCGGCCTTGCCCGGTGCGAACAGGATACGGTGCTCCAGGAAAACGTCGACTGCTTCCAGCGTGGAGGGCATATTGGCGCCCTCGGCCACGCAAACGCAGCCATTGGCTACCAGCGTGCGAGCATCTGCTTCGTCCAGTTCGTTCTGGGTCGCGCAGGGCAGGGCTATGTCACAGGCCAGGTCCCAAGGCTTGCGGCCAGCCAGGAAATCGGCGTTGTTGCCGCTCATCTCCTGCAGCCGGCCGCGGCGCTCGTTCTTCAGATCCATCAGCTCGAACCACTGCTCCGAGGTCATGCCGTCCGGAAAGTGCAGGGTGCCGCCGGAATCGGAAACCGAAATCACCAGACCGCCCAGCTCCATCACCTTCTGCGCCGCATACTGCGCCACATTGCCCGAGCCGGAAATCGCCACGCGCTTGCCGGCGAAGCCTTCGCTGCGGTTCTTCAGCATTTCTTCGGCAAAGTAAACGCAGCCATAGCCGGTGGCTTCCGGGCGGATCAGGCTGCCGCCGTAGGTAATGCCCTTGCCGGTGAGCACAGAGGTGAACTCGTTACGCACGCGCTTGTACTGCCCGTACATGTAGCCGATTTCCCGGGCGCCAACGCCAATGTCGCCGGCCGGCACGTCGAGGTCTGCACCAATGTGGCGCGCCAGCTCGGTCATGAATGCCTGACAAAAGCGCATCACTTCCCCGTCGCTCTTGCCCTTGGGGTCGAAGTCCGAGCCACCCTTGCCACCGCCCATGGGCAGGGTGGTCAGGGCGTTCTTGAACACCTGCTCGAAGGCCAGGAACTTCAGTACGCTCAGGTTCACCGACGGGTGAAAGCGCAGGCCGCCCTTGTAGGGCCCGATGCTGCTGTTCATCTGGATCCGGTAGCCGCGATTCACCTGAACCTGATTGTGATCGTCCACCCAGGAGACACGGAAGGTGATGACCCGCTCAGGCTCCACCAGCCGCTCTATGATGCCGGCTTTGAGATACTTCGGATGGGCTTCCAGAAATGGCCAGAGCGAGGCCAGCACTTCTTCTGCAGCCTGGTGAAACTCCGGCTGATCCGGGTCGCGCCGCTTGATCTGCTCAAGGCAGTTTTCGAGGGTGTAGGTCATGGTTCTTACTCTCTATTTTTTTGACAGAAATCGGTCGAGCGGGCGCGTTCGCGAACTAGGAATTCGCGAAGCGGTCGATCATCAGCGGGACCGTAAACAGGGCAGGCACCCTGGCAGAACCGGGCAGGACGCGCCGGATGCTGGTGGCAGATGAGGTCGTCGATTGGCGAGAGTGTACCGAAATGGGGCGGATTGTGCACCGTGGTGGTGCTGCCTCTATTAAGGCGACAGGAGGATGGCCGATAGTAGTTACCAAGTTATTTATAAACCAATCGGTCTATACGTCCAAAGCGCCACATGATTACGCCAGCGATGAGTAAGCAAGCGGTTTGACATGGGCCTGAGATTATCCCCAGCTGTACCGGTCCCGAGCCGCGCTTAAGCTTTAAGCTGGCGAGCCACCCGCGCTGAAAACTTGTTGAGCCGTCCATGCCCGTCCGCCTTCCGATTTCCCTTCAAAACCTCATCCCCCTGTCGTTCGTGCTGCTCTGGAGTACGGGTTTCATCGGTGCCAAATACGGATTGCCCTATGCAGAGCCGATGACATTTCTGTGGTTGCGCATGGCGCTGGTACTGCTGGTGCTCACGGCCCTGGTAATCGTGGTCAAGGCTCCCTGGCCAGGCTCGGGGCGGGCAATGCTGCACCTGGCGGTGTCGGGTTTGCTGGTGCATGGCGGTTATCTGGGCGGCGTGTTCGTGGCAATTGACCGCGGCTTGCCTTCCGGTCTTACTGCGTTGGTGGTGGGGCTGCAACCTATCGCGACGGCTTTCTGCGCTGCGTTGGTGCTGCAGGAGCGGGTTGGTTCGCGGCAGTGGGGCGGGTTGTTGCTTGGGTTGATCGGTGTGGTTCTGGTGCTCGGCGGCAAGCTTGGACAGGATGCGCAGGATGCCTCGACACTCTGGTTCTGGTTGTGGCCCGCGGTGCTGGCGCTGGCCAGCATTACCGCAGGTACTCTGTATCAAAAGCGCTTCGTTCCGGTTTTCGATCTGCGAACAGGGGCAATCCTGCAGTTTTTACCTTGCCTGCTGCTGTTCGGGATGTTCGCTCTGCTGACGGAAACGCGGCAGGTGGCGTGGACGGGCGACTTCATCTTTGCATTGCTCTGGTTGACGCTGGTGCTGTCGATCGGCGCCATCGCGCTGCTCAACCATCTTTTGCGACAGGGTAGTGCGGTGCAGGTGGCCAGCCTGTTTTACCTGACGCCACTGGCCACGGCGCTCATTGCATGGCTCTTGTTCGACGAGCGGCTGGCGCCCCTGGCGGTTTTCGGAATGGGCGTGACGGTGGCGGGCGTGTGGCTTGCCAGGCGGTGAACAAGGACCGCGGAACCCGGTGGCCCGCCGATTGTCTTAGCTGCGGTGGCGCTATGCGATCACTACACCTACAAAGCCAACCTGGCGGAGCGCACAGGGATGAAAGGGATAGGAGTGTGGAGGAAGAAACAGGACAAGGATGGGCCTGACCGCGGACCGAAGCGGTTGAACCGCTTGCTGCCGGCTTCCGCCCGGTACCAGTGGCGCTTCTACCGTGTGCACGGGCGGTTCTGCAACTTTCGCAAGCCGCAGACGTTTTCCGAAAAGATTTTCCATCGAATGCGTTATCCGCAGCCGGTCTTTACCCAGCTTGCGGACAAGCTCCTGGTCCGTGAATACATCCGCGAGCAGGTAGGCGATGCGCATAATGTCCCCCTTTACCTGGCGACCGACCGGGTCACGCTGGATACTTTCAAAGATCTGCCAGCAGCTTTCGTGATGAAGTCCAACAATGGGTGCGGCCATGTGCGAATTGTGCGTGACAAGCATCAGGCCAATCTCACGGAGCTGACCAACCTTGCCAATCGTTGGCTACGCGAAGACTTCGCTCGCATGAACGGTGAGCGCCACTACGCTGGCATACGTCCGAGTGCGTTGTTCGAGAAGGCGCTGCTGGTAGGCGAGGCGCCAGTGGCTGATTACAAGGTGCATGTGTTCAATGGCGCCGATGGCGGCAGCTACGAGTTCCTGCAAATCATCAACGACCGATTTGGGCGGCCGACCCAGAATCTATATGACAAGGACTGGCTCGAGGTCGCGTTCAAGATAGGCGGCCGGCTGCCAGCGAGTACCGATGCG
>JAUVYN010000139.1 GCA_030603065.1 Pseudomonas sp.
ACGCGGGCGTCTCCCTTGATCACCGGCTCACTGGGCATCGGCAGGACCGGGCAACGGTTCCCATCGACCAGCACCCGGTCCGGGCGGACGGACAAGCCGGCCACCGCTCGCTGCATGGCGAGCATGGTGGCGTGAAGGATATTGAGCTGGTCGATTTCCTCTACCTCGGCACGGGCGATGCACCAGGCCAGGGCGCGCTCCTGAATGATTGGAAACAGCTCTTCGCGGCGGGCCTCTGTGAGCTTTTTGGAATCGTTGAGGCCCTCGATCGGGCGCAGTGGATCGAGGATGACCGCAGCGGTGACCACAGCGCCACACAGCGGGCCACGACCCACTTCGTCTACCCCGGCGACCAGTTGGCCCTCGGGCAGCACCCAGTCCATGACGATCTGATTCATGGCAACCTACCCTTCTGCTGCATCAGTTCGATCACCGCATCCGCTGCCGCCTGATCGGCATTGCGACGGAGCAGCTTGTGCAGCTCAAGGAAGGTGTCCTGAGCAGCCTCTCGCTCCGGCGACGGATCCAGCCGATCGAGTAGCGCCTGCCCCATCGCCTCGGGCGTCGCTGCGTCCTGCAGAAACTCCGGGACCACCTCGCGCCTGGCGAGCAGGTTGGGCAAGGAAACGTGGCCCACCTTGACCAGCCGCTTGAGAATACTGAACGTCAGTCCGGCCATGCGGTACGCAACCACCATCGGCCGCTTGAAAAGCATGGCCTCGAGCGTCGCGGTACCGGATGCGATAAGCACGGCGTCGCAGGCACAAAGGACCTCGTGGGAGCGACCGTCGAACAGCTTGACCGGTACATCCAGACCGCTCTCTGCCAGAATCGCCTCCATCTGCGCACGCCGCTCCGGGTTAGCGCAGGGAACAATGACCTGGAGTTCGGGGCGCCGCTCGATACACCAGGCGGCGGTCTGCAGGAAGAGCAACCCGAGCTTGCGCAGCTCGCCGTTGCGGCTGCCCGGCATCAGCGCCAGAACGGGGGCGGTGGCGGACAGGCCGAGGGCGGCGCGGGCACTTTCGCGATCCGGCTCTAGGGGTATTTGGTCCGCCAGCGTGTGACCAACGCAGCGCACCGCAACATCATGCCGCCGGTAGACGTCTTCCTCGAAGGGGAAGAGCGTCAGCATCAGATCGGTCGATTCGCGAATGCCCAACACACGCTTTTCGCGCCACGCCCAGACCGAAGGACTGACGTAATGCACAGTAGGAATACCCACTTTGCGCAGCTGACCTTCGACGTTCAGGACGAAGTCCGGTGCATCGATACCGATGAAGACGTCCGGCCGACGATCCTTGAGAAAGCGAACCAGCTCCTTCCTGACCTTGAGTAGCTCGCGCAGGCGCCCGAGCACTTCTACCAGCCCCATCACCGAAAGTCGTTCCATCGGGACCTGGGAGGTGATGCCTTCAGCGATCATACGCGGGCCACCTATCCCTATGAACTGCGCATCAGGGAAGCGTGCCTTGAGCGCGCGCATCAAACCGGCACCGAGGGTATCGCCTGACGCCTCACCGGCGACCAGGGCGATACAGAGAGGACGTGACGAAGCGGATGCAGCCTGCATGGCTCAGCGGGTGATGCCGCGGGTCGAGGCCAGGATAGAGTCCCGGAACAGCGAAATTTCGGGGTATTGCTCGGCGCTCTCGGCCAGCGCAGCGAGAGCATCCTGCAAGGTAAGGCTCTGTCGGTAGACGATCTTGTAGGCGCGGCGCAGCGCAGCGATCAATTCGGGGCTGTAACCGCGGCGGCGCATTCCTTCGAAATTCATGCCGTGCGCCTCTGCGGGGTTGCCACCCACCATCACGAAGGCCGGGATATCCTTGAATACGGCGCTGTTGGCTGCGCTCATCGACCAGGCGCCGAGGTGACAGAACTGGTGAACCGTGGTGTAGCCGCCAAGAATGGCACCGTCACCAACATGCACGTGGCCAGCGATGGTGGCGTTATTGGCCATTATGATGTTGTTGCCGACGACACAGTCATGGGCAACGTGGACGTAGGCCATCAGCAGGTTGTTGCTTCCGATGGTAGTTACGCCTTGATCCTGGATGGTGCCCCGATGAATGGTACAACCTTCGCGGATGACGTTGTTGTCACCGATCACCAGCCGGGTCGGCTCGCCTTTGTACTTCTTGTCCTGACAGTCCTCGCCCACCGAGGCAAACTGAAATATGCGATTGCCGCAGCCGATGGTCGTCGGGCCACGCATCACCACATGGGGACCGATCACGGAACCCGCGCCAATCTCGACGTCCGGGCCGATGAAGGTCCAGGGACCCACCTCAACATCATCAGCCAGGCGTGCTGCCGGATCGACTATGGCTTGAGGGTGGATTCGAGTCATAACTTGTGTTCCGCGCAGATGATTTCCGCTGAGCAGGCTTCCTTACCATCGACCATGGCGCGGCAGGCGAACTTCCAGATGCCGCGCTTGTTGCTGAGGTGGCGTGCCTCGAGCTGAAGCTGATCACCCGGGACGACCGGCTGCCGAAAGCGCAGCTTGTCCGATCCCACGAAGTAGTAGAGCGTACCATCAGCTGGGCGCACATCCATCATCTTGAACCCGAGCAGACCTGCCGCCTGCGCCATGGCCTCGATGATAAGCACGCCGGGCATGATCGGATGCTGTGGAAAATGACCGTTGAAAAAGGGCTCGTTGACCGAGACGTTCTTGTAGGCCCGAATCTCGCGGGCTTCCAGATTCAGCTCGACGACCCTGTCCACCAGGAGAAACGGATAGCGGTGCGGCAGATATTCTTTTATTTCATTAATGTCCATTTAGTCGCATGCCTTGCAGTGAAGATGGGTAGAACGGTTGAATGCAGTTCGATCAGTCTTCAGATGAAGCCTGATGATCCGAGGTCACCGCAGACAGCTGTTTTTCGAGCTGTTGCACGCGCTTGAACAACGCGTCGAGCTGCCGGAAGCGGGCAGCGTTCTTGCGCCAGTCAGCGGCAGGCTGAATGACGGTACCAGAGGAATAGGCACCCGGCTCGGTTACCGAGCGCGTTACCATGGTCATTCCACTGATGAATACGTTATCGCAGATCTCGATATGGCCGACCATGCCGACGCCACCAGCGATCATGCAGTGCTTGCCGATGCGGGTGCTGCCAGAGATTCCCACACAGGCCGCGATGGCGGTATGGTCGCCAATGTGCACGTTGTGCGCGATCTGGATCTGGTTGTCGAGCTTGACGCCGTTACCAAGAGTTGTAGGCGTAAGGGCTCCGCGATCGATGGTGGTATTCGCGCCGATCTCCACGTCATCGCCGACCTTGACGCCGCCGATCTGGGCGATTTTCTGCCAGACACCCTTGTCGTTGGCAAAGCCGAAACCTTCGGAACCAAGCACCGCTCCGGACTGGATGACAGCGCGTTCACCAATGGTGACATCGTGGTAGACGGTCACACGAGGAGCGAGCCAGCTTCCTGCACCGATCCTGGAGCGGGCACCAACGAAGCACTGCGCCTCGATGGTCGCCCCTGCGCCTATGCAGGCCCCGGTATCGATCACCACTCCGGGACCGACATAAGCTTTCGGATCGACCTGGGCGTCTTCGGCAACCACGGCGGAGGGATGCACCCCAGACGCTCTTCTGGGCTTGGGGTCGAACAGATGAGACAGACGGGCATAGGCAAGATAGGGGTCGGCAACAATCAGGGCATTGCCCTGATACCCTTCGGCATCCTCGGCCTTCAGCAGCACCGCTGATGCTGCAGTGCTTTTCAGATACTTGCGGTACTGGCTGTTGGCAAGAAAGCTGAGCTGCCCTTCCCCGGCATCCTGAAGCGTCGAAATACCAGCGATGACCAGTTCGCCATCTCCATCAAGAACCGCGCCCAGCAATTCTGCCAGGCGCCTGAGGGTCAATGGACTGTTATCGGACATTCTCGGCTCAGCGCATGCTGTTCAGGCGCTCGATCACCTGACGGGTAATATCGAACTGCGCCTTGACGTCGACCACCGCGCTCCGGTCGATGACCAGATCATAGTCGCCGCCCTTGAGGACCGCTTCAACCGCCTGATCGAGCTTGGGCTTGAGCGCTTCGAGCATTTCACGATCAGCTGCGGCCTTGGCCTCGTTCAGCTGACGGGACTCGGTCTGGAACTCGCGTGCCTTCTGGCGAAACTCCAGCTCCAGCTTTTCCACTTCGGTCTGACCGAGCTTGTCACCGTCACGCTGGATACGATCCTGCAGGCGCTTGGCATCCGCCTCGAGGTTGCGCAGACGCTGCAACTGCGAGCCGAATTTCTTCTCTGCATCCACCGAGTAGCGCTTGGCCGCATCCGACTCAAGCAGTGCCATCTGGTAATCCAGCACGGCGATCTTCATTTGCGCAGCGGCGGGGAAGGCGACAAGCGCCAGCAGTGACATGACCGCAACACCTATAAACTTACGCACCATCAACTACTCCTGATTGGACTACGTTGGGCTCTGGCTTCAGAACGTCTGACCCAGAGTGAACTGGAAGAACTGGGTATCATCGCCGGACTTGTCGTTCAGCGCGGTACCCAGGCTGAATCCAAGCGGACCCAGAGCGGTCAACCAGGACAAGCCTACCCCGGCACTGTAACGAATCTCACCGAGATCCACATCCCCGCAACCGGGATTGGGGCGACCATTGAGTAACACCGTATTGGTACACTCGGTATCGAACACGTTGCCCGCGTCCAGGAACAGCACGGTACGCAGCGAGCGCTGGTCGGTGACGAAGGGCACCGGGAAAATCAGCTCGGCGCCGCCGGTGATACGCACGTTGCCACCAAAGGGCAGTTGATCCTTATCCGGATCGACGTCGGCCGGGGTACTGCGTGGCCCCAGAGAGCTGTCACGAAAGCCGCGTACGGAACCGATGCCGCCAGCATAATAGTGCTCATAAAACGGCACTTCTCCGGTACTGCCAAAGCTCTGCGCGTAGCCAAGATTACCGTGCACGCGCAGGGTCAGTGCAGGACTGATCGGCAGATAGCGCTGGCCACGGTAGTCGAGCTTGTAGAACGACAGGTCGCTGCCGGGAATGGTGGTTTCGATGCCGATCGACTGCGAGCCGCCACGATCAGGGAACACACCACGGTTCAGGGTCGACTGCGACCACTGGGCATTGAACTTGAAATTGGTGAAACGATCGCCTTCGGCAGCCAGGAATTGCTGAATCTCCTGAACGGTAAAGGTGCCGGTACTAAGCTCATCACGCTGGGCGCTGAGACCGAAGGAGAGTCGCGAGGTATCGCTAATCGGATAACCGATATTGAAGCCTGCCCCATAGGAATCCACGGCGTAGCTCGACACGTCGACGTTCAGTCGATCGTAATCGGTGGTCCGATAGAATGCGTTGTAACCCAGGCTAACCCCGTCGACCGTAAAGTACGGATTGAGGAAGCCG
>JAUVYN010000155.1 GCA_030603065.1 Pseudomonas sp.
CCCGATCCCCGGCAGCCCGCCGGGCGATCGCAACGCGGCCAATGTGGAAGACACTTATCCCTTCTTCAGCGCGCTGAATCTGGCGCAGGCAGGCTACATGGAGGAGGAGTACTACCTTTCCGGCGAGGCATCGGCCTATGCCACAAACGGCAATCTGCTTGCGGAGAACGTACCCTACCGGACGCGGATCATCGTTCGCCGCCCGGTGTCGCAGGCCAAATTCAACGGGGCGGTACTGCTGGAATGGCAAAACGTTACTGCCGGCAATGATCTCGATGCGCTCTGGACACCCGAGCAGCTGATGCGCGAGGGCTATGTCTGGGTTGGGGTGTCGGCACAGCAGGTCGGGGTTGACCACCTGCGCGGCTGGAGCCCAGCCCGCTATGGTTCGCTGGACGTGACCGGCGCCGGCACCTACACCACCGACCAGCTCTCCTATGACATCTACGCCCAGGCCGCCGAAGCGCTGCGCGAAGCGGGCAGCACCGGGCCACTGGCAGGACTCAGTCCGGAAAAATGGCTCGCCATCGGTGCGTCACAGTCAGCGGGCCGGATGACTACCTACTACAACAGCATTCTGCCACAGGTGAGCGACCCGGTATTCGATGGCTACGCATTCATCGTCGGCTCCGCGCCGAGTCGGGTCGGCACCGAGCCGGTGTTCCATGTGCTGTCCGAAACCGACGTGAGAACGCCACTGGGTCGTCGTGCTGACAGCGAGGTATATCGGCGTTGGGAAATCGCCGGTGCGGCGCACTCCGGATACGAAGGGCAGGTTTATCGCCGACCGATTTCCGAGCGTGACCTGCCGGGCGGCCAGCCACAGTACAACTGCACTCTGGAACCCTTCAGCCGGGTACCGCAGCACTACGTGATTGCTGCGGCATATGGCCACCTGGCCGCCTGGGTCGACGGCATTCAACCGCCGACCGCACCCTATCTCGAGTTCAGCGGCCTGACCAAGGTACGTAACGAGCTGGGGCTGGCCCAGGGTGGCATCCAGCTGTCGCAGGTCGCGGTTCCGACGGCGATCAATACCGGCGACAACAGCGGTGAGTCGTTCTGTTTTCTGTTCGGCAGCTACAACCCGCTGGATCAGACGGCACTGGGCCGTCTGTATCGCAACCACGGACAGTATGTCTCGCGGGTATCAAACGTGACCGCAGAGAACGTGGCGGCCGGTTATCTGCTCAGGGCGGATGGTCAGAGTGACATCCGCAGCGCTGCACAATCGGACATCGGCAAGAAACAGCGATAATCCCGCTACCTGAAGTGCCTGCAGGCGAAATGCGCGCAGGCACTTTTCAGCAGACGAAACACTCCTCACGCCAGCGCCCGCTCAGCTCGCCGCAGACGAAACGCTGGGCAAAGGCAGCAGCGTCCACAGGTTGGCTGAACAGAAAACCCTGCACTTCGTCGCAATCGAGACGTTCCAGAATGCTCAGCTGTTTGCCGCTTTCGACCCCCTCCGCCACCACGGTGATGTCCAGCGCGTGGGCCATGTCGATGACACTCTGCACGATCGCCTGATCCGAGGCGAGTACGGCCATATCCTTCAGAAAGCTGCGATCGATCTTCAGGGTGTGCGGCGCCAGCGTACGCAGGCTGCCGAGGGTCGAGTAGCCGGTCCCGAAATCATCTACCGCAAGGCGTACCCCGAGCGCCTTGAGCCCGGCGACCACATCGCTGAGCCGTTGCTCCTCGTGCATCATCGATTCGGTGAGTTCGAGTTCAAGGTACTGCGGTTCAATGCCGTGACGCGCCAGGGCCTCGGCAACCTCGCCTACCAGGGATGGCTGAATCTGCTTGATCGACAGGTTCACGGCCACTGTGAACCCGTCCAGACCGGACCGCCGCCACGCGGCCAGTTGCGCCAGGGACTGATCGATGCACCATAATCCCACCGGCACGATGAGACCGGTGGCTTCCAGCAGTGGAATGAAGCGCAGCGGGCTGACCAGCCCGTGCTCGGGATGACGCCAGCGCAACAAGGCTTCGGCACCGCAGAGGCGGCGCTCTCGCAGGTGGATCTTCGGCTGGTAGTAAACGACGAACTCCTCGTTGTGCAGAGCCCGCTCCAGTTCGGCCTCCAGCTTGAGCGAATCCAGGCTCTGCTCGAGGAGTCCCTTGTTGAAGTAGCTGAAACAGCAATCGGATGACTGTTGGGCGGTAAAGGCGGCCGCGCGTGCGTTCTTGAGGAGCACCTCCGCGGTATTGCCATCATCCGAATAGACAGCAACCCCAACCTTGGCGCCCAGCTTGATGGCTTCGCAATCAGCCTGAAATGGCGTGGCCATGGCCGTGATCAGGTCTTCTATCAGCGTTTGGCAGAGTCGCCGTTCCTCCTCGCGACTGAGCAGCAGGCCAAGCTCGTCACCGTCCAGGCTAGCCAGGAAACCACGCCCCTGAAGGGCGGTGGTGGCGCGCTCGACGATCTGCGGCACGAGTTGATCACGGGTCTGCTGCCCAAGGCATTGCTGTACCCAGCGCAGCCGGTCGATGCTGATCACCAGTACCATGAAACTGCCGTTCTCCGGGGACTGGCTGCACTGGGCAGCGAGCCGCTGGCGGAACATGAAGCCGTTTGGCAAACCGGTCAGCGCATCGAAGTGCGCCGCGGCGTACAACTGCTCCCGGTAGTTGCGCGCCTCGGTGATGTTTTCGGCGATGCCGATGACCCGCTCGACCTGTCCTTCGGCATTCTTGAAAGGGAAGGCCCGGTTGCGGATCCATAGCTGCTCGCCTGCGGCGTTCAGGCTACGGTACTCGACCTCGCCGCTGCGGCCCTGCTCGATCACATCATCGTGGAAAGCCATGGCCAGGCAGCGGTCTTCCGGATGCACCAGTGCAATCCAGCTGTCTACCGACTCGAACAGTGAGTCCGCAGGCCTTCCCCAGAGACGGGCAAAGGCCGGGCTGACGTAGTCGAGCCGCTGAGTACGGATATCGAACACCCAGAATACATGGGGCAGGAACTCGACCAGTTGCTGGAAACGCTGCAGTTGCTCACAGAGTGCCTGCTGCAGCCGGGCCGTTTCGGTCACATCTCTATGCAGCACCAGCAGGCGCCGGCTGGCACCGGAAATGCGCACTACGCTGACGTGAAAGAAGCGGCGATGGTCTGTCACATGCGCCGCATAATGAAAGTCGAATGGCTCGCCTATCTCTTCGGTCAAGGCTTCCAGTCCTTCGACCATCTGCTGTGCCGGGGCACTGCCGGCTGCGGCCATGCGCCGGCAATGGTCGAGGTAACTGGTTTCATCGGCGCCTTCCTCGCCCGTACCGCCTACCAGCGCATCGGGACCGGCAAGGGTGGAGTCCAGCTGCCAGGCAGGATTGCGAGCGAGCATCCGAGTCTGGCCATCAAGTACGCAGATGGCCTGCGGAATCGCTTCGAGAATGCTCCGCGTGAACGCCTCGGCCTCTACCAGCTTCGCCTCGCGTTCCTGCTGCGCGGTCACATCCTGAATCGAGCCGACGAGTACTCCCCCCGGCCGGGCCTGGGGGAAGATGACCACGCCAGCGCATTGGAAATGTCCCCAACGCTGATCGTGCTCGGCATGCCTGGCAATGCGAACCAGCAGGTTCAGCGAGCGCCTCCCTTCGGTCAGATCGAGCATGGCCGAAACGAACTTGAGGCGGTCATCCGGGTGCATCACACGCAACAGGGCAGGCTGGTCGATGACGCTCTCCTGCAGTTGACCGTCGATAAGCGCCAGCGCCTGTTGCGAGAGCGTCAGCTCCCGCTTGACCAGATCGAACTCCCAGTCGGCATAGCCGCCCACCTCTTGTGCCAGACGCAGCCTGGCTTCGGCAGTCTGGCTAGTCTGCAGTTCGTCGACGTCGCCGGTGATATTGTTGAGAAACACGCTGATGCCGCTCGCCCGCGGGTAGGCGCTGACCCGATACCAACTGCGGAAAGCCGCGAAATAATGTGCGCAGTGCTGCGGATTCGCTTTCCTCCGCCTCCGAAGAGGTCAGCGCCACCTCCCAGTCGCTGAGCCAGGCGGCCAGCGAGCAGGCCGCCAGCGTCGAACAGACCACCGCATCCGTCGAGCAGATGTCAGCGTCCATTGCACAGAATACCGAAAGCGCAAAGGTCACCGACAATATTGCCGGCAAGGCCGCCAGCGACGCCGTTGACGGCGGCAGGGCAGTACGCGAGGTGGTGGTGGCAATGAAGCAGATCGCCGACAAGATCGGGATCATCGACGACATCGCGTATCAGACCAACCTGCTGGCGCT
>JAUVYN010000145.1 GCA_030603065.1 Pseudomonas sp.
GGCTGGCTTCTCAGGGATCTGGGTCTGGACATCGCTCTGCGAGTGTTTGCCGGACTGCTGCTGGTCGCAATGGGGCTCTATCTGGCGAACTGGTGGAGCGGACTAACCCGTATTGAAAGACTCGGCGCCGGCCTTTGGCGGCGCCTGCAACCACACGCCAGCCGCCTTATGCCGGTCACCACTGCCCCCCAGGCCCTGTTCCTCGGCTCTCTTTGGGGCTGGCTACCCTGCGGGCTGGTCTACAGCACGCTCATCTGGGCAGGTAGCCAGGGCAGTACCATACTCTCCGCCAGCCTGATGCTCGCCTTCGGGCTCGGCACGCTTCCGACCCTCATGGCGACGGGCCTGGCAGCTCGACAACTGATGGGGCTGCTGCGCCGCCGCTCTGTCCGACTGACGGCAGCGGTGCTGGTCATGATGTTCGGCCTCTGGACTCTCGCCCTGCCTTTCATGCGTCTGCTTGGCTCCGGTCACGCCCATTGATCCCTCGCAGGATGGCACCTCGGTGATTCATGTTGTAGGCTTGCAACATTGCGTAGTCAGATCCGGACCTATCCATGACCGAAGCCATCAAACTCCGCGCCCTACCCGAGGCGCACTGCAAGGACTGCACTCTCTCCGGCATGTGTCTGCCGCTGGCGCTGGAAGCCGATGAGCTCGAGCTTCTGGACGCCATCGTCAAACGCGGCAAACCCCTGAAAAAGGGTGAAATGCTGTTTCGTCAGGGAGACCCGTTCAGCTCCATCTATGCCCTGCGCTCCGGCGCGGTGAAAACCTACAATCTCTCGGATGGTGGCGAAGAGCAGATTACCGGCTTTCATCTGGCCAGTGAGCTGATCGGCCTCTCCGGCATGGATAGCCAGATTTATCCGCTGTCTGCCGTGGCCCTGGAGACCACTTCGGTCTGCGAGATCCCCTTCGAGCGCCTCGACGATCTCACCGCGACCATGCCGCAACTGCGCAAACAGCTCATGCGCCTGATGAGCCGTGAGATCCGCGACGACCAGCAGATGATGCTGCTGCTGTCACGCAAGACTGCCGACGAGCGCATCGCCACTCTGCTGATCAACCTGTCCGCACGCTTTCGTGCCCGGGGCTACTCGGCCAAATCCTTCCGCCTGGCCATGTCGCGCAACGAAATCGGAAATTATCTGGGCCTGGCGGTCGAGACCGTCTCCCGCGTCTTCACCCGCTTCCAGCAGCAGGGGCTGATCGCCGCCGACGGCAAGCAGGTGGAAATTCTCGATCATACCCAGCTATGCGCCCTGGCGGGCGGACAGAACGACTGAGGCAAACGACGGCAATGATTTTTGACGAATACAGCATCAAGTCGCTCATACGGCCGGTGGCAGACTTCCCCAAGCCGGGCGTGAAATTCCGTGACATCACCCCGCTGTATCAGTCGCCCCGCGCTATGCGTATGGTTGCCGACAGTCTGATCCAGCGTTATGTCGAATCACCGGTCACCCACATCGGAGCCATCGATGCCCGTGGCTTTCTGGTCGGCGCAGTACTGGCCTACGAATTGAACAAACCTCTGGTGCTGTTTCGCAAGGTAGGCAAGCTGCCCGCCGACACCATCTGTGACAGCTATCAGAGCGAGTATGGTGAAGCCAAACTGGAGGTACATCGTGACTCCCTGGGCCCCGGCGCACAGGTCCTGCTTCTGGACGATCTGATCGCCACGGGTGGGACCTTCATGGCCGCTGCACGCCTGGTCAAGCAGTTGGGCGGTGAGGTCTACGAGGCCGCCGCCATCATAGACCTGCCCGATCTGGGCGGCTCACGCCGCATGCAGGACGCTGATATTCCTACCTTCACCCTTTGCGCCTTCGAAGCCGACGAGTGATACAATCCGGTCGGCCCGCATCGTCGCGGGCCGTACCATCCACTTTTCGCCCTTCCGACCGAGCATGACAGCAAAAGCCCATTCCATCAGGCCCTGGCGCCGGCGCCTGGCCGAATTCATCGAACATCCGCGTACTCAGTTCTTCGTGATGACGCTGATTCTGGTCAACGCAGCGATTCTCGGGCTGGAAACATCCGCCACCGCGATGCGCAACTGGGGAACTCTCCTGGTTCGTCTCGACCAGCTTATTCTTGGCGTCTTCGTCGTGGAGATACTGCTGCGTTTCGTTGCCCATGGCTGGCGCCTGCTACGCGACCCCTGGGGGCTTTTCGATACTACGGTCATCGCCATCGCCCTGATTCCTGCAACCGGGCCGCTTGCCGTGCTGCGCGCGTTGCGCGTTCTGCGGGTGCTGCGCCTGGTGTCCATCGTACCGAGCATGAAGATGGTAGTGCAGTCGCTACTCACTTCCTTGCCCGGCATGGGCAGCATCGTCGCTCTGCTCGGTCTGGTATTCTATGTGGCTGCAGTCATCGCGACCCAGCTGTTTGGCGATACTTTCCCCGACTGGTTCGGCACGCTGGGCGCGAGCTTCTACACGCTGTTCCAGGTGATGACATTGGAAAGCTGGTCGATGGGGATCGTCCGTCCGGTCATGGAAGAGTATCCACTGGCGTGGATGTATTTCGTACCCTTCATCCTGATCGCCACCTTCATGATGCTCAACCTGTTCATTGCCGTGATCGTCGACGCGATCCAGACCAACCGCGAACGGGTCGCGGCCAGCAAGGCATCCCTGCCTGGCGAAGAAGAAGAGCAGCCGCACAAGCCCATCGCCCTTTCGGGAACCAATCAGGAACTGTTACTGCAGGAGGTGCGCGAACTGCGTGCGCAGATGCGCGCCCTGCAGGACAAACTGGATGGTCGATGATGGCTTGATCCAGCCGGGCACGCCCGCCTATCGGCGGGCCTGCCTGGCGCTGGTCCTTGCCTCTCTGGTGGTGTTTGCCAACCTCTACGCCATACACCCTCTGCTCCCTCTGATCGCCCAGCATTACGAGGTCAGCACACTGCAGGCAGGCAATGCCTTCACCATCACCAGTCTTACGCTGGGCCTCTCCCTGCTACTGCATGGACCGCTCTCGGACGCGTTCGGTCGCAAGGGGCCCCTGCTGGTGGGTGTGGCGGGGGCTGGCATGCTCAGCCTGGCCATGGCATTTACCGATAGCTTCGCCATCCTGCTGGCACTGCGCGCTGCGCTGGGGGTTGCCCTGGGTGTACTACCCGCCATTGCAGTCGCGTATCTGGGCGACACCATGAGCCGGACCGCACTGGTCGGCGCGGTCGGTCTGTATATCGGTGGCAATACCCTGGGAGGTGCCGGCGGCCGACTGTTCGGTGGCTTCGTTGCGGAGCACCTCGGCCTGCAGGCCGTGTTCATCTGCCTTGGATTGGCAAGCCTTGCGGGGCTTGTGATCGTGGCCGCCCTGCTCCCCGCCGCTCGCAGCTTTCGGGCGCAACCCTTTTCCCTCGCAGGCAGTGCGCGCGGGCTGATCGCGCATTTGCGCAATCCCCGGCTGTTACCCGCCTTTCTACTCGGCGGGCTGAATTTCATGATCTTTCTGAACCTGTATACCTTTCTTGCCTTCCGGCTGAGCGAGGCTCCCTGGCAACTCGGCTCCGGCGCCCTGGGCCTGCTGTTCCTGACCTACCTCGCCGGCACCCTTTCTGCCTCCTTGTCGGGGCGAGTACCTGTCCGATCACTTCTCCGCGGCATGACGGCTGGACTCGCCCTGCTGTGCACTGGAACCCTGATGCTGCTGTCAGACAACCTGTGGACGATATTATCCGGCCTGCTGCTCAACGCATCCGGGTTCTTTCTGACGCACTCACTGACCAACACCTGGGTCAATCGGCACGCCGAGTTCGGCAAGGCAAGCGCCTCGTCGCTATACTCGGTTTTCTACTACCTGGGCGCCGCGTGCGGCCTGTATTACCTGGATGTGTTCTGGAGGCTTGGGCAGTGGCCGTATGTCATCGCCGGCAGCCTCGGGGTGCTGATATTCAATCTGCTGATAATCGCATATCTGGGACGTCTGCAGCGTTGCGCCGCTGGACCATTTTGAGCGCCGTGCTTATTATCGCGGCAATATAATAAAAACACGCTGGCGTTTCCAAACTAACGCAGCGTGATGCTCGAGGATTCGGCATGACCCTGCCTCCAGACACGCGACTGCTACTGATCGATGACCATCAGATCTACCTTGATGGTCTGTCACTTACGCTATCAAAGCTCGCTCAGGGGATAATCCTGGACCACGCGCATAGCGCCAGCGAAGCCGAAGAGCTGGTCCGTCGGCACACCTTCGACCTTATTCTTCTAGACCTGCAACTGCCCGACTCGAGCGGCCTGGCGTTGCTGCAGAAGTTGCGCTCCATCGACCCTGTCGTGCCCATCGCGATTCTCACCGCCAGCAACAGCGCAAGTGACCTGGACGCCGCGCTACAGCTTGGCGCTGCCGGGTTCATCAGCAAGACGGCAGACGGCAAGGTGCTTCTGGAGGCGGCCACCCGGCTGCTGTTCGGCGAAACGGTAATAATTTCCGCTGAAAACCAGCCACTGGATCGGGTCAGTAGCGCACGGGAGCTGGGAGTGACCCCCCGCCAACTGGAAATTCTCGACCTGCTCGCAGAGGGGCTGCCGAACAAGGTGATCTGTTCACGGCTGACCCTGTCGGAAGACACGGTCAAGACGCACCTCAAGGCACTGTTCTCGACCCTCGGCTGCCACAATCGCACCGAATGCGTAAACAGCGCCCGTCGCCTGGGACTGCTCAGTTCGCTGTAGTCTAGGCCAGCAGCTTTTGTACAGTGCGCCGTAGTCGCGCCGGGAGAACCGGCTTGTAGATGAGTTCGACATCCGCCAGGCGGGCAGATTCAGCCAGTTGGTCGCTGGTGTCAGCAGTGACCAGTACGGCCGGGCCGCCGTAAATCCGGTCGGATCGCAACTGCCTGATCAGCGTCAGGCCGTCCATGCTCCCCTCCAGGCGGAAGTCGCTCAGAACGAGCCGCAGCGGCTTCCCAGGAAACTCAGCCAACGCCTGTTCCGCGGTTTCGCAACTGATCACTTC
>JAUVYN010000062.1 GCA_030603065.1 Pseudomonas sp.
CGCTGCAGGTTCAGTGTCAACCCATGGGTCTGGGCAAAGCCCTGCGTAGCGGCAACGATCAGCGAAGCGGAGTCGGCCAGCGGCAGATATCCGATGTTCAGCAGACTCTTTTCTGGCGCGTCACTGCCGTGAGCCCAGGCTTGTGCGTCCGAACGGGGAGAGGGCGTATGATTCATCATGGATTTCCCGGGGGCGAAAAAAAGCGTCGTGCCGACGGGTCAGTTGTCTGACTCATCGATGCACGACGCCGTTGTCGTTGCTGGTACCGCCGTTGGTACCCTTCCCGGCAGGGCAGCAAGTTACATGCCACCGGCAGAGGAGTCAGGCGTGGGAAAGCCTTCCCCCGGCCGGTCGCCGGCGTAACGACTGCAATCCGACTATCAGCCCGAGCAGCAGGAACCCGGGAATCCACATCCATTCCTTTGCCCAGCGATCAACGGGCACCTGAACCTCAAGGATCTCCTGGTCGAAATCGAAGCCCAGCTCGGCCGCCAGGCTACCGAAGGTAACCATGTCGACCAGTGTGCGATCCCCTTCCTCCATCAGGGTGAGCCCCAGCGCATCGAGCCGGTCTTCCCCGGTTTCGCCATCAGGAATGGGTACCAGCAGGAAGAAGGTTCGCGGGTCACCGATGGCGTCCTCGCCCTGGATCTGCATGCGCATGTAACTGCCATCATCGACTCGCTCCAGAGCCTGGGCGAGCTCAGCCGGCGGAATGCTTCGATAGGGGTCGTGCAGCATGTCCATCCAGAACCCCGGGCGGAACAGGGTAAAGGCCACCAGCAACAGCAGCAGACTCTCATACCAGCGGCTGCGCACCAGCAGCCAGCCCTGGGTAGCCGCAGCGAAAATCAGCATCGCTATGGTCGCTACCACAAAGATCAGCAGACCGTGCCAGAGGCCCACGTCGATCAGCAACAGATCGGTGTTGAAGATGAACAGGAACGGCAGCGCGGCGGTGCGCAGGCTGTAGTAAAAGGCCTGAAAACCGGTGCGAATCGGCTCACCGCCTGACACGGCCGCGGCAGCGAAGGAGGCCAGCCCCACAGGAGGCGTGACGTCGGCCATGATGCCGAAGTAGAAGACGAACAGGTGCACGGCGATAAGCGGGACGATCAGCCCGTTCTGCTGGCCGAGGGTGACGATCACCGGAGCCAGCAGGGCCGACACCACGATGTAGTTGGCCGTCGTCGGCAGCCCCATGCCGAGGATCAGGCTGAGCAGGGCAGTCAGCATCAGCATCAGCATCAGATTGCCCATGGAAAGCATCTCGACCAGATCCGCCAGCACCAGCCCGACGCCGGTCTGGGCTACGGCGCCGACAATGATGCCGGCGGTGGCCGTGGCGATGCCGATGCCGATCATGTTGCGCGCCCCGGATACCAGCCCCTGCCAGAGATCATCAAGCCCCTGCACGAGATCGTGGCCGAAGCGGCTCTCCCCGCGAAACAGCGCGCTCAGCGGCCGCTGGGTGAGAATGATGAAGATCATGAACACCGTCGCCCAGAAGGCCGACAGGCCCGGCGAGAGTCGCTCGACCATCAGGCACCAGATCAGCACTACCACCGGCAACAGATAATGCAGCCCCGAAAGCACCGTGGGCCGCGTCTGCGGCAGCGAAACGACCGGGGCGTTGGGATCGTCCAGCTCCAGCTCAGGGTAGCGGGCGCCAAGTCGTAGCAGCCCCAGATAGACCGCGACCAGCCCGGCGGAAATGACCCAGAAGGCGGCGTCACCGAGCAGTGGCTTGAGCCAGCCCAGCCCGTAGTACACCACCAGCGACAGCGCCATCAGCAGCAACAACCCGGTCAGAAAGCCGATCGCCTTGCGAATCAGCGGCCGTGGTGGGTTGCTGCTCTGCAGCCCCTTCAGGCCAGCCTTCATCGCCTCCAGATGCACGATGTAGATCAGCGCGATATAGGAGATCAAGGCAGGGAGGAACGCATGGCGGATGACATCGACGTAGGCGATGCCAACATACTCGACCATCAGAAAGGCCGCGGCACCCATCACCGGAGGCATTATCTGGCCGTTCACCGAACTGGCCACCTCGACGGCGCCGGCCTTCTCGCTGGAAAAGCCCACACGCTTCATCATCGGGATGGTGAAGGTCCCGGTGGTGACCACATTGGCGATCGATGATCCGGAGATCAGGCCGGTCATGCCGGAGGCGACCACGGCTGCCTTGGCCGGCCCGCCGCGATAATGGCCAAGCAGGGAGAAGGCGACCTTGATGAAATAATTGCCGGCGCCGGCCTTGTCCAGCAGCGCTCCGAACAGCACGAAGAGAAACACGAAGCTGGTGGACACTCCAAGGGCGATCCCGAATACCCCCTGCGTGGTCAGCCACTGGTGGTTGACCAGTGCCTGTACGCTGACCCCACGATGGGCAAGGATCCCGGGCATCCAGGGGCCCGCGAGCGAATAGACGATGAACACCAGGGCAACGATCATCAGCGGGGGGCCGAGTGCCCGGCGCGTCGCTTCGAGCAGCAGAATCAGTCCCAGAATGCCGACTGCCACATCCTGGATAGTCGGGCTGCCCGGGCGCCCGGACAGTTCGGCGTAGAACAGATAGATATAGGCGGCGCAAAAGGCTGCAAGTAGGGCCAACACCCAGTCGAGCAGCGGTACGCGGTCCCGGGGCGAGCGCTTGAGCGCTGGAAAGGCCATGAAGCCGAGGAATACCGCGAAGGCCAGGTGAATCGAGCGTGCCTGCGTGGCGTTGAACACCCCGAAGCCGAGGGCAAAGGGCAGGGGAGAGGCGATCCACAGCTGGAACAGCGACCAGAGTGCAGCGGTGCTGACCAGAATCCTGCCGGTGATGCCGGCCGGCTTGCGCGCGCCGGTATCGGCGCTGGCGACCAGGGACTCGAGTTCGTCTTCCAGGTGGGGGTGGGGCTTGCTTTGCGTTGTCATGGCTGTCCCTGTTGCGAGAGTCTTCCAGAAGAAGCCAGGCCACCCTTGGGTGGCCTGGTCACAGGGTTACAGCCAGCCACGCTCCTTGTAGTAGCGAATGGCACCGTCATGCAGCGGCACCGAAAGGCCTTCGCTGATCATCTGTTCTTCGCGCAGATCGGAAAATGCCGGATGCAGTCGCTTGAAGCGGTCAAAGTTCTCGAAGACGGCTTTAACGGTCTGATAGACGGTTTCGTCGGAGACCGCGGTCGACGCGACCAGCGTTGCACGCACGCCGAAGGTCTGCACGTCCTGGTCGTTACCGCGGTAGAGCCCACCAGGGATGGTAGCCCGGGCGTAGAAGGGCCGCTCCTCGATCAGATTGTCGATCTCTTCTCCGGCTACCGACACCAGCACGGCGTCAACCGTGGTAGTCGCTTCCTGGATCGAGCCGTTCGGGTGGCCAGCCACATAGACCATGGCGTCGACGTTGTTGTCACCAAGGGCTGCTGCCTGCTCCGCGGCGCTCAGTTCGGAGGCCATGGCAAAGTCGTTACGAGTCCAGCCGAGGGCCGCCATGACCACGTCCATGGTATCTCGCTGGCCCGAGCCAGGATTGCCGATATTCACCCGCTTGCCCTTGAGGTCGCGGATATCGGTGATGTTGGCGTCGCGCCGGGCGACCACGGTCAGCGGTTCCCCGTGCAGGGCGAAGAGTGCGCGCATTTCGGCGAAGGGACCGGCTTCGGCGAAGTTTTCCACGCCCTGATAAGCCTTGTACTGAATATCCGACTGAACCACGCCCATATCCATCTCGCCACCGCGGATCGCGTTGACGTTGGCGACCGAGCCGCCGCTGGAAGGCGCATTGCAGCGAATGCCATGGTCGCTGCTGCCACGGTTCAGCAGCCGGCATACCGACTGGCCCACGACGTAATAAACGCCAGTCTGGCCACCGGTTCCTATGGTCACGAAGTTCTGTTGGGCGACGGCTGGGGTGGATGCCAGCGAGGCAAAACCGACCGCGGCGGAAAAAAGCATGGCGAGGGACGTGCGCTTCATGAGGGACTCCTTTTTCTGTTTTCATCGACAGGCAGGTTTTGCCTGGTCGACTCCTTCACGACCAAAATGGCCAGATGCCTGGATTACAGACAAAAAGTGAGGCGGATAGATTCACCTGTTTTGAAAATAAACCGCGTTCCCCCGCAGGGCAAGTTATTGGCCGGACGGGGATTTCGGAAAGGGTAAGGGTATGGACACCGACGGCGCGGTTCACACCGGCGGCCAGCCGCCCATTTCCCGCCAGCGATTGACGATGGAACAGAACAGGTCGGCGGTCTTTTCCGTGTCATAACGGGCCGAGTGCGCCTCGCGGCCATCGAATTCGATGCCGGCCGCCGAACAGGCCTTGGCCAACACCGTCTGCCCGTAGGCGAGTCCGCCCAGCGTGGCAGTATCGAAGCACGAGAAAGGGTGGAATGGATTGCGCTTGATCTGCGTCCGTTCGACCGCCGCGTTCAGGAAACCGAGATCGAAGAAGGCATTGTGGCCCACCAGAACCGCGCGCTTGCAGCCGGCGGATTTGACCGCCTTACGCACGTGCCTGAAGATTTCGGTCAGGGCGTGCTCTTCGCTCACTGCCATGCGCAGTGGGTGATCGAGCTTGATGCCGGTGAATTCCAGTGCCGCAGGTTCGATGTTGGCGCCTGCAAAGGGCTCGACGCGGAAGAAATGGGTCTGATCCGGGTAGATCATCCCGTCCTCGTCCATGCTTATGGTGGTCGCTGCGATTTCGAGCAGGGCATCTGTGGCAGCATTGAAACCACCCGTCTCCACGTCTACCACAACTGGCAGGAAGCCCCTGAACCGGTAGGCGATGGGCGGCTTGGGGCCGCCGGATACGGGCATGTTGTCCGCGCTGTCATGATCACTGTCGAAGTCGAACTCGCTCACGTGCGTTCCTTAGCGTGGCGGCGGTCAGAGGACTCGCCAGTTGATGGTTTCACCTGCTCGCAGGGGCGTGACGTCCTGACCACCGAGGGGCAGGCGATCCGGTGCATTCCAGCTTTCGCGTACCAGAGTGATCTTGTCGGTATGCCGCGGCAGGCCGTAGAAGTCGGCACCATGGAAGCTGGCGAATGCCTCGAGCTTATCGAGCGCACCGACCGCTTCGAAGGCTTCTGCGTACAGTTCGATTGCCGCATAGGCGGTATAGCAGCCAGCGCAGCCACAGGCGGCTTCCTTGGCGTGGCGCGGGTGCGGTGCGGAATCGGTTCCCAGGAAGAACTTGCTCGAGCCTGAGGCGATGGCGTCATTCAGCGCCTGCTGGTGGGTCTGACGCTTGAGGATCGGCAGACAGTAGTAATGAGGGCGAATGCCGCCGGCAAGCAGGTGGTTGCGGTTGTACAGCAAGTGGTGAGCGGTGATGGTCGCCGCAACGCGGTCAGAGGCCTGGTTGACGAAGGCTACCGCATCGCTGGTGGTGATATGCTCGAAAACCACTTTCAGGGTTGGAAAACGCTCGACTACACGCACCAGTTGCTGGTCGATGAAGGCCTTCTCTCGGTCGAAAATGTCAACGTGGGAGTGGGTAACCTCGCCATGCACCAGCAGCAGCATGCCGACTTCGGCCATTGCCTCGAGCGCCGGAAAAATATTGTCCAGACTGGTAACGCCGGAATCGGAATTGGTGGTGGCGCCGGCGGGGTAGAGTTTGGCCGCCACTGCCTGACCCTTGGCCGCCGCGCTGCGAATCAGTTCCGGGGTGGTCTGATCGGTCAGGTAGAGCACCATCAGCGGCTCGAACTGGCGACCTGCAGGGACCGCAGCCAGGATGCGCTCGCGATAGGCGTCGGCCTGGTCCCCATTGCGTACCGGCGGAACCAGGTTCGGCATGACAATCGTCCGACCAAAATAGCGTGAGGCGTCTGCCACGGTGTCCTTCAGCAGGTCTCCGTCGCGCAGGTGAATATGCCAGTCATCAGGCCGGGTAATGGTCAGGCGGTCGGTCATCGAGGTAGTCCAGAATGTTGCGATTGGCGTCATGCTACCGGAATCGATGCGCTTTTACACGGCAACGCAGGTAAAGTTTTGGCGGCCGTGGCCGATGCACAGGGCATCAGGGACTCCTCCTGCGGAGATCAATAGTGGTGCGACTTGCCTTTCTGCTGCTGTCGGCTGTGGTGCTGCCGGCCCAGGCGCTGACCTTCCAGACGCGTATGGAAGATGTCGCCTGGACGGTCGAGGGCGATCAGTTCGAATGTCGTCTTAGCCAGACGGTCAGCGGCTACGGCGAGGCGGTGTTTCTGCGCCGCGCCGGCGAGCGGCCGATCTTCCAGCTGAAGGCCTGGAGCAATCTCATGCAGCCGGGGCAGGCGCAGTTATACAACGACACTCCGCCCTGGCGACCCGGTAGCCGAACGCAGATGCTCGGGACGGCCAATGTGCTGGAAGGCCCCATCGTGATCAGGGTGCCGCAGCAGCAGGCGGGTCAGATGCTTGCCGGCCTGGCCGAAGGGTTGCATCCGACCATCCAGCGTGCGAGTTGGGCTAACACCAGCACATCGGTACGTGTGGTGGTATCCAGCGTGGGCTATCAAAAGGCCTGGCAGGACTTCCAGAGCTGCAGTGCCAAGCTGCTACCAATGAATATCGATCAGATCTCTCGCACCGCCATCAGTTTTGCCAGTGGCGGTACTGCTCTGAGCCCCGGAGCCAGTGCGATGCTCGACGTGGTCCTCGAATATCTTGCCGCGGATCAGAGCATCGGCAATATCCTGCTCGAAGGCCATTCCGATAATGTTGGCGACCGCCTGACCAACCGCGAGCTGTCCCGCCAGCGCGTGCTAACCGTGCAACGTTATCTGGTCGAGCGCGGGATCGCGGAAGACCGTTTCACCCTTCGCTTTCACGGCGACCGCTACCCGGTCGCAAGCAACGCCACGCCTGACGGGCGTGCCCGGAATCGCCGCGTCATGCTGAGTCTGGAGCGTCTCTGAGTATCCGCGCCCCTGTGAATCCTCGCGTCTGAAGGCTAGAATGGCGTTTTTGCCCGGCGCGTGAGCGGCGGCGGAACGTACCATCATGGGAGCGCGTAATGTCTGATGTGAAGAAAGTCGTCCTGGCTTACTCGGGTGGCCTGGATACCTCGGTGATCCTCAAGTGGCTGGTGGAAACCTACGGTTGTGAAGTCGTTACCTTCACTGCCGACCTTGGCCAGGGTGAAGAGGTGGAACCGGCCCGCGCGAAGGCTCAGGCCATGGGCGTCAAGGAAATCTACATCGACGACCTGCGCGAGGAATTCGTCCGCGACTTCGTATTCCCCATGTTCCGCGCCAATACCATCTATGAAGGCGAGTACCTGCTGGGTACTTCCATCGCCCGCCCGCTGATTGCCAAGCGCCTGATCGAAATCGCCAACGAGACCGGCGCCGACGCCATCTCCCACGGTGCCACCGGCAAGGGCAACGACCAGGTGCGTTTCGAACTGGGTGCCTATGCGCTCAAGCCCGGCGTCAAGGTTATCGCGCCCTGGCGCGAGTGGGACCTGCTGTCCCGCGAAAAGCTGATGGACTACGCCGAAAAGCACAACATTCCGATCGAGCGCCACGGCAAGAAGAAGTCCCCGTACTCCATGGACGCCAACCTGCTGCACATCTCCTACGAGGGCGGCGTACTGGAGGACACCTGGACCGAGCACGAAGAGGACATGTGGCGCTGGACCAAATCGCCGGAGAACGCGCCGGACACCCCGACCTATATCGAGCTGACCTACCGCAAGGGTGACATCGTCGCCATCGACGGCAAGGACATGAGCCCGGCCGAGGTGCTGGCGTATCTGAACAAGGTGGGTGGCGAGAACGGCATCGGTCGTCTGGACATCGTCGAAAACCGCTTCGTCGGTATGAAGTCCCGCGGCTGCTACGAAACCCCCGGCGGTACCATCATGCTCAAGGGCCACCGCGCCATCGAGTCCATCACCCTGGATCGCGAGGTTGCGCATCTGAAGGATAGTCTGATGCCCAAGTACGCCGAGCTGATCTACAACGGCTTCTGGTGGAGTCCGGAACGCGTCATGCTGCAGCAGATGATCGATGCCTCCCAGCTCAACGTGAACGGCGTGGTGCGTCTGAAGCTGTACAAGGGCAACGTGATCGTCGCTGGTCGCAAGTCCGACGACTCGCTTTTCGATGCCAATATCGCCACCTTCGAGGAAGACGGCGGGGCCTACAACCAGGCCGATGCGGCGGGCTTCATCAAGCTCAATGCCCTGCGCATGCGCATCGCCGCGGGCAAAGGGCGCAAGCTGCTCTGATGCTGTTCCCCCGGGCGACGCGCCGTCGTCGCCCGGTTCTTCTGTCGTCTTCTGTTGAAAACCCTTCAGGCTTGAATATTGCATTGCTATGATCGGGCTCCGTGCCGACTTTCCGGCTCGGAACCCTCAGCGATACGGGAGCCTTTCATGCGCATTCTCCATACCATGCTCCGCGTCGGCGATCTGGAAAAATCCATCGCCTTCTACACTGAAGTGCTCGGCATGACGCTGCTGCGGCGCAAGGACTATGAAGAGGGCCGGTTCACTCTGGCCTTCATCGGCTATGGCAACGAGGCCGAAAACACTGTCATCGAGCTGACCCACAATTGGGACACGGATCATTATGATCTTGGGACCGGTTACGGCCACATCGCCATAGAGGTGCACGATGTATACAAGGCGTGCGAGCAAATCAAGGCGGCGGGTGGCAAGGTCGTGCGTGAGGCGGGGCCGATGAAGCACGGTACCAGTATCCTGGCATTCGTCGAGGATCCGGACGGCTACCGTATCGAACTGCTCTCCGGCCGTTCCCCCAGCTCACCTAACAGCTAGAGTGCGGCCACCCGTGGACTGGGCGCTGACGGTACTCGTGCTGGTGGGTGGGCTGGGCGCCATGGCATGGCGGACCCGTACGCGGCGCGCGACCGATGCAATCGCTGCGCGTTGGCGGGCGCTCGAGCTGATTCGCCATTTGCGTCAGTTGCTGGAGCTGCTACAGAAGCATCGCGGGCTGTGCTTCGGCTATATGTCCGGGGAAGAGGGCCTGCAGGCCAGGCTCTGGACCACCTATGAGCAGATCGAAGACCTGTTGGCCCATTCCGACCATTACGAAGCCTCCCTGTACTGGTTCCCGAGCTGGCATGGCGTGCGCGACGGCTGGTCGCGCATCCGGGCGCATGAGGGACTGTACTCGGACGAGGCTGAAGTCGTCCTGATCGAGCACAATCAGTTGATTGGTCATCTGCTCGATACCATTCGAGACCTTGCCCATCAGTACGATCTGGTGCGATTGGGTGGTCTCGCGGCACAGCCCCGGGGCTTCTGGCTGGAGTTGCTGGAGCACGCAGAACTCCTCGGCCAGGCTCGAGCCCTTGGTACTGGTATCGCGGCCAGGCGACAGAACACTCCCACCCAGCGCGAGGAACTGCGGGCGCTACGTCAGCGTATCGCAGATCGCGCTTATCTGACGCTGGCTGCCCTGCACGCGGATCCGATATTGCGTACGGCGCTGGGCAAGCGCATCCCCGAGGCGGAAGACAGTCTTGATGGGCTTCTCGGACTGATTGACCAACTGCTCAATGAGGCTGCGGCCGTACCAATTCGTTCGCTGGCCTATTTTCAGGCTGCGACGCAAACCATCACTGCCCATTTCGGACTCGCCGATCTGTTGCTCGACAGGCTACAGGCTAGCGGTTAACCGGGGTTGATCCCGCGGATGCGCGCGGCGATGTCCGCCGCGTACAGGTCGGTCATGCCGGCGATGAAGTCAATGACCCGCATGTAGCTCGCGTACAGATCCCAATCCCGATTGGGCGCATTATTGCCCATCAGGTCCAGAATGCGCCGGTGCTTGAAACTCAGATGCTGGCCTGCATGCATTTCGTTGACCGCACCGCAGAATGCGTCGAGCAGTGTTTCCAGGGTGCTGTAAGCGCCAATCTCATGCAGGGTCTTGCGCTTGTCCTGGAATATTCGCTGCCGTGCCAGATTCTTTGCTTCGAGCACGCAGCGCCGGGCGTTGCCGTGCATGTGTTCGACGAGATCGCCTTGCAGTTCTCCGGCCAGCAGCGCTGGCTGCTGCGCGATGAAGGCTTCTGCAGCGGCATTGACCAGGTGCTCGATCGCTTTCCCCCGCAGAATGGCAAGCTTGCGTCGGGTCGAATCCAGTGGGCCGAGCTGGCGATAGGTTTCAGGAAGATCATCGCCGACCAGATCGAGCAGCAATCGCTCTACCTCGGCATAGCTCAGCAGTTCCATTTCCAACCCGTCTTCCAGATCGATCAGGCCATAGCAGATGTCGTCCGCCGCCTCGACCAGGTAGACCAGTGGATGCCGTGCCCAGCTGTGCTGATCCTGCATCGGCAGGCCAAGCTTGGTGGCGATCTGTTCCAGTAGCGGAAACTCCGACTGATAGCAGCCGAACTTGTGCTTCTTGTATCCGGGACTGTCGGCGTAGCGTGACGTCCAGGGGTATTTGAGATAGGCGCCGAGGGTTGCGTAGGTCAGGCGCATGCCGCCCTCGAACTGGTGATATTCGAGCTGCGTGAGTACTCGAAAGCCCTGGGCGTTGCCCTCGAAATTCAGAAAATCCTGACGTTGCGCCGGGGTTAGCGGGTCCAGCCAACCCTGCGCATGAGCCTGGTGAAACCAGTGACGGATGGCGTCTTCGCCAGAGTGGCCATAAGGCGGGTTGCCGATATCATGGGCCAGGCAGGCGGCCTGGACGATTACCCCGATGTCGGCTGGCTCGCACCAGTCCGGCAGTTCGCTGCGCAGCATCTCGGCTACGCGCATGCCGAGCGAGCGACCGACGCAGCCGACTTCCAGGCTGTGGGTGAGACGGGTATGGATGTGGTCATTGCTGGAGACCGGATGGACCTGCGTTTTCTTGCCCAGGCGCCGGAAGGCGCCGGAAAAGATGACCCGGTCATGATCCTTGTGAAACGGCGTTCTGCCCAGCTCATCGACGCTCGCTACCGGCTTGCCCAGGCGCTCGCGGCACAGCAATGTTTCCCAATCCATTCAATTCTCCCTGTAAGGTCTCGAAGTATGTGATATGACCGCCTGGCTGCCAAGCGGCTGGGACTATTCAGCCGCGGCCTCGGAAGCGGTAGAATGCCGCTCCTTTCCAAGACCGGATCCTTGCATGCCCCCCGTGAGTCTGACCCTCTACGGCACCAGCGCCTGTCATCTGTGCGAACAGGCGAGCAGCCTTTTGCAGCCGCTGCTGGGTAACGGCGTCTCCCTGGGCGAGGTCGATATCACCTCCAGTAAGACCCTGATGGAGCGGTATCAGTTGCGTATCCCGGTGCTTCGGCGTGATGACACCGGTGCAGAGCTCGATTGGCCCTTCGGTCTTGGCGAGCTGCTCACCTGGCTGGGCGACGTCATCGGTGAGGAGGGCTGAGCATGGCGCAGCGCGTGCGTGAGTTCTGGAAACGCAAGACCCTGGCTGAAATGGATCAGGAAGAATGGGAGTCGCTTTGCGATGGCTGCGGACTGTGCTGCCTGCAAAAGCTGGAAGACGAGGATGATCCTCAGGCCATCTACTACACGCGCATCGCCTGCAAGCTCCTCGATCGCGAGACCTGTCGCTGCACCGACTACCCCAACCGGCGCCGGCACGTCCCCGACTGCATCCAGCTGACGCCGGCCGACGCAGCGTCCTTTGCCTGGCTGCCGCCGAGTTGCGGCTATCGCCTGGTAGCCGAAGGCGAGGATCTGCCACCTTGGCATCACCTGGTGTGCGGCGACCGCAAGGCAGTACACCGCGCCGGGATTTCACAGTCCGGTCGAATGCTCGCAGAAGAACAGGTCAACGAGGACGACTGGGAAGAGCACATCATCTTCCGCGTCTGATCCTTACGCCTACTGCTCGATCTGCAATTCCCTCAGCTTGGTATACAGGTAGCGCACCTGGTCATACTCGAAGGGGCTGTCCAGGGCGCCGTAGCGGAAGGGGGTATTCAGGCGCAGGTCGACCGCCTGCACGCCATAGGTCCAGGGGTTGCGGTTCATGTAGCTACGGTGATTGAGAAAGTTGACCTCTCCCTGCAGCCCCCAGTCCCCTAGGCGACCCGTGCCGTCCCGCAGGGAAGAGGGGCCCAGAAAGGGAACCACCAGGTACGGCCCTGGCGGCACGCCCCAGCGGCCGAGGGTCTGCCCGAGATCCTCCGGCTCCTGCGGCAGTCCTGCCCGCTCTGCGACGTCGATCAGACCACCGACTCCCAATGTCGTGTTCAGCAACAAGCGCGCCGTGGTACGCATGCTTTTCTGAACCTTGCCCTGCGCAATGCTATTGGCAAGGTTGGGCACATCCGCCAGATTGGCGAAGAAGTTGCTCACGCCCTCGCGGACGAAATGTGGAGTCACATAGATGTAGCCGCGCACCGCGGGGAGATAAACGTGTTCGTCGAACTGCGCATTGAAACGGTAGATGCGCCGGTTGAGCCCCTCAATGGGATCCTGCACGTTCAGCGCGCGCAGACTCGAACGCTCGAACTGGTATTCATTCTCTTCGTCCATGAACACCAGGCTCTCGAAAGGATCGCGATATTCGGGCACCTCGCGGGTGTTCTGTGCCTGTGCCTGGAAGGCGGCGATGGTAAGACCCATCGCCAGGGCAACGGCTGATCTCGTCATTGGGGGGCTCCTTCCACGAAGCTGAGCATGCGCGCGACCACGTCGCGATGCTGCAGGTTGCCGCCGTGTCCACCACGCGGATACAGGAATGCGCGGTCGCCGAACACATCGGCGAGGAAATAGTAATTGTCCCGCGACAGAATGAAGTCATCGGCATTGCTGATGACGGCGATGCGCTGGTTGTTCCTCAGATAGCCTTCGATGCTTTCCAGACTCGTGCGCCAGGCCATGTCGCGCATGCTGCGGCCGGGATTGCGTTCCTGCCATGCTGGCCACAACTGAGTCTCGACATAACAACTGAAATTGCAGAACAGTGCGCGGCGCAGATAGGGTGTGAGCGAGGTACTGACCCGTAAGGTTTCGTCGGCTGGCGCATAAAGCCCACCACCGGTGACCAGGTCGGCCATGAAGTTGAGATCGGCCGCTGAAAAGCGGAACACCGCCGCGATCAGCATCGCCATGTCGGCATCGGTCAGCGCAACATCGGAGCGCTGGATCTCGTAGAACAGACCCTCGCCGATGTTGGTCATACCCGCGGTGGCGAAGTAGGCGGACAGCTTGCCGAATATGTGTTCGTAGAAGCTGTCGGTATTGTCTACGCCAGCCACCTGGGTATAGGCCAGTCGATCGAGTCGGTTGATGGAGGTGAGGAGGTCGACCGGCGGATTGAGCAACAGAATGCTCTGGAAGTCGAAGTGCTGCAGGTGTGAATCCAGTTCTCCGACGAAGGCGGCGTTCAACGCCCCAAGGCTGAAGCCGGCCATGTGGTAACCGGTGATTTCGATTCGTTGCTGACGCTGGGCCTGTTCTGCCGCAAGCATCATGGCGCGATGCAGGTCGCGGGCATCCTCGTAGCCCAGACCCGGCAGGCCGCTATAGGATGCCGCCGCGAGGAAGTCGTAGTTGGTGGGGGACGACAGCACGATCACATGCATACCGGCCTGCCAGAACACGCGCTTGAGGTAATCCATACGCGCCGTGTCGAAGCCCGAGCCCGTCCCGGCGATCAAGAACATCAGAGGCGCGGGGTGTTCCTGGTAGGCGATGCGGAAGTGCAACTCACGAAACTGCGACAACACGGGCGGCAACCTGCGTTCCGGGAGTACTCGGACGCTCAGGTCTGCCTGGCGAACCTCCAGCTCATGTGGTACCGGAGCCATGAGATGTCGGGGTGTCCCGGCGATGGTCGCCATGAAGGCGTTTTCTTCGAGATAGTCGAAGTCGTCAGTGGCGGCGAAGACCTGTACCGTGACGATTGAAAGTCCAAGGAGGAAGACACGAAGTACGATTTTCGAAAGCATAAGGATTCCCATTCCAATGCCCGAACTATACCTGAGCCAACCGTCATGGTCCTCAAGCTAGTGTTTCAGGCCTGATTACTCAGGCCTGAAAAACCGGCGGAAGGTTCAATCCACGGCGCAGTTGGCGGCGAGCCTCGATCCGCTTCCAGACCTTTTCATGGAAGTGAAAGGCCACGGTATTCAGTGCCGGTTCCACCATGGCTACCGCGCCGCCAAGCAGAATGCTGCCGGTCATGGCGTAGACGACCGCGAAGGCAATGGTGAAATGCATGATCGCGAAGGTGATGGTCTTGGTCATGGTGCGTACCTCTATGCCTTAATGGGAATCATTCCCGTTGAAGAGATAGTAGGCACAGGGTGGCGAAGATACCAAAAGATTATTGCAATGATTCTGATTGAAGGGCGCAATGGGATGGTGCCGGCCCGCGACGGCAACGGGAGGCTTTTGGGCCTCCCGCGGGGATCGTACGTTAATCGAAGTCGTAGTCTGAAAGCTGCTTCTGCAGTCGACGCTCTTCGAGATAGTTGTCGATCAGTCGACGCTTGGTGAGACTCGCTTTGGTGCTGACCGCGGCATCTGCCTCGGGAGCGTCCTCGTCGTCCACAAAGTCTTCATCATCCAGCTCTAATTCGCCTTTGGCTTTGGCCATGATTCAACTCCACAGTGAAGATGCCATTTGCGCACCTTATAGCGACTGTCCGGAGTTTGCGGAAATAGATTTTTTTTATTGAGAAATGAAAAAAGTGACTGAGTTTTAGTCGACCGTTTTGTGACGGTATTCGCAGAGGTCTTCGATGCGGCAACTGCCACATAGCGGCTTGCGTGCCTTGCATACGTAACGGCCATGAAGAATCAGCCAGTGGTGGGCGTCGACCAGAAATTCCTTGGGTACGTGCTTGAGCAGTTTCTTCTCTACCTCAACCACATTCTTGCCGGGCGCGATGCCGGTACGATTGCTCACGCGGAAGATATGCGTATCCACTGCCATCTCCGGATGGCCGAACGCCGTATTCAGCACCACGTTGGCGGTCTTGCGGCCGACGCCAGGCAGAGCTTCCAGCGCCGCACGGTTGTCCGGTACCTGACCACCATGCTCATCGATCAGCATCTTGCAGGCGGCGATCACGTTGCGCGCCTTGCTGTTGTAAAGGCCAATGGTCTTGATGTACTCGGACAGGCCTTCTACGCCGAGGGCGTAAATGGCCTCTGGCGTATTGGCGACCGGGAAGAGCTTGCGAGTGGCCTTGTTGACCCCTACGTCGGTCGCCTGGGCAGACAACGTCACCGCTACCAGCAGTTCGAAGGGGCTGCTGTATTCCAGCTCGGTGGTTGGAGTGGGGTTGTCTTCGCGCAGCCGGCGGAAGATCTCGTAACGCTTGGCCTTGTTCATGTCAGTTGATCGTGCCGGTAACCCGTACCCGCTTGGTTCCAGCGGTGGTGGATTGGGCCGCATTGGCAAGCGCACGTGCCTTGACCTGTGCGTCGATCCAGTTCTTCAGCGCGATCAAAAGCCCCATGAATACGAAGGCGCCAGGCGGCAGAATCACGAACAGCACTTCCTTGTAATTCGGGAAAACCACGATTCGCCAGTCCGCCGCCATCGGTCCCAGCAGCAGATCCATGCTTGAAAACAGCGTCCCGTAGCCCACCAGTTCACGGAACATGCCCAGCACCACCAACACCAGACCAAACCCCAGCCCCATCATGAACCCGTCGGTCACCGCCGGCAGCACCGGGTGCTTGGACGCGTAGGCATCGGCCCGGCCTAAAATGGCGCAGTTGGTCACGATCAGCGGAATGAAGATACCGAGTATCTGGTACAACTCGAAGGTGAAGGCCTGCATCAGCAGTTCGGTCATCGTCACCAGGGATGCGATGATCATGACGAAGGCCGGCAGCCGCACCGCGTCGGTCACCGCACTGCGAATCAGCGATACCGCCAGGTTCGAGCCCACCAGAACCAGCAGCGTGGCAATCGCCAGGCCCAGGGCATTGACCGCAGTGCTGCTCACCCCCAGCAACGGGCATAGTCCCAGCAACTGCACCAATCCCGGGTTGTTGTGCCAGAGCCCGTCAGCGGTGATATCGGAAAACTTGGTGCTAGCCATTGGCAGGCTCCTCGGTCAGTTCCAGCAGGCTGGCGCGGTTTTCTTCAAAGTAGAGCAGGGCGCGATACACCGCCTGTACCACGGCACGGGGCGTGATGGTAGCGCCGACGAACTGGTCGAACGCACCCCCGTCCTTGCGCACGCCCCAGTCTTCGGGGGCCGGCATCGTCAGGCTTCTGCCGTCGAAGGAAAGTACCCACTGGCTTTTGGTCAGTTCGACCTTGTCGCCCAGGCCGGGGGTTTCGCGGTGGCCAACCACGCGAACGCCGGCCAGCTCACCGTTGGCGCGAATACCGACCAGCAGGTCCATGCGTCCGCTGTATCCATCAGGAGCGATAACCGGCAGGATTACCGCTACCACCTCACCGTCCTGTCGGCCGCGAAAGGCCACGCTCGGGCGGATATGACGCAGATGGTCGCGATCAAAGATCTCGAAGGTATCTTCCAGCAGGTCGTTGTCATGCTGATCATGGGGCAGTATTTCGTTCAGCGCGCTCATCTGCACCCGGCGCTGGGCGTCGGCGATACGCTCGGCCGTGCCCTGCTGGGTCACGGCGATCAGCCCCACGGTGACCATGGCGAACACGCCGAGAATCAGCGCATTACGCAGTATCGAGCGGGCCGGAGTCATTGAAGTTTCCATCAGTCCACCTTGCCCATGCCGCGACCGGCCTTGCGATGGCCGTAGGTGCGCGGCTTGGTGTAATAGTCGATGGTCGGTGCCGCGAGGTTCATCAGCAGCACGGAGAAGGCGACCGCATCGGGATAGCCGCCCCAGGCACGAATCACGTAGACCAGGATGCCCACCCCGGCACCGAATATGATGCGGCCGAGCTTGCTGGTTGCCCCGGATACCGGATCGGTGACGATGAAGAAGGCCCCGAGCATGGTCGCCCCACCAAACAGGTGGAACATGGGCGAGCCATTGGAGGCCGAACCGCTACCGCCCCAGAATAGCAGGCTCATCACCGCCAGTGCGCCGAGCATGGCCGCCGGGGCGTGCCAACTGATGACGCGCTTGTAGATCAGCAGCAGCCCGCCCGCCAGAAAGGCAAGGTTTATCCAGTCCCAGGTCTGGCCGCCGAAGCTGCCGAATACCGGAAAGCGCGCATCCAGCTCCTGCATGGCCAGGGCATTGTTGTTCTTCAGAATGTCCAGGGGCGTTGCCTGGGTCCAGCCATCCACGGCGACCATGGCCGCGCCGAACTTGTACTGCAGGGCGTCCATGAGGCCGAGCACAGCGGTCATGTCCGGTACGCTCTGCTCGATGCCGCGCCAGCCCGGCCAACTGGTCATCTCGACCGGGAAGGACACCAGCACCACCGCGTAGCCCAGCATCGCCGGATTGAACGGATTCTGGCCCAGCCCGCCATAAAGCTGCTTGCCGAAAAAGATGGCGAAACTGGTCGCGACCAGCACCAGCCACCAGGGCGCAAGCGGTGGCAATGCCAGGGCCAGCAGCCAGGCGGTGACCAGTGCACTGCCATCACTCAGGAAGAAGCTGATCGGCCGCTTGCGGACCCACAGGATCAGCGCCTCGGTGCCGATGGCGAAGGCACTGGCCAGGGCAATGTTGATGAGCGTGCCGAAGCCATAGAACCAGGTCATGGCCAGGACGCCAGGGAGCGTGGCGGCCAACACCCAGAGCATGATGGTCTGGGTGCGGTTGCTGCCCCGGGCGTGGGGCGAGGTCATGCGGGCCAGCGCCATCAGTCGGTCTCCTTGGCGGCCATGTACTCGGCGAATGCCTTGGCGGCCTTGTCGAGTGCTTCGCGGCGGTTGAGCAGCTCCGCCTCGGCAGGGCCGGTGTCGCCGCCGCTGTCCCGCGCCTCCTGCAGTTCCCGCTCGGCCTTCTTGAACTCGGCCTTGGCCGTGGCCATATCGGTCTTGAGCTGGCGCAGGGTTTCATCCACGGGCTTTTTGTCGGTGCGCTGCAGGTTGGGCGGTGGCACCGAGCTGCTGGCTTCGGCCTGCTCCAGCACCTTGAGCGCGGCGTTGAGCTGTTCACGGCAGCGCTCGACCTCTTCCTTCAACGAGGTGTCGTCGGCGTTGTCCTGCAGGGCGCGTTCGGTCTTTTTCAGATTGGCCTTGGCCATGGCGGCATCGACCTTGGCCTTCTTGAGGTTCTCGTCAACAGACTTTTTCGGCGCTTCGTCCCGGGGCAGGCGTGATTCGGCGACCGCAAGGGCTTCACGCAGGGTGTAGAGTTCCTTTTCCTGCTCTTCGGTCGGCGTCTCACCTGCCGCCTTCTCGGCCTTTTTCAGTGCAGCCCTTGCCATGGCCGCCTCGATCTTCAGGCGCTTGGCTTCGTCATCGCCGGTCGAGGCGGGCGGCGGGGTGGTCTTCACCGACACCTCGCCCATGGCGGCATCGAAAGCCCGCTGGGTTTCTTCCACGGCCTTTTCCAGTTCGGGAATCTGGGCCTTGAGTTCCTCGTTATCCGGATTGGCGGCGACCTGCTTCTGAGCCTTTTTCAGCGCCATTTGCGCGGTGGCGGCGGCAATCTTCAGCTGCTTCTGTTCGGGCGTCAGCCCACTGGGCTTCTGCGCTTCGACCCGCTCCACATCCGGTGCCGACACCGGCGGCGCGGCTGCAGCTTTCGCCGCTTCGGCTTCCTTGGCTGCCTTCAGGCGAGCAGCCTTTTCGGCACGCTGCTGGCGCTCGATTTCCTTCTGCTCGGCCTCACGCTGCAGGCGAGCCTGGCGCTGCTCGAAGCGTTGCTTGGAGTGGTCAGCCTTGTGCGCCTGCAGATCCAGCGCGCGGATCTCCGACTTGGCGGCGCGGTAGTACTGCACCAGAGGAATGCTGCTGGGGCACACGTAGGAGCAGGCGCCGCACTCGATGCAGTCGAACAGGTCCAGCCGTTTGAGCTGGTCATATTCCTTGCCCAGGGCGAACCAGTGCAACTGCTGGGGGAGCAGGCTGGCCGGGCAGGCTTCGGAACACAGACCGCAGCGGATACAGGGCTGGGCCACCGGCGGGGGTGGCAGCTCTTCCAGCGTGCCGGCCAGCAGGCAGTTGGTGGTCTTGACGATGGGCGCATCCATGCTCTGCAGGGTGAAGCCCATCATGGGGCCGCCCATCACGAGGCGATACAGCTTTTCGGGTTGCAGCCCGGCAAAGGCAAGCAGCTCGCGAATCGGCGTGCCGATAAGCGCCTGAACGTTGGTCGGCCGCTCCAGCGCCGCGCCGGTCAGCGTGGTGATGCGGCTGATCAGCGGCTGGCCCAGAACCACGGCGTCGTGCACCGCGGCCATGGTGCCGATGTTCTGGCAGACCATGCCTATATCCGCCGGCAGGCCGCCGCTGGGCACTTCGGTACCGGTGAGGATCTGAATCAGCTGCTTTTCGCCACCCGAGGGGTACTTGGTCGGGAACACCACGACCTGCATATCCGTACGCGCACCGACTGCGGCGCGCATGGCCGCGATGGCCTCGGGCTTGTTGTCCTCGATGCCGATAAGCACCTGCTCCGGATGCAGAATATGCATCAGGATCTCGATTCCCGAGACGATCTCCGGCGCCCGGTAGCGCATCACGGTGTCATCTGCGGTGATATAGGGCTCGCACTCGGTGCCGTTGATGATCAGCGTGTGGATCTTTTGCTCAGGCCGGGCCTTGAGCTTGGCCGCGGTCGGAAAGCCCGCACCGCCCAGGCCGCTGATACCCGCGTCACGGATCAGTTCGAGCAGGGTGGTCGCCTCCAGCTCACGGTAGTCGGCGACGGGCGCGAGCTCGACCCATTCGTCCTGACCGTCGCTGTCGAGCATGATGGCCCACTCTTCCAGTCCGGATGCGTGGGGGTAGGGCGCAGG
>JAUVYN010000136.1 GCA_030603065.1 Pseudomonas sp.
GTGAAACTGGCGAGCCTGGCAGCGGGTTTCGGTATTGCCGGTACGCTTTACACGCTTTTCCTCAAGGGCGCCTCCTCGGCATCGCTTGTCGGTCTTGGGTTCATCCTGGCGCTGCCCACCGTGGTTGGCTACGTAGCCTCGCTGCGACTGCAGATCGTGCAGCGTGAGCAGTTCGCGTTGTTGCGTGGCATGGTGGATGTGAACCGAGCTCTGGAAAGCGAGATCAAACGGCGAGAAGAACTGGAAGTGGAGCTCAAGCGGCAGGCCACCACCGATCCGCTGACGGGGTTGTTCAACCGGCGTCAGTATGAACTGCTTTTCGAGCGCGAAAGGGAACGTGCCAGGCGGCTCGATAGTCCGATGTCGCTCTGCGTGCTGGACCTGGACCACTTCAAGCAGGTCAACGACAAGTACGGGCACGACCTTGGGGATCAGGTGCTCAAGCATATCGCTACGCTTTTTACACAGCGGCTGCGTCAGTCGGACATTGTCGGGCGTTTCGGTGGCGAAGAATTCATCATGCTGCTCCCGGATACCGATCTGGCGCAGGCTTCGATTGTAGTGAATCGCATGCGCGAGCACCTGCTCGCGTCGCCGCTGGTCACTCCGGAGGTTACCATTGCGCTCAGTGCAACATTTGGCGTCACCGAAGTTGCCGCGGACGACAGGGCGATCGAGGACGTGATCCGCCGCGCCGACAAGGCGCTCTACGATGGCAAGCAGGCCGGTCGCAATCGAGTGATCACGGCGGCCTGAAATGCATTTTCCAGGAAACCTTGCATGACCGAACAGTCCGAGTCTGACCTTCACCTCTTGCCGGAGCGCCAGCGTGTTCCGCAGCCGCCGGCAGGTAACTGGAAGGTCAGTGGCTGGACCGGCGAGTTTCGCGATCGTGGGGTGGAGTCCCGTTACCTTCAGGACAACCAGCATCTGCTTGGCCGCCAGTTGCGCATGGCACTGCTGGTCTGGGCGGTACTGGTCATGTTATTTGCGGTCCCGGACTACCACGCACTGGGCAGTTCGACCGAGTTCGGCATCATGCTCGGCATTCGCCTGTCCACTGCGATTGCCCTTATCGCCTTTGCCTGGCTGGTGCGGCAGCGCCCGGTGCTGGCGACCCAGGCCCGCTGGGTGTCCGCCATTGAGGTTGGTGCAATCACGCTGTTCATGGGTATCTATCTGATGCGACCGGAGCTGGCTGCCTGGACGGTCACCCTCACGCTTATCATGCTCATTGCGCTGTTCATCTTCGTGCCCAATCGCATACCGGCGGTGCTGGGTGTATCCGTTTACATGGCAGTCTGTACCATGGTGATGGTGGATTACATCAATCCCAAGACGGGTCGGGAGCTGTTCGGTCTGGGTGTGCTGTTGCTGGCGCCGATTCTGATCGGCTGGGGCGCCGCGGTGCGCACTCAGGTACTTCAGCGCAAGCAATACGCCATGTGGCGCAAGGCGGAACATTACAACGGTATCCTCACTCGGGAGATGGAGGAGCGCGCGCGCCTGCAGGATGCGCTGTTGCTGCAAGCCACTACCGATTCCCTCACCGGTCTGAACAACCGGCGTCAGTACGAGCGGCTATTCGGGCAGGAAATCGCCCGCGCTGACCGCAAGGGACAGGCGCTGGCGCTGTGCATCATCGATCTCGACCACTTCAAGCAGGTCAACGACACCTGGGGCCATTCGGCCGGGGACCTGGTGCTCAAGGCGGTCGCGCAGCTCTGTCGAGAGAACTTTCGGACCATCGACATCCTTGGCCGGCTGGGAGGCGAGGAATTTGTGGTGCTTCTGCCCGACACGGACCTCGAGACCGCCCGCCATATTGCCAATCGATTCATTCGAACCCTGGCGACCACTCCGCTGAGCATCGGAGATCGTGAGGTCAACATTACCGCAACCGCCGGCGTCGTCGAGCGCCTGCCCGGTGAAATGATGCTGGAAAGTCTGGTGCAGCGGGCCGATGCAGCCATGTATCGGGGCAAGCGGGCCGGACGCAATCAGGTGGTCGCCGGCTGAGTTACACTGTCGGCCCCGTTTCCCTTCGGTGTCCCGTGCGCAAGATCATCCACATCGACTGCGACTGCTTCTATGCTGCCATCGAAATGCGCGATGACCCCAGGCTGCGTGGCCGGCCGCTGGCAGTGGGGGGCGACCCCGGCAAGCGGGGCGTCATAGCCACCTGCAACTACGAGGCCCGCGCGTACGGGGTGCGCTCGGCGATGGCTTCGGCTTACGCCCGGAAGCTTTGCCCGGACCTGTTGATCGTCCCGCCCAGGATGGCTGCCTATCGAGAGGTGTCGGAAGCCATCCAGGCGATCTTTACCGATTACACGACGCTGATCCAGCCGCTGTCTCTGGATGAGGCCTTCCTTGATGTCAGCACCAGCGAAGCCTGCCGCGGCAGCGCTACGCTGATGGCTGAGGCCATTCGCGCGCGGGTGCGAGAATCCCAAGGTATCACCGTGTCTGCCGGGGTGGCGCCGAACAAGTTTCTCGCCAAGATCGCCAGCGACTGGAACAAACCTGACGGGCTCAAGGTGATCCTGCCCGAGGACGTGGAGGCGTTCGTCCGCACGCTGCCGGTGGAGCGCCTGCATGGGGTCGGCCGAGTTACGGCAGAACGCCTCAAGCGCCTTGGAATCGATGTGTGTGGCGAGTTGCTGCCATGGCGCAAGCAGGATTTGGCAAAGGAATTCGGCAGCTTCGGTGAAAGGCTATGGCAGCTCGCCCGGGGGATCGACGAGCGACCGGTGGTGGTGGAGAGTCGGCGGCAGTCGGTCAGTGTAGAAAACACATTCGATCAGGATTTGCCGGACCTGTCCGCATGTCTTGCCGAGTTGCCCGCGCTGCTGGAGAAGCTGGCCCAGCGGCTAGGTCGTCTGGATGCGCATTACCGAGTCAGCAAGCCCTTCGTCAAACTCAAGTTTCGCGATTTTACCCAGACCACACTCGAGCAGGCCGGCGCGCCGGTGACTCCGGAAGGCTATCGGGAACTCTGTGCTCAGGCTTTCGCTCGAGGTGGCCAGCCGGTCCGTCTGATCGGAGTAGGAGTGCGGCTCGATAACGCGCGCAGCCCGCTGGGCGAGCAGCTGAGTCTTTTCTGAGCTCAGTGGGTGCGCCGAGAGCAGGCGGGACAGAGATGGTTCTCCGCGCGAGGGGTCCAGCCTAGTTCGCCAATTCGCTTCACTGCCCGCTCGGTGCGCGCTGCAAGATCGTCGCGCTCGTTGGCCAGGAATTCGAACGCCTGCTCGCGGGTGCATTCGTCGCAGCGAATAGACCAGCCGAGCACCAGCATGCCACGCATGTCCGGTCCGCTGGCCATGGCAGTCCATTGCCCCGGCGGGTTGATCAGCTGTCGGACCTTCTCCACCGTCAGCGTCAGTGGCAGGTTTTGACTACCCCTGACGGTACAGATGAGGCGGTCGCCGGGCTGCACGCTGCCACCCTGGGCGGTCACCTGATAGCGGCCCGGGGCCAGAGTACGGCACTCCACCAGAGTATGTGACGGATTTAACGCGCTGCGCCGGAAGTCGTGCTCTGCCATGAATTGGGTCTGCCTTGAAAAGGGGTGCATGATAACACCGAAGCCGGGCGGGATATCACGCAGATCACTAATGCTCCGGCCCCGGCGAGCGACGGACTATGATGTGGTGTCGTTTTGTACAGCCACGAACAAAGAGGATAAGCCATGAGCGTCAAGCAACTGTTCGACCTGACCGGTAAGGTCGCCCTGATCACCGGTGGTACCAAAGGTCTCGGCCTGCAGATGGCCGAGGCGTTCGGCGAGATGGGCGCGAAGGTCTTCATCAGCGCGCGCAACGGAGCCGAAGTCGATGAGGTGGTCGCTGATCTTAACAGCCGGGGTATCGAAGCAGCAGGAGTTGCCAATGATCTGGGCAAGCTGGACAACGATCCGGTCAAGGCGCTGGTGGATGCCGTCGAAGCCAAATTCGGCACCATCGATATCCTCGTGAACAACGCCGGCACAACCTGGGGCCAACCGGCTGAGGAGCACAGCTATGAAGGCTGGCGCAAGGTTATGCACCTGAACGTCGATGCCTGTTTCCTGGTGGCTCAGGAAGTAGCTCGTCGCTTCATGATTCCGCAGCGCAGCGGCAAGATCATCAATATCGCTTCGATCGCCGGCCTCAAGGGCAATCGTCCGAATACCGTGGCAACGTCGGCGTACAACACCAGCAAGGCAGCGGCCATCAACCTGACCCGTGCGCTGGCGGGCGAGTGGGGGCCTTACAACATCAATGTCAACGCGATCTGCCCCGGCTATTTTCCGACCAAGCTCTCCAAAGGCCTGGAAAAGGTCAGCGAAGTGATCATCAAGGGGACACCACTTGGTCGCGTTGGTGGCGATGACGACATCAAGGGAACGGCGGTGTATCTCGCCTCGGAAGCCTCCCGCCACGTCACCGGTCAGGCAATTGCCGTCGATGGGGGCAATTCGGTCGTCTGACCGGTCCGGTTCAGCTCAGCCCCTGGCTGAGCTGCTGCGCAGCGCGTTCTATCTCGGGGCGCTGCGTTCGTTCTATCTCGTCCATGTGCGCTCGATACTGATCACGCTCGCTGCGCGGCAGGTCTTTCCAGCCCTGATGCGTCGGAATGTGCGAGGTGCTGTCATAGATCCGCTCGAAAATATCGATCTGCAGACCGTTGCGGCGAGGACCCGAATAGTTGTCGAGTAGAACCTTGATGCGGATGGAACCTTCGATCAGCGGCACCTGGCCTTCGAGCAGGCTCTGCGAAAGGAACCTGATGTCAGCGGCCAGGCGCTCGTTGCGTTCTGTCTCGCGCTGCTCACGTTGCTTGTCCGCAGCCCAGACCCGTCGCCAGAGTACGAAGGCATAGCCTGCCAGTGCGATAACTACCGACAGCGCAAGGACGATTATCCAGATAGGCATTGTCAGACCTCAGAATTTCAGATTGGCAGGGTCCAGTGTTCCCTGCTCGCGCAGCGTCAGGCGCGGAGAAAAGAACATCCCGGTCCTGATGTGACCTTCGATGCGATAGGTCATCGGTTGCTGCCGGTCGACCATGCGGGCCAGATCGCCAAGGTGCCGCCAGAGATTGGAGCGCACCTCCAGATCGAAATGCTGCGAGCCGTAAGCCGGTACGGTGAAGGCACGGTCGCTTACGCCGGTGGCGAGACGCGCATCGTTCAGGTAGACCTCGTAATGCATGCCCCGGATCGGCAGGCTGCGGCTGTTCGGATTGTCCACCCGCAGGCGCAGACGAAACGACTGCTCCCACATGTTTGCCTTGAGCATCTCGACATTCGCCAGGCGGACTTCCGGCTTGGTATAGGACTGGCCGAACATTGCGCAACCGGACAGCAACAGAAAGGTGCCCAGTAGCATCATGGTGCGAACGATCATGTCTCCTCCGTATGAGGACCGGCGTTTTCTTCAGTGTTGTGGTCAGGCCCCAGGCTGTCCATACTAACCGTTAATCGCTGCCAGGGAGTGACAAGATGCAGACTTTTCAAATCGTATTCCAGGGACAGGTCAGACCGGGGTACACGCTGGAACAGGCGCGGACGCGACTGGGGCAACTGTTCCAGGCACCGGAGCGGCAGCTCGACGTACTGTTTTCCGGTGCTCGGGTAGTGATCAAGCAGGGCCTTGACCAGGACTCCGCAGCCAAGTACCGGGAGGCCATCGAACGTGCCGGAGCACTTTGCCTGGTCGAGCCGATGCAAGCGGCGGTCGGGGGTTCCGAGCAAGCCGCTGCCCCTGCCCAGGCTGTGCAGGCTGCAAGTGGCCGACCAAGGTTGAGGGTGCAACCACGCGATGCCTATATGGCAGCCTTTGCTGACGTCGATGCGCCAGATCTGGACGTTGCTCCTCTGGGCAGCGATCTGCAGGAGGAGTACGCCGACTTCGTTCCGCTGCCGATCGACCTGTCGGCT
>JAUVYN010000045.1 GCA_030603065.1 Pseudomonas sp.
CGGAAACCAAGGGCCTGAACCTCGCAGGCATGTTGCAGGGGCTGGAAGCATTGCCGGAGGGCAGCGTGGTGCTGCTGCACGCCTGCTGCCACAACCCCACCGGGGTCGACCTGACGCTGGCCGACTGGGCCAAGGTGATCGATGTGGTTCAGCGCCGCAAGCACGTCCCCTTCCTGGATATTGCCTATCAGGGTTTTGGTGAGAACCTGCAGGACGACGCGCTTGCCGTGCGCCTGTTCGCCGAGACCGGCCTGCCCGTGTTCATTGCCAGCTCCTTTTCCAAGTCGTTCTCGCTGTATGGCGAGCGCGTCGGCGCACTGACCCTGGTTACCGAATCGGCGGAAGAGCAGGCACGTGTACTTTCCCAGCTCAAGCGCGTGATCCGTACCAACTACTCCAACCCGCCGACCCATGGCGCAAAGATCGTCGCCGCCGTGCTCAACAACCCTGAGCTGTATGGCATGTGGGAAGAAGAGCTGGCCGAAATGCGCGAGCGCATTCGCGGCATGCGCCAGGCATTGGCTGACAAGCTGCGGGCCGCCGGGGTGGAAGGCGACGTCGACTTCATCCAGCGTCAGCGGGGCATGTTCTCCTATTCCGGTCTGAACAAGGACCAGGTAAAGCGCCTGGCCGACGAGTTCGCCATCTATGCGGTCAGCAGTGGGCGCATCTGTGTGGCAGCCCTGAACGAAGGTAATATCGATCACGTGGCAAATGCCATGGCGACCGTGATGCGCCGGGCCTGAAGCTTCAAGCCCTTGTCGAAATCCGATCCAAGGCGTTGACTTTGATCGGATTTTTGATAAAGTGCGCGACATCAGTTCCGCGATAGCTCAGTCGGTAGAGCAAATGACTGTTAATCATTGGGTCCCTGGTTCGAGTCCAGGTCGCGGAGCCAAACAACAAAAACCCGGCAATGCCGGGTTTTTTTATGCCTGCGGGATGGCTCAGGCTGCCAACTCGCCCAGCACCCTGTCGGCCACCTCACGTCCCTTGGCGGCCGCGTCCTCACCCATCGCCTGCCCTTCCACATGGATGAACTCGATGTCGTCGATGCCGATGAAGCCCAGCGCGGTTTTCAGATAGGGCTCCTGGTGATCGAGCGGACTGCCCTGGTACATGCCGCCGCGAGCCGTAACTACATAGACCTTGCGACCCCCAGCCAGGCCTTCGGGGCCGTTCTCGGTATAACGGAAGGTCACACCGGCGCGCAGAACGTGGTCCAGCCAGGCCTTGAGGGTCGATGTAATCCCGAAATTGTACATGGCAGAGCCGATAATCACCGTGTCAGCAGCCAGCAGCTCGTTAACCAGTTCATCGCTGCGTGCCGCAGCGGCGCGCTCGGCGTCGTTACGCTCGGCCTCCGGCTTCATCCAGCCACCCAGCAGGGTCTCGTCCAGATGCGGGATGGGCGCAGCACCCAGGTCACGGGTGACTATGCGTGCGTCGGGCTGGCGAGCTGTGAGTGCCGCTACCAGGCGGTCGGTGTATTCACGGGAAAGTGACCCGCTCTGGCGGGCACTGGTCTGCAGAACAAGGATCGTGCTCATGGTCGTGCTCCATTTGACTGTTAAGGATGGCGATCATGATAAGAACCTGTTTTCCGATAAAAAAGCGCAATATATCGCTAGAAATGATTTATCATTTCGATATATCTAGTCCGGCTTGCAGCTGACCGTGACGCGCACTCGGTTGATATGCCGCTGGAAGGCCTGGGTCATGACTGTCTGCTCGCCAGTGTTCAGCCGTACGCGGCTTGGTGAGGGGCGTTCCGGACCGTTGACGAAGCGCGCCTCGCAAAGCGCGTTTTCTGCCCCTTCATTGACGAGGGTGACGGTAGCGATGTTGCTCAGGTACGAGCTGCTGGCAACGATCGAAACGCCGTCGGACTGCACCTCGACATCGACGGGAAAGGCAGCGGCGGTGAATGGCAGTGACAGGCCAAATAGCCCAACAAGCAGTAGTTTCATGTGCTGCTCCGTATTGATCGTTCTTTCGAAAAGGAGGCGCCCTGATGAAGGCCCCACGCGTTACGCTCGAACAATGGCGAACGCTGCAGGCGGTGGTCGACCACGGTGGGTTCGCCCAGGCGGCGCAGGCGCTGCACCGCTCACAGTCTTCGGTCAGTTATACCGTCGCGCGCATGCAGGAACAACTGGGCGTTCCCCTGCTGAGCATCGAGGGTCGGCGTGCCGTGCTTACCGAGGCCGGCAGTGTCCTGCTGCGACGTTCGCGCAATCTGGTCCAGCAGGCAAGCCAGCTTGAGCTCCTTGCCTGGAATATGGAGCAGGGATGGGAGGCAGAGGTTCAGTTGGTGGTGGATGCCGCCTACCCCACCGAGCGCCTGACCAGCGCCCTTCTCGCATTCATGCCACAGAGCAAGGGCTGCCGAGTCCAGTTGCGTGAAGAGGTGCTTTCCGGCGTGGAAGAGCGGCTGGTCGACGGTAGCGCGGACCTGGCGATCTCCGGCTTGAGCATTCCAGGCTACCTGCCGCGGCAACTCAGTTCCGTGGAATTCGTAGCAGTCGCAGCGCCCGGCCATCCTTTGCTGCAGTTGCAGCGCCAGTTGAATCACAGGGACCTGGAAGAGCACCTGCAGGTGGTGATCCGCGACTCGGGGCAGCGACAGCCCCGGGATACCGGTTGGCTGGGAGCCGAGCAGCGCTGGACGGTAGCCAGCCTCTACACTGCTTCGAAAATGGTGATGTCCGGCCTCGGGTTTGCCTGGCTGCCCACACAGGAAGTAAACGCGCACTTGCAGAGCGGTGCATTGTGCGAACTGCCCCTGCAACAGGGCGGGCGCCGCTCGCACCACCTGTTCCTGTATGCGAACAAGGACCGCCCGCTAGGCCCGGCCTCACAGATTCTTGCCGAGCTGCTTGTTGAACATTCCATGAAGGATACGGCCAAAGGCTTCTCCGGCAGCGAAGCAGCCGACTAGAATGGACCATCACGGCAGCCAGGACTGAACATGCCTTACTTCACCCGTAACGGACACCGCCTTTTCTATTCCGACGAAGGGACTGGCGATCCGGTCATCCTGCTTCACGGGCTCGGCTCCAGCACGCGCGACTGGGAGCACCAGATTCCCGCCCTGCTCCCCTACTACCGTGTCATCTGCATAGACATGTGCGGACACGGTCAGAGTGACAAGCCACCGTCCGGCTATTCGATCAAGCGCTTTGCCGATGACACCAAGGCACTGATCGATGAACTGCAACTGCAACGGCCTCACATCATCGGAATCTCCATGGGCGGCATGATCGCCTTTCAGTTGGCAACCGACCATCCCGAGGTGCCAGCCAGTCTTACCATCATCAACAGTGCGCCCGAGGTCAAACCCCGACGCCCTGCGGAATACCTGATGGTTGCGAAGCGGCTGCTGTTGGCTCATGCCTTTCCGCTGGGGGTTACTGCCAAGGCGCTGGGCAAGCTCCTGTTCCCCAAGCCCGAGCAGGCAGAGCTGCGCCAGACCTTCGAGCAGCGGTGGCGTGAGAACGCGCGTGGACCCTATCTCGCATCACTGCGCGCCATCATCGGCTGGGGAGTAGCCGATCGCCTGCAGCGCATCTGCTGCCCGGTACTGGTTGTAGCCGGCGATGGTGATTACACACCGGTCGAGCACAAGCGCGAGTACGTCGCGCGTCTTGGGGACGCCCGCCTCGAGGTGATCAGCGATTCACGCCACGCCAGCCCGATCGACCAGGTCGAGACTTTCAATGCGCTGATGCTGGGTTTTCTGCGAGAATGCGGGACTGCGAAAGCAGCCTGACAACAAAACAGATGGAGTAGCACGATGCTCAAGCGTCTTGTAGGGGCCTGCGCCCTGATGGTCTTTGCCTCGACCAGTCTTGCGGACAACCCGCGCGTTATCCTCGCCACCAGTCATGGCGACATAGAGATGGAGCTCAACGCAGAGGCCGCACCGGTCAGCGTCGAGAACTTTCTGCGTTACGCCAGAGCCGGGCATTACGATGGCACTGTCTTTCACCGGGTGATTCCTGGCTTCATGATACAGGGCGGTGGCTTTACCCCGGACATGCGTCAGCGTGAAACCGGTGCACCGATCAGGAACGAGGCGGACAATGGCCTGAAGAATGACCGCTACACGGTCGCCATGGCCCGCACCCAGGTCCGCGACAGCGCGACCAGCCAGTTCTTCATCAACCTGAGCAACAACGACTTCCTCAACCACGGTTCACGTGATTTCGGCTATGCGGTATTCGGCAAGGTGGTCGATGGGCAGCACGTAGTCGAGACCATCGCCAAGGTGCCGACCGGCAACCAGGCGGGGCATCAGAACGTGCCAACCAATCCCGTTACCATTCTCAACGTACGCATCAAGGACGCCGCTGCGGCGGAGTAAGTCTCGGGGGTGTAGCGCGCCTGCGCTACGCCTGCCGCTACTGGCGATAAGGCAGGTATTGGCGCGCCTCCTCTGCGTAGGCGCGTACGCCAGGGCGCTCCCGCTGCAGAAAATTCTCCACCGCCTCGTGCAGGCCCGGTACCAGCTTGTGCCAGGATTGGGTGAGCGTGGGTTCGAAGCCTCTTATCAGCTTGTGCTCGCCCTGGGCACCCGCATCGAAACGCGCCAATCCTTCCGCGATGCAGCGGTCCATGCCCTGGTAGAAGCAGGTCTCGAAGTGCAGGCGGTCGTATTCCTCCAGACAACCCCAATAGCGGCCGTAGAGCGTGTCCTCACCTGCCAGAAACAGCGCGGCAGCAACCTCCTTGCCCTGGTGCTCGGCGAAGACCAGTCGGATCGAATCGGGCATGCCTTTGCCCATGAGCGTGAAGAATTCCTGGCTGAGATAGGGATGCTGACCGCGCTTGAGGTACGTGGCGGCGTAGAACGGATAGAACACCTCCCAGTCCCTTTCGCTGATCTCTTCACCCACCAACCAGCGGAAGCCGATGCCGGCCTGGGCAATGGTCTGGCGCTCCTTGCGAAAGTTCTTGCGCTTGCGGGAGTTGCACTGCGCGAGAAAGTCGTCAAAGCACTGGTAGCCACGGTTGTGCCAATGGAACTGGCAACCAAGGCGCTGCACCCAGCCCGCGGCTTCAAGGGCGGGATTCTCTGCCCCCGTGTTGAACAGCAGATGAGCGCTGGACACCTCACCCAGGGCCAACAGGCTGTCGATATGGTCGAGCAGTGCCTGCCGAGCCTGGTGGCTACGGCTGATCAGGCGGGGGCCCTGAACCGGGGAAAATGGCACCGCTGTCAGCAGCTTGGGGTAATACCGCCGCCCTGCCCGCTCGAGAGCATCGGCCCATTGGAAATCAAAGACGTATTCGCCGTAGCTGTGGGTCTTGTAGTACTGCGGCATGAGCGCTTCGAGGCAGCCGTCCTCACGTTCTACGATCAGGTGCGCGGGTGACCAGCCGGTGGCCGGGGCGACCGAACCACTGCGCTCAAGGGCGTCGAGAAAGGCGTGCCGCAGAAACGGATAGTCCTGCTCCAACAGGGCATCCCATTGGGCGGCTGGAATCTGTGCGATGGCGTCTAGCTGGCGGATCTTCATCCGACCAGCATGCCACAGCCAGAGCGACAGGCGAAGGACCCGCCGCCCCGGAATTCCGATTCGGGCTATCGAGCGCCTGCTCGATGGAAATGGCCCCTCAGCCGCGACCTAGCCCGGTCTCACTGCCTGCTTTGCCACTCCAGAAAGGCCTGACGGCTTTCCGGGGTGAGGAGCTCCCAAAGCTGTTTGAGCGTGGTGAGCGTTGCGTCGTTGTGGGGCAGTGATGCGGCGGGCGCGTTGTGCGGCAGCGATGCCGGCGGCGCGTTCTGGGGCTGGATGCTCGTTGCGGCTGGCTTCACGGCGGTGGGTGCAGCAGACGCAGAGCCCAGCAGCTGGGTTGTGATGGTGTTTGGCAGGCCGCCCTGACGCGCCTCGATGCGCTGCCCTGTCGCAGTATTCGCAGCCCAGGCATCAAAACGCTGGCGCATGCGGCGCGCTTCTTCGAGGTTGGCCGGGCGCTTGAAGTCCAGCGTCCACACCTCTCCAGCCTGGCCGGACACGGTGAAAACTGCAATGCGCGAACGAACCACCTCGGTATTCACCCCCATCACATCGAACACGCCCTTGTAGAAGGCTGTAATTTCGTAGTCGCCCGGCTGCAGGTGCAACGTCTGGTACTCGTCACGGCCAAGCCCGCCGAGCCCCGGGGCCTTGGAACCATTGATGGTTTCCACTTCCAGATCCGCCGGCACCCGAACGACCAGCACTTGCGACGGGTTGCGCTCGGCCCCCTCGTAAAGGCGAATAGGCGCATTCTGGGCGCAGGCGGTGAGTAGCAGAGCAAAAGCAATGCAGAGGATGTTACGCATGGTGTTTCCCTGAGGAAGGATGTTCTTGCCCCCTGACGAATGCCGGGGGACCCTGTCGTGCCACTACAAAACTAAGGCATTTTGATGACAGTTCGGTGACCGTCGTTTACCAGGTACAAAAAAGCCGGGCATCGCTGCCCGGCCTTGGTTTCCGATCCGAAGGATCAGAAGTCGTAACGCAGACCCGCTGACAGACCGCGTGAACGCTCACCCAGTGCGCCGGACGGAGTGGCGGTGCGCGCCTGGCTCCAGGGAGTCAGGGCAACCGCGTCGTCGTTATTGACCATGGCGTAGTTGGCGTACAGGCGCAGAGCGCTGTCCAGACGATGCTCGATGCCCACGACGTACATGTTGCTCTCGGTATCATCCGCATCGGCTTCGCGGTTGAGCCACATGCCGCGGATGTAAGTATTGGGAGCTACCTTGAAGTCCGCCCCAAGACCATAGACGTCGGAGCTGAGCAAGTCCTGCTGAGCCGGTGTGCCGCCGTCGTAGTTGGCTTTCTGATAGAAGCCGACCAGACGTACTGCCGGGGTGATCTTGTAGCCGGCAGCCAGACGCCATGCGTCACGCTCACCACGTACGGTGTTCTCGTCGGCACGCTCGTAGGCCAGTGCACCGTCGAAGGGGCCGGCGACATAGGTGACGGAGGTGCTGATGGTGCTGTCCTTGTCACGCTCTTCGGTATCCAGGTTCACCGAACCTTCGTGGTGCGAGTAGGCGATAGCGCCAACCAGGCCGTTGAAGTTCGGGGTGGAGTACTGAACGGTGTTCTCGGTACGCTCGTCAAAGCGGGCGTTGCCGACGCGGGTCAGGTTGCGCATGTCACCGACCTGGTCACCGAACAGGTTGGCCGGACCACGAGCCACCTTGAAGGGGCTGTCGAAGCGGCCAACGCTCAGCGAACCGAAGCCGCCACGCAGACCGACGAAGGTATCGCGGGTGGTCAGGGTGTCGGTGGTGCCGCTGTTGCTGATGTTGATTTCCTGCTCGATCTGCACGAAAGCAGTCAGATCACCAACTTCCTTGTCCGCCTTGAAACCCAGGCGGGAAGAGTTGCTGGAGATGTTGGTCTCGCTGTACTGAGCGCCATTGTCCAGGAAGTCGACCGACACGTGCGCACGACCGTAGACAGTCACGTTTGCCATGGTGGCCATCGGCATCGCCGCAGCGGCCCCAACAACAATCGCAAGCAACTTTTTGTTCATCTAGCTTCTCCTTCGGATTTAAAAACGTCAGCTCGGCGTGATGTGACGTGGTCTTTACGACTGGAAGGGATTATGGAAATGGCAGATGAACGATCCGTTACAGCTTTGTGAAGATTTGAGGTCAGCGGGAACTTTCGCCAATTTTCGTAAACACGAAAATGCCGTTGCAGAACAGCACATTGGATAACTTGGGAAAAAGTCTCCGTCCGGATGGACGGAGATGCAGGAGGAGGAGCACACACACCTGAGCGCTGCCTTGGCTCAGATGGATGCAACTATGCGGCAGAAATGTGACGGAACGGAGTCCGTCACATGAACGACGTGTTACAGCTTCCGAACGATCACGCAGCCGATGGAGTAACCCGCACCAAAGGAGCAGATGACCCCGTGAGTGCCGGACGACAGATCGTCCTGGTACTTGTGAAAGGCAATGATCGAGCCAGCCGAACTGGTGTTCGCGTATTCGTCGAGCACCACCGGCGCTTCATGCTCTTCCGGATCGCGACCGAGCAGTTTGCGGGCAATCAGCATGTTCATGTTCAGGTTGGCCTGATGCAGCCAGAAGCGCTTGATGTCGGACACCGGCAGGCCATTCTCCTGAAGGTGGGCGGCGATCAGTTCAGCCACCATCGGGCAGACGTCCTTGAATACCTTGCGGCCCTGCTGGATGAACAGCTTGTCCGGATGATCGATGCCGCTTTCGTCGGCACGATTGAGGAATCCGAAGTTGTTGCGGATGTTATTGGAGAACTTGGTCAGCAGCTTGGTGCCGAGGATCTCATACTGGTGCTCGGATACCGCACCTTCGGCCCGTTCGACGATCACCGCAGTACAGGCATCACCAAAAATGAAATGGCTGTCACGGTCGCGGAAGTTCATGTGACCGGTGCAGATCTCCGGATTGACCATGAGGATCGCTCGCGCCTGCCCGAGCTGAACCGAGTTGGCCGCTACCTGAATACCGAAGGTCGCAGAGGAACAGGCGACGTTCATGTCGAAGCCGAAGCCTTCGATGCCAAGAGCTTCCTGAACTTCCACGGCGATCGCCGGATAGGCACGCTGCAAGTTGGAGCAGGCGACGATGACGCCGTCGATATCGGCAGCGGTGCGACCGCTGCGCTCGAGGGCCTGGGTCGCTGCCTTGACCGACATTTCGCAGAGAATCGACCATTCGTCGTTGCTGCGCTCGGGGATGTAGGGCTTCATGCGGTCGACGTCGAGGATACCGCTCTTGTTCACCACGAAGCGGCTCTTGATACCGGAAGCCTTTTCGATGAACTCGGTGCTCGATGGCGCCAGAGCAGTCACTTCACCCCGGGCGATCGCCTCGGCATTCTCGCTGTTGAACTTCTCGACGTAGGCATTGAAGCTGGCCACCAGCTCTTCATTGCTGATGCTGTTGGGTGGCGTGTACAAACCCGTTCCGCTGATTACGACTCTCTGCACGGTCGGTCCTCGTTATAGTGTTGGCAGTGCACCGCTGACTGGCGATGGCCAGGGCGATGTCGGGAAAAAACGCACTTCCCATGGGTGGCAAGCATAGTCCAAACCGAGGCCTGAATCACGCCATTCGCGCCGGGTTTTGTCGCCCCGACGCGTCAGGGCACCATCTCCTGCCACAGCTTGTTCAACCGCTTGGCAGAAACCGGCGTGCGGGTGCCGAGCTGCTGGGCGAAGAGTGAAACACGATACTCTTCGAGCAACCAGCGCCAGGCTTCCAGTGCGTCGGTAGCACGCCCTTCCTGGCGGTATTTCTCCGCCCTGGCCTTGTACTGCTGCCAGAACTGCTGAAGCTCGTCGGTCCAGACCCGATCACGCTGGACCTGCCCCGGCAGTTTGTCGAGCCGCTGCTCGAGTGCCGCAAAGTACCGCGGATACTGCTTGAGCCATTCGCCCGGCACGTCTCGCACGAAGCCCTTGTAGACCAGATGAGCGAGCTGCTCGCGAATGTCGTTCAGTGCCAGTGCCCAGGACAGATCGATTCGCCCCTTGAGCCGCTTCTGGACTGCATGCCAGGCCTTGAGCAAGGCGAGCACATCGACAGATAGACGCTCGACCGCAGCGATCCAGTCACCTCTGCCCCGCTCGAAACGTTGGTCGAGGCTCGCAGGATCCCGCGGCAATGGCTGGTCGGGTGGCAAAAACACCGCATCCACCGCCGCCAGCATAATGTCGTCGGTGAGCTGCTGGGCATTACCCAACTCGCGATAGTAGATGGCGGCATCCTTGATTGCGGTGACCTTCTGACGAACGAAGCGAACCTGCTCGGTCAACCGATTCAGCAGCAGTCGCTGTAGTCCGCGTCGGTGTGCCTGCAGGGCCTGTGCCTCGATGTCGAATAGCTGCTCGACGACCTGATCACCCTCCTCGGCCCACGCCGGGTAAAGCGTTACGGCAATACCGGCCTGCTTGCGTTCTATGCTGGAGGGAAGCTGCGTCTGCCCGGCCGGGTGCACCTCGGGGGCGCGCTCCAGCGGTGTGGAGGCTTGTGCTTCGGCCGGTCGGCCGGACAGCTCTCGGCACAGGGCTCCGTAGTCTCGGCCGGCTGCTATGACGCTGCCATCGGCATCCACCACCTCGATGCGCATGCGCAGGTGATCAGGTAGCTCGACATCCACCCAGACCTCATCGGGCAGCCGCGCCCCGGTCATGCGGGTGAGCTCCTGTCCCAGAGCCTGGGTCAGACTGCCCTGGCCGAACGCCATGCGCTCCAGTGCGGCGCGTACGAAGTCGGGCACCGGAACGAAGTTCTTGCGCAACGCCTTGGGCAGCCCGCGCACCAGCGCCAGACACTTGTCATACAACAGGCCGGGCACCAGCCATTCCAGCCGCTCCTCCGGCAACTGCCGCAAAAGCGCCGCCGGAACCCGTAAAGTGACCCCGTCGGCGGGATGCCCCGGTTCGAAATGATAGCTCAGGGGCAACTGCACCCGATCCCAGCGCCATGCATCGGGATACTGCTCGGTGCTGACCTCACGGGCATCACGCTGCAACAGCTCTTCCCGCGTCATGTGCAGAAGTCGGGGGTTGCTCTGGCTCTCGCGCCTTACCCAGCGCTCGAAGCTGGCCAGTTGGAAAATGTCCGCCGGAATGCGCTCATCGAAGTAGCGATACAGCGTTTCGTCGTCTACCAGAATGTCGCGCTTGCGGGCCTTGGCTTCGAGCTCGTCCAGCTCGGCGAGCAAAGCACGATTGGCCTGATTGAAAGGAGCCCGGCCGTGCCATTCGCCGGCTACCAGCGCCTGGCGAATGAAGATTTCCCGTGCTGCCACCGGGTCGATGGGGCCAAAGTGCACCTTGCGCCGCGGCACGATGATCAGCCCGTACAGACTGATCTGCTCATAGGCCACCACCTGTCCGCGCTTCTTCTCCCAGTGCGGCTCGCTGTGGCTGCTCTTGAGCAGATGGCCGGCAAGCGGCTCGACCCAGGCCGGATCAATCTTCGCAGCGAGACGCCCGTACAGGCGCCGGGTTTCGGTTAGCTCGGCGACCATCACCCAGGCCGGCCGCTTGCGTGCCAGAGCCGAGGACGGGTGCAGCATGAAGCGCCGCTGGCGGGCACCGAGATAATCACCCTCTTCGGTCTTGCTGCCAAGCTGGCTGAGCAGACCGGCCAGCAGGGCCCGGTGTACCAGATCGTGATCGGCCGGCTCCTTGTTGATCTGCAGGTTCAGGTCACGGCAAGTCAACAGCAACTGCCGGTGGGTTTCGCGCCATTCACGCATGCGCAGATAATTCAGAAACTGCCGGCGGCACCAGCTACGTAGCTGATTCTGACTGAGCGCCTGACGCTGCTCCTCGAAGCCGCGCCACAGATTGATGAAGGCGGCAAAATCCGAGCTGTCATCCTTCCACTGGGCGTGGGCCTGGTCTGCTGCCTGCTGCCGCTCGATCGGCCGTTCGCGCGGATCCTGGACGGACAGCGCGCTGGCGATGATCAGGACCTCGTTCAGGCTGCCGATAGCGTGTGCCTCCAGCAGCATGCGGCCGATCCGCGGATCGACCGGCAACCGAGCCAGTTGCCGGCCGATCTCGGAAATATGGCCTGCGCGGTCCACCGCGCCAAGTTCCTGCAAAAGCGTGAAGCCGTCACTGATGGCGCGGCCATCCGGCGGCTCTATGAAGGGGAAGTCTTCGATACGGCCAAGGCGCAGATGCAGCATCTGCAGGATGACCGCCGCCAGGTTGGTGCGCAGGATTTCCGGATCGGTGAAGGCCGGCCGACCGTTGAAGTCGTCTTCCGAGTACAGACGCACGCAGATGCCTGGCGCGACCCGACCACAGCGGCCCTTGCGCTGGTTCGCGCTGGCCTGAGCAATGGGCTCGACGGGCAAGCGCTGGACCTTTGAGCGAGGACTATAGCGACTGATGCGCGCCTCCCCCGGGTCGATCACATAAACGATCCCTGGCACGGTAAGGGAGGTTTCCGCCACGTTCGTGGCAAGAATCACCCGGCGCCCGGCATGGCTGGCAAAGATCTTCTGTTGCTCGGCGACCGACAGCCTGGCGTAAAGCGGCAGGATCTCGGTGTGCCTCAGATTGGCCTTGCGCAGGAACTCGGCGGTATCGCGGATCTCGCGTTCCCCGGGCAGAAATACCAGCGCATCACCGGGCATGATGCCGGTCTTCCGCTCGTGGGCCTCGAGTTCCTGTAACGCGGCGAGAATGCCCTGATCGATGTCCAGGTCCTCTTCGACCCGGTTGCCCTCCTCGTCAACCTCTGCGGCGAGCGGCCGGTACCAGACATCTACCGGATAGGTGCGGCCGGACACCTCGATGATGGGCGCGCCGTTGAAATGATCGGCAAAACGCTGCAGGTCGATGGTGGCCGAGGTGATGATGACCTTGAGGTCCGGCCGCTTTGGCAGGATGGTCTTGAGGTAGCCCAGCAGAAAATCGATGTTCAGGCTGCGCTCGTGGGCCTCATCGATGATCAGGGTGTCGTAGCGACTGAGAAAGCGGTCATTCTGCGTTTCGGCAAGCAGAATGCCGTCGGTCATCAATTTGAGCAGGCTCTGCTCGGAAGTCTGGTCGGTGAAGCGTACCTGGTAGCCGACCAACTCACCCAGCTGCGTGCCGAGCTCATCGGCCACCCGGGCAGCAACGCTGCGCGCTGCGAGTCGGCGTGGCTGAGTATGACCAATCAGGCCGTGGGTTCCGCGTCCCAGTTCGAGACAGATCTTCGGCAACTGGGTGGTTTTGCCCGAGCCGGTTTCGCCAGCCACGACCACCACCTGGTTGGCCGCGATCGCCCTGCTGATCTCTTCGCGCCGGGCGGCGATCGGCAGGCTGTCGTCGTAGCGGATCGACGGGATGCTACTCTTGCGCGAGGCGACTCGTTCACAGCTGGCCTGAAAGCGCTCGAGCCAGCGCTCAAGAAGCGCCTCGTCGGGCTTGCGGCGCAGATCCTGCAGCTGACGGCCGAGCCGGTGTCGATCCGCAGCCATGGCCTGTTCGAGGTTGGCGGCGAGCTTGTTCAGATCGGTCATGCGTGGCGCGAACTCCAGAATAAAACAAGCCTGAAAATGAAACACCCCGCCCGGGCGGCCCGGGCGGGGTGCAATTGTCGCAGAAGTTGCGGCGGCGGTGTTACTTGGCGCCGAGCTTCTTCAGCTCCTCGTCGCGCAGCTCGCGGCGCAGGATCTTGCCGACGTTGGTGGTCGGCAGCGCGTCGCGGAACTCGACGTAACGCGGGACCTTGTACCCGGTCAGGTTCTCGCGCATGTGCGCCTTGACCTGATCCTCGGTCAGCTTCGCGTCCGGGGCCTTGACCAGGAAGACCTTGATCGCTTCACCCGACTTCTCGTCCGGTACGCCGATGGCTGCACACTGCACCACGCCCGGCAGGGTCGCCATCACATCTTCCAGCTCGTTCGGATAGACGTTGAAGCCGGACACCAGGATCATGTCCTTCTTGCGGTCAACGATACGCAGGAAGCCGTCTTCCTGGATCACGGCGATATCGCCGGTCTTGAGCCAGCCCTCTGCGTCCAGAATTTCGGCAGTGGCTTCTTCGCGCTGCCAATAGCCCTTCATCACCTGGGGACCCTTGACACACAGTTCGCCGCGCTCGCCGAAGGGCAGCTCGTTGCCTTCCTCATCGATGATCTTGCACAGCGTGGAGGGGACCGGGATACCGATGGTGCCAAGCTGAACCGCGTCGATCGGGTTTACCGTGGCAACCGGGCTGGTTTCGGTCATGCCATACCCTTCACAGATCTTGCAGCCGGTAACCTGTTCCCAGCGCTCGGCGGTGGCCAGCTGCAGCGCCATGCCTCCAGAGAGGGTGACCTTGAAAGCACTGAAGTCGAGCTTGCGGAAATCTTCGTTATTGCAAAGCGCCACGAACAGGGTGTTCAGACCGACGAAGCCAGTGAACCGCACCTTGGACAGCTCCTTGACGAAGGCCGGAATGTCGCGCGGGTTGGTGATCAGGATATTGTGGTTGCCGCTGATCATCATCGCCATGCAATGGAAGGTGAAGGCGTAGATGTGGTAGAGCGGCAGCGGGCAGATCAGAACCTCTTCACCGTCATGCAGGTTGGAGCCCATCAGCGCCTTGCTCTGAAGCATGTTGGCGACCAGGTTGCGGTGAGTCAGCATGGCGCCCTTGGCTACACCCGTGGTGCCGCCGGTGTACTGCAGCACGGCGATGTCGTCGTTCGAGGGATTGGCTTCCTTGAAGGAGGCGCCCTTACCCTTGGCCAGCGCGTCGTTGAACTTGACCGCACCCGGCAGCTTGTACTCCGGGACCATCTTCTTGACGTGCTTGATCACGAAGTTGACCAGCAGCTTCTTGACCGGGGGGAGCATGTCGCCCACTTCGGTGACGATGATGTGCTTGACCCCGGTCTTGGGTACCACCTGCTCGGCGAGGTGTGCCATGTTCGCCAGGCAGATCAGGGCCTTGGCGCCGGAATCGTTGAACTGGTGCTCCATCTCCCGGGCGGTATAGAGCGGGTTGGTGTTCACCACGATCAGGCCGGCACGCATGGCGCCGAACACGGCGATCGGATATTGCAGGACGTTGGGCATCTGGATGGCGATGCGGTCGCCTTGCTGCAGCTTGGTGTGATTCTGCAGGTAGGCCGCGAACTGGCCGGAGAGCGCGTACATTTCACCGTAGGTGATGGTTTTGCCGAGATTGGTAAATGCAGGCTTGTCGGCAAACTTGGTACAGGATTCTTTCAATACGGCAAGGATGTTGGGGTACTGATCCGGATTGATCGTAGTCGGAACGCCCGCAGGGTATTTGTCGTTCCAGAAATTTTCAAGCATGGATGCCTGCTCCTGAGCTCTCTCGGTTGTCCTGAAACACCGATGTTGTCTTATGGATAACGCTGATCACTTACGACGAAAATGATGAACAAATGTCCGCCTAAAGTCGAAAAGTGGCCGAAGATTAGCAGTTTCTCCCCTATCCGGCCAGTATCAGGCCACCTTCCGAGCCTCATCCTGGCTGCTCTTTTTGGGTGACCGAGCGGTCGATCCGTGGCGGGTGGTTTTCGGACCGTGGTTATCCCTGTGCGACGGCAGCTGCTTCTGCGTTGGCGCAAGGCTCGCAGGCGGGCTACCCGCCTTTGGTGCGAGCCGAGCAATAAAAAACCGACCCCGCGGGGTCGGTTTGGGTCCGGCAAAAAATCTGTCAGCCGCGCAGTTCGCGGCGCAGGATCTTACCTACCGGGGTCATGGGGAGGGAATCGCGAATCTCATAGTGCTTGGGCACCTTGTAGCCAGTGAAGTTCTCGCGGCAATAGGCCTTGAGCTCGTCCACCGTCAGGCTCGGGTCCGAGGGCACCACGAACAACTTGACCGCTTCACCCGAACGCTCGTCCGGTACGCCGATGGCCGCTGCGTTGGCAACCTTGGCGTGTGCCGATACCACGTCTTCGATCTCGTTCGGATAGACGTTGAACCCCGACACGATGATCAGATCCTTCTTGCGATCGACGATGCTGACGAAGCCGTCCTGATCGATGATGGCGATGTCACCGGTCTTCAGCCAGCCCTCTGCGTCGATAATCTCCGCAGTGGCTTCCGGGCGATTCCAGTAGCCCTTCATGACCTGAGGACCCTTCACGCACAGCTCGCCGCGCTCACCGATCGGCAGTTCGTTGCCATCATCATCGATCACCTTGAGCGCCGTGCCAGGCACCGCGAGGCCAACGCTTCCCAAACGCTGCAAACCATCACCAGGGCTGGAACACACTACTGGTGAGCATTCGGTCAGGCCGTAGCCCTCACCAATACCTTTGCCGGTCTTGCTTTCCCAACGCTCGGCAACGGCCTTGACCAGTGCCGTACCACCAGAGGTCACGCCCTTGAGGTTGGAGAAATCGATATCCTTGAACTCGGGGTGCTCCATGAGCGCCACGAACAGGGTATTGAGACCGACCATGGAAGAGAAGCGATACTTCTTCAGCTCCTTGATGAAGCCCGGGATATCCCGTGGATTGGTGATCAGCACGTTGTGATAACCGGCGAGCATCATGCACATGCAATTCGCGGTAAACGCGAAGATGTGATAGAGCGGCAGCGGCGCGATTATCAGCTCGCCCTCCTCGCTCATGATCTTCTTGCCCTCGGCATTCACCTGCTGCATGTTGGCGTAGACCTGCAACATGTTGGCCACCAGGTTGCCATGAGTCAGCATGGCCCCCTTGGACGGACCGGTGGTGCCACCGGTGTACTGCAGCACCGCAACGTCTTCCAGGGAGCGCGCCACTTGTTTGGGTGACTGTCCACGGGTCTTGGCAATGGCCGCCTTGAAGGAAATCGCCTGTGGCAGGTTGAAGCTGGGCACCATCTTCTTCACGCGCTTGACGACGGTGTTGACCAGCAGGCCCTTGATCGGCGAATGCATGTCGCCCATACGGGCTTCGAACAGGTACTTGAGCTCGGTATCGGGGAGGACTTCCTCGACCAGATGGCCGAAGACGTTCATGAATACCAGGGCCTTGGCGCCGGAATCCTTGAACTGATGACGCATTTCGCGAGCGGTGTACAGCGGGTTGGTATTGACCACGACCAGGCCGGCACGGATGGCACCGAATACCGCGACCGGGAACTGCAGGACGTTGGGCATCTGGATCGCAATGCGGTCGCCTGGCTGCAGGTCGGTGTGGTTCTGCAGGTAGGCAGCGAAGGCAGCGGCATGGCGCTCCAACTCACCATAGGTCATGGTGGTACCCATGTTGGTAAAGGCCGGACGATCTGCGTATTTCTTGCAGGAGCGCTCGAACACATCAACGATGGAGCTGTACTGACTCAGATCGATCTCATTGGGAACGCCAGGCGGACGCTTGTCGTTCCAGAATGATGCTTCCATTATTTTTATCCTCTTCCCCGGTTCGTACGGAGTCGGGCGCCCGGTGCAGGAGCCCGACGCGAAAGCCGCCCCTGTCTCGGGACGCAAAATTCAATCAGTCGTTTGACTGGCGCAGCAAAAATTACCAGCAATAGGTTCAAACACAAACTGGAGTTCTGTTTCTTTTGGTATATGAATGCAGCATATGAATTTAATCAATCATCCACCAGCCCGGATAGGGGCGCGGCGTCGCCCGAAAGCATCGGTACGCCGATGAGTTAGAATCGCAGGCACCCCTCCCTCATAAGGAAAACCCATGGAAATGCTGGAAAATCGTACCTACGACGAACTGGAAGTCGGCCAGAAGGCCGAGATCACCCACCAGGTAAGCGAGCGTGATCTGCTGCTTTTCGCGGCGGTATCCGGAGATGTGAATCCGGTTCACCTGGACGAGCAGTTCGCTGCCGACACCCCTTTCAAGGGCCGAATAGCCCATGGCATGTTTTCCGGAGCACTGATCTCCGCTGCGATCGCCTGCGAGCTGCCGGGCCCAGGAAGCATCTACATCGGGCAGGAACTCGGATTCCTGCGTCCTGTTCGTCTGCAGGACGAGATTAGGGTTGAACTCGAGATTCTGGAAAAGCTACCCAAGAACCGCGTACGCATTGCGACGCGGGTGTTCAACCAGGACGGCAAACAGGTAGTGGATGGAGTGGCTACCGTCATGGCACCCACTGAGCGCGTCAGCCTTCCCCGTCCTGCAATACCCGCAGTCAGCCTGGCCGGCTGATCCCCTCTCCGACCTCCAGGGCGCCCATACCTTCCTGCCGGCGCCTTGGACCGACTCTCAATTAACGAAACCTTCCGTTCCACTAAAAGGTATTGCAAAGCATTTCAATTAACCAATAATGCGAATCCTTCTTGTTTGCACTTAGGATTTGACTATGGCGGCGCTTGGCGATCTGCTGGTACTGGGTGGTCCGGTTGTATGGATTCTTTCGCTCTTTTCTCTGGTCGCTCTGACCATCATCCTGGCCAAACTATGTCAGTTCTGGACGCTGCGCGATGACCGCTCCCGCGCGGCCGAGCATGCCCTGGCGCACTTTGCTCAGGGCGAGCGTGCGCAGGCCCTGCTGCTGACCAAGGGTCAGCGCGGGCCGCGTTCGCAGCTGGTAGCCCAGGGAATAGGGTTGATCGAAACAGGCAAGCTCGATGCTGGCGCGCTCCGCCAGGAGCTGCTGCGACAGGCGCGATTGAGACTGCTCGCGCTCGCCAGCTTTCTGCGCCCTCTCGAAGTCATTGCCACCCTTGCACCACTGCTTGGCCTGCTGGGCACCGTGCTTGGAATGATCGAGGCGTTCCAGGCAATGGAGGCGGCCGGTGCTCAGGTGAATCCCGCAGTGTTGTCCGGCGGTATCTGGAAGGCGCTATTGACCACTGCGGTCGGTTTGGCCGTGGCCATTCCGGTTTCCCTTGCGCATAGCTGGCTGGAGCGACGGGTGGAGAATCAGGCAGCGCTGGTGCAGAACGACCTGGAACACCTGTTGAGCCTGCACGCCGGCGCAGCACAGAGCGCAGAGCAGCATCGCAGCGCGAAGTATGCCTGATGGACACCAGTCTGCTTTATACCCGCAAGGCGCGGCGCATAAGTCTCACCGCGCTTATCGATGTGGTGTTCATCCTGCTGATGTTCTTCATGCTTACGTCGACCTTCACGCAATGGCGGTCGATGGAGTTCAAGGCGCCGGTTCAGGGTGTCGACTCAGCCGACCAAGCGCCCCGGGTTCTGCGGTTGGCGAGCAACGGGGAGCTCCGCGACCCGGCTGGCAAGCTCCTGCTTGCCACTGAACAGCCGGTGATGGCCACCCTGTTCGAGGGCACTGCCTCGCTGGTGCTGTTACCGGAAGCCGATACACCCGTTCAGCTCATCGTTACCCGCCTGGAAGAGTTCGAGTCCGCCGGGCTCAAGGCCACGCTTGGCGGCCTCGCACCTGCAACCGACACCCGCTGAGACCACCATGAACTCATCTGACAACTTGCTCGGGGCGCATCGCACACGGAACCCGGAGGATAACCTGATCCCGCTGATCAACATCGTTTTCCTGCTCCTGGTGTTTTTTATGGTCGCAGGCCAGATCGGTAATCAGGGTGCCGTACACATCGACTCTCCGGCCTCCGCCAGCAAAACACCTCTTGCGACGGACGCGCTCGAGTTCAACCTGGATGCCCAGGGGGTCCTTACTCATCAGGACCAGCCCATTTCCGACGAAGCATTACGCGAACTCTTGGCCAACTCAGCGGGCACCGAGCACTCGGCAACGGTCGTCCTGCGCGCCGATCGCAACGCCACCGCCGAATCGCTCGAGCGTGTATTCCAGCAATTGCGGGCCGAGGGCATAGCAAGCCTGACCCTGCGCACTCGTCTGCAGGAGCAGCCATGATTGGTCGTCGCACCTGGCTGATGGCTTTTTTCGTCGCGGTCGCTCTACACCTGCTGGGAGCAATCGCCCTGAGCAACCGCCCAGCCGACAGCCTGGCAACCGCTGCGGATGAGGGTGAGTTCGGCCTGGAAGTCGGGCTTGGACTGGCCGGCAGCTATCAGGACCTGCCTGACCAGGCGCAGGAGGAGCTGCCGGCGCCCGAGCCCGTGCAGCAGCCGGAGCCCGAACCGGTGCCCGAGCGGGCACCCGAGCAGCCCCAAAAGCCAGTCCGTCCGGAACCGAAAACGCCGATCCCTGTCGCTGCGCCAACGCCCCGGCCTGCTCCGGAGGTCAAGACCGTAGCCGTGGAAACGCCGGCTCCCGAGCAGGTCCGGGTAACTCCGGTGTCGCCTACCGCTAGCGCTGAACCGGAGCAACCGCCGCCTGCTGTAACGGAAACGTTGGCGACCCGCGCCGAGCAGCCAGTCGTGCAGCGCAGCGCCTCCGAGGCGACTCCCGCAGCCGCGATCCGTGCCACTGGCCGTGAAAGCAGCCGCCAGACCGGTGGGCGCAAGGGTAATGCCAAGAGCTACTTCGCCGAACTGCAGACCTGGCTGAATCAGCACAAGGAATATCCGGCTCATCTGAAGAAGGCCAAGATTCAGGGCACCGTAACGCTGCAGTTCGCCATCGACCGTGATGGGAATGTATTAAGCGCCTCCATCAAGACCAGTTCCGGCGATGCGGAACTGGATCAGGCTGCACTCGACATGCTGGCCAAGGCCAACCCCCTGCCGCCGATTCCCGACTCGATGGCCCGCAACCGACTGGCCATAGCCATACCGATCGAATACTCCCTCATTACTCGTTGACCCACCACAAGGAAGCCAAGCGAAAATGTCTCAAAACAAACGCACCATTCTGCAACCCATGAGCCTGCGCAGCCCGGCTGCGCGAAGTGGCTACAGCGCCCTGGCACTTGGGATCTCCGCCGCGCTACTGGCGCCGGGCGTCGTCGCCCAGAGCATTGCTGAAGAGGACGAAGTATTCGACCTGGAGACGCTGCAGATCGAAGAGCGCACCAGCGACACCAACCCCTACGCCGAACCCGGTGCTCCCTACAAGGCTCGGGTTTCCGGAGACCAGCGTCGGGTCCAGCCGCTGGCTGAAACGCCGGCGACCATCACGGTGCTCACCCAGACCCAGATCAAGGATTCCGGCAAGTCCGATCTGAAGGAGATCCTCCGCCAGCAGCCGGGCATTACCCTTGGCACCGGCGAGAACGGCAACGCCTTCGGCGACCGTTACGTGATCCGCGGGCACGAAGCCCGCAGTGACGTGTTCGTCGACGGTCTGCGCGACCCCGGCATGACCACTCGCGAAAGCTTCGCCCTGGAGCAGGTCGAAGTGACCAAGGGCCCGAGCTCCACCTTCGCTGGTCGCGGCTCCAGCGGTGGTGCAGTCAACGGCATCACCAAGCAGGCCAGCACCGAATACAGCTTCAACAAACTGGAAGGTGGAGTGGGTACAGATGATTTCCACCGCGCGACTCTGGACAGCAACATCGTCCTGACTGACGACTTCGCCATCCGCGCCAACCTGCTACACGCCTATCGGGAAGTACCGGACCGCGGCCCGGCTGATCGGGAACGCAAGGGCGCGGCCCTGGCTGCCGCCTGGCAGGCGACCAGCCAGCTGGATCTCAAGGCTGACTATTATTATCTGACAGCCAACGACCACCCGGATCTGGGCACCTATGTCGACGGCAACTTCAAGGCCAACAAGGATATTCCGGTTTTCGCGCAGCGCCGTGACTTCCTGGAGTCCGACGTGGAGGTGTTCACCTTCCGGGTCGGCTACGACTTCACCCCCAACCTGCGGTTGGAAAACGCCAGTCGTTACGGCACCACCGACAACGGTTACATCGTTACCGGCGCCAATGCCGCGACCCGGACCGCTACGGACCCGACCGCACCGGGAGCGCCGACCGTGCGACTGAGCACGCACAACGGCTGGCAGGAGGTGGATTACCTCGCCAATATCACCAATCTGTTCTGGGATACCCAGATCGCCGGCATGCGCAATCAGTTTGTCGTAAGTGGTGAATACAGCAAGCACGAAGTACTCAATGGTCGTTACGCAATCACCAATGCCGGGGCCACGAACTGCGTTACCGTCGGTCGCGGGGGCCCTTCTGCGGGGCATTGCATCGTCGACGGAAATGGCCGATACATCAGCGGAATCGAAGATCTGATCCAGCGTCAGTATTCCAAGGGCAATCGCACCTCGGACTACTCGGTTGACACCATCTCACTGGCCGTCATGGACACCATCGATCTGACCGATCGCTGGACTCTGTCGCTGGGCCTGCGCGCGGACCGTTTCGACTATACCAACGACGTGTTCGCCAACAACGGCAACGTTACCCGCTTCGACTACTCCGACACTCTGTGGAACGCGCATACCGGCGTGGTTTACAAGCTGACCGAGAACGGCAACCTTTACGCCACCTACAGCACTGCCTCGGAAATCAACGGCGGCGAGTCCGACGTGGGCGGAAACTGTGGTTACGGTGGCCTGTGCGGCGGCGCGGACATCGTCGGCAAGAGCAAGCCGGAAAAGTCCGAGAACTTCGAGATCGGCACCAAGTGGAACCTGATGAACAACAAGCTGCTGCTCACCGCTGCGGCCTTCCGTACCACCAAGGATGACGTAATGGAAGGTGCCGATTACGGCACGGTAGGCACGCTCAACACCGGCAAAAACCGCGTAGAGGGCATCGAAATCAGCGCGGCAGGTAACATTACTGACAGGCTGAGCACGGTCTTTGGCGCGGCAGTCATGAACGCCAAGATTCTCGAAAGCTTCAGACCCGCAAACGAAGGCGGCACCCTGGCCAACTTCGCGGACAAGAGCCTGTACGCCCAGCTTCGTTATCAGCTGACCCCGGCCCTGGCAATCGGTGGTGCTGCCACCTATTCCAGCGAGGTGTACGTGGGCCAGCCGGATGCCGCTGCAGCCGACTTCGGTGTTCCGTCCTACACGGTTTACGATATGTTTGCGACCTACGATTTCACCAAGCAGCTGTCTGCCCGGCTGAACGTGAACAACCTGACCAATGAGGACTACTACCTGACTGCCTACCGCAGCGGGGCATTCGCCTACATTGGTGACCGTCGCAATACCCAGTTGACGCTGGCCTATAACTTCTAAGCCTGGCGATAGCCTGGCGGCGAAAGCAGCCTGGCGATAGCCTGGCGGCGAAAGCCGCCAGGCTCAGCCAATGGAACATCAATGCAACCCAGACCCCCGCTGGAAGCTATTCCAGCCACCATTCTAGCCGCCGCGGATTACCTTTCCCGCGCTGCCGATCATTTGCCATCAGCCACCCTTGCCTGGCTTGAGGGCGGCAGCGGAGCTGAGCTCACGCTGCGCGCGAACCGCGATGCCTTTGCTGGCGAGCGGATCATTCCGCGCCTGCTGGTCGACATGACGCGAGGCCACACCCGCCTTTCCGTACTCGGACAAACACTTGAGCACCCCGTCCTGCTTGCGCCACTCGGGCACATGAGCCTGCTCCACCCTGCGGGTGAAATTGGCGTAGCCCAGGCGGCAGCCGCGACCGACAGCGGCATGATTACCAGCACGCTGGCCTCCTGCCCACTTGAACAGATCGCGGACGCGACGACCGCACCCAGATGGTTCCAGCTGTATTTTCAGCGTCACCGGAAACAGACGCTGGAACTGCTGCGTCGTGCGGAGCGGGCGGGTTTCAACGCCATAGTCGTCACTCTGGACGCCCCGCTCCAGCCGCCTTCCCGACGCGCCCAACTTGCGGCCTTTCAGGCGCCGACAGCACCTGCACTGGCAAGCCTGAGCGCCGTTCAGGAACAGCAGCAGGTATTTCTCGAGCCCGGCCAGAGCCGGTTGCTGCAAGGCATGATGAGCGAAGCGCCAACCTGGGCAGACCTGCAATGGCTGCTCGAAGAAACCTCTCTGCCGGTCCTGATCAAGGGAGTGATGCATCCGGATGACGCCGTAGCCCTGAAAGCCGCCGGGGTCGCCGGAATCGTCGTGTCCAACCACGGGGGCCGAGCACTCGACAGCGCACCTGCCACATTGCAGATGCTGCCTGCGGTGCGCCGCGCCGTCGGCGACGACTATCCGGTGCTGCTGGATGGCGGCATTCACAGCGGCTCGGATGTTTTCAAGGCACTCGCCAGAGGAGCGGATGCCGTGCTCATCGGCCGCCTGCAGGCCAGCGCCCTGGCCGTAGCCGGCGCGCTCGGCGTTGCCCATATGCTGCAGCTGCTGCGCGAAGAACTCGAACTGTGCATGGCCCTGGCCGGCACCCCTACCCTGGCCGATATCAGGCCGGACTGTCTGTATGGAGAATACCGATGCTGACGCTGATCGAGCAGGTCCTGACCACCGAAGAAGTAAGCCGGTTTCGGGCGCACCTGGACGCTGCCGATTGGCAGGACGGGCTGCTGACTGCCGGATCGCTGGCCGCCGGGGTCAAGCGTAATCAGCAGCTCGACGAGCAGTCCGACCTGGCGATAGAGCTGGGCAATCATATCCTGCGCCGACTCGGCAGCCACCCGCTGTTCATTTCCGCTGCGCTGCCGGAGCGCATCTACCCGCCCAAATTCAACCGGTATGCGGGTGGCGGACACTATGGAGCGCATGTGGACGGTGCCGTGATGCCCCTGCCCGGCTCCCGCGACACCCTGCGCAGTGATCTGTCGGCGACCCTTTTTCTCTGCGAACCGGAGGAATACGAGGGCGGGGAGCTGACCATCGAAACCGCCTTTGGCGCCCAGCAGGTCAAGCTGGCTGCCGGCGACATGGTGCTCTACCCCTCCTCCAGCCTGCATCGGGTCGAGCCGGTAACCGCCGGCGCACGGGTCTGCAGCTTCTTCTGGATTCAGAGCATGGTGCGCGATGAGGGCAAGCGGACGCTGCTGTTCGATCTGGACCAGTCGATCCAGGGCCTCACGCCGCAGCAGCAAAGCGGCGATCAGGACATTCTGAGGTTAACGGGGGTGTACCACAATCTGCTGCGCCGCTGGGCCGAGGTATAACCCTCCGACCTCGCGGCGCGCAGGTTCACTTGCTCAGAAAGCGCATGCCTTCCTCTAGTCCTTCGAGGGTCAGCGGATACATGCGGTCCTCGACCAGATCACGGATGATCTTGGTCGAGGTGGTGTAATCCCAGGCATCCTTGGGATACGGGTTGATCCAGATGAGCTTCTTGTATTTTTCCATGAAGCGCTGAATCCAGACGTAGCCCGCTTCCTCGTTCCAGTGCTCCACGCTGCCGCCCGGCTGAGTAATCTCGTAAGGCGCCATGGCGGCATCGCCAACAAAGACCACCTTGTAGTCCGGACCGTACTTGTGCAGCAGATCGATGGTGGCGGTGCGCTCGCTGGTGCGGCGCATGTTGTTCTTCCAGACCGATTCGTAAATGCAGTTGTGGAAGTAGAAGTATTCCAGATGCTTGAATTCGGTCCGGCAGGCGGAGAACAGTTCTTCGCATACCTTGATATGCGAGTCCATCGAGCCGCCGATATCGAACAGCAGCAACAGCTTGACCGCGTTGCGCCGCTCCGGGCGCATCTGGATATTCAAGAGCCCCGCATCCTTGGCGGTATGGTCGATGGTGCCGTCGATATCCAGCTCGTCCGGCGAACCCTGGCGGGCGAACTTGCGCAGGCGGCGCAGGGCCACCTTGATGTTGCGCGTGCCCAGCTCGACCTGATCGTCCAGGTTCTTGTATTCGCGCTGATCCCAGACCTTGACCGCCCTGCCCTTGCGCTCGCCGGCGTTGCCGACTCGGATGCCTTCCGGGTTGTAGCCGCCCGAACCAAAGGGACTGGTACCGCCGGTACCGATCCACTTGTTGCC
>JAUVYN010000170.1 GCA_030603065.1 Pseudomonas sp.
GTCCGCGCATTGTTGGAAAAGGGCTGGCCTACCGATTGCGCCATGAATATCAATTTCCCGGCCTGTCCGCCGGATCAGGTCAGCGGTGTCGCTACCTGCCGGGCCCGGGCTGGGAGCATCGGCGGTATCAATATCGAATGCAGACGCGATACCCGCGACGTGCCCTACTTCTGGCTCGGATTCCAGCGCCAGACCGAGCGCATCACTGGGCTGGAGACCGACGTAGGCGCGTTGCGCGCCGGGCGGATCGCCATCTCGCCGCTGCGCTTCGAGCGTGACATAGCCAGTTGGCAGATAGACAACCAGGCGGTTGCCGACAGCCTGGGGATCGACCCGCAGGCTGCCGATCATGCCGCTGGGCGAGACCCGAGTATCGACCACTGACCACCTAGATCAACACCCCTTCGGCTGCGTCATGTGACCGAAGGCTACGCCCAACTACAGGAGTCGGACATGCAACGCTACAAAAACAGGATTGCCCTGATCACCGGCGCCGGCAGCGGCATCGGCCGTGCCACCGCCAAGCGTCTGGCCAGCGAAGGCGCGAGCCTGATGCTGGTCGATCGCAACGAGGAAGGACTGAAGCAGACCCTTGCCGAACTGCCCGAGGGTACTGCGGTCGAGATTCGCGCCATGGACGTATCGGTGGAGGCGGCAGTCGAGCAGTGTGTGGCGGATACGCTGGCGAAGCATGGCCGCATCGATGTGCTGTGCAACAACGCCGGAATCGCCGGCGGGGATTACAGCATCGCACCGGACCAGAGCCTGGAAACCTGGCAGAAAATCATCGCCGTGAACCTCTACGGCGTCATGCTTTTTACCAAGTATGTGAGCCGTGCGATGCAGCAGCAGAACGGCGGCGCGATCGTCAACACTGCGTCCGTGGCGGGTATCCGCTCCGGGGCGGGCGGCAATGCCTACAGTGCATCCAAGGCCGGCGTGATCAATTTCACCATGACTTCGGCCTGTGATCTGGGGCAGTGGAATATTCGTGTTAACGCGGTGTGCCCCGGCCTGATCGAAACCGGCATGACCGCGCCGGTGTTCGACTATGCCCGCGCCAACAACAAGGAGGCCAAACTGGGTGCCCGCTGCGAACTGCGCCGTTATGGCCGACCGGAAGAGATCGCCTCCGCCATTGCCTTCCTCGCCAGCGACGACGCCAGCTACGTCACCGGCCAGGCCCTGGCCGTCGACGGGGGCAACACCGCCTCGTTGAACCTGCCGGGGATGAAGGTCTAAGCGAGTGATTAGCTGAGGTGTCGCGCTCCTCCGCTAAGCCGACGGCAGTGCTGCTTGCTGGGCCGCATGTGTCGAGCAAGAGCTCGACACTCCGTAGAACCATGAGGTGTAGCGCCCCTGCGCTACGCCTGCGGCCTCGCCGGCGTAGCGTCGGTCGGGGCTGGACATGTTGCTCGATCAGGGCGATGCTCTTGGCTTCACTTACGGGAGAGCTTCGGATGAACGCTGTGCCAAACATCGTCCATTACACCTCGGGTGAATGCTCCCTGGGGCAGGTGCTGTACGCGGTCAATGCCCCGGGAATCTGCGCGATCCTCATCGGGGATGAGACGGCCGCCCTGGTGTCCGATCTTGCAAGGCGCTTTCCGGAGGCTTCGCTGCAGCGCGCTGATGTCGAGCTTGCCGCGGAGCTACATAGCCTCCTCGCCCATTTCGACCATCCGGGCAGCGATCTAACCCTGCCCCGCCCTCTCGCCCTGTCCGGCACACCCTTCCAGAAGCACGTCTGGCAAGCACTCACAGAGGTTCGCCGTGGCGAGACGGTGAGCTACCGGGAACTGGCCATGCGCCTAGGCAAACCCACCGCGACCCGCGCAGTCGCCGGCGCCTGTGCAGCGAATCCAGTGGCCGTCCTGGTGCCCTGCCACCGCGTGCTGCGCAGTGACGGCGGCATTTCAGGCTACCGCTGGGGTGTCGAACGCAAGCGACAGCTTATCGAGCTGGAACGGCGCCTGGCCTCGGCGGTGTAATGTCAGGCACGCTGGACCTGTTCGATCGGACAATATCGGTGCGACCTCTGCGGATCGCGGAAGGCGCCTGGCTGCTTCGGGGTTTCGCGCTGGATCAGGCAGAGACACTGTTGGACGAGATCGCCCGCATTGCTCAGCAGACACCCTTTCGCCATCAGATAACGCCCGGTGGCTTTCGGATGTCTGCCGCCATGACCAGCTGCGGCGCGCTGGGCTGGGTGACAGATCGGGCCGGGTACCGTTACAGCGGTATCGACCCGGATTCCGGCAAGTCCTGGCCAGAGATGCCCGCAGTCTTCCGCGATCTTGCAGCCCGCGCCGCGACAGAATCCGGCTATGAGGATTTCCAGCCCCAGGGGTGCCTGATCAACCGCTACGAAACCGGTGCGCGCATGTCACTGCATCAGGACAAGGATGAACAGGCGCTGGATGCGCCCATCGTGTCGGTTTCCCTGGGGGCGCCCATGACGTTTCTGTTCGGGGGCCTTTTGCGCGCTGACCCGACAAGCCGTTATCGCCTGGAGCACGGCGATATCGTG
>JAUVYN010000106.1 GCA_030603065.1 Pseudomonas sp.
GGTGTTCTACGCCGTGGTGGCGCGGGTGGTGCTGCCGGCGATGATGAACCTGTTGAGCACCCGATCTGCGCTGTACGGCTCTATCGTCAACATCGAGCTGGTGCTGCATGAGCTGGACCAGACCACGGCGCAGCACACGCCTGTGGTCCGTATTCGGAGCGTACCGGCGAAGCGGGCTGCTTTCACGTTGAAGGGTGTGACCTTTGCCCACAGTTCGGACGCCGGGCCAGTACTGAACGAGGTAAGCCTGGAAATCGAGCATCCCAGCTGGGTGGCGGTGGTCGGGCGTTCGGGGGCCGGCAAGAGCACGCTGCTGGAATTGCTTTGCGGCATTCACCAGCCGCAGGGGGGCGAGGTGTTGCACTACTGGCCGACGGACAGCGGCCCCAGGGTTGCCTATTTGCCGCAGCATGTGGCGTTGCTCGATGGCAGCATTCTGGACAATGTGAGTTTTGGCCTGGATGCCGGTGACAGGGCGCGGGCGCGACAGGTGCTCGAGCTCGCCTGCCTGACCCAGGTGGTAGAGCGCCTGCCTGGCGGTCTGGATGCGCGGATTGGCGCAGAGGGCGGCCGGCTGTCGGGGGGTGAGCGTCAGCGCCTGGCATTGGCGCGAGCGCTCTATCGGCAGCCGGATCTGTTGCTGCTTGACGAGGCGACCTCCGGGCTCGATGAGCCTACCGAGCATCGACTGCTGGAACGGCTGCGCGCAGCGCGGCCGGACATGACCGTCGTCTACATCACCCACCGGGATGCCAACCTGCGCTTTGCGGACAGGGTGGTACGGGTGGCAGGTGCGCGGGTTCAGGATGATGCAGGCGGAGCGCACTTGTGAGCTCTACCCGCCCGACGGCGCTACTCATCACTCCGATATTGCCCGAGCCGGGTGGCTCCGGCCGCGCCTTGCGCGCGTGGGACTGGCTCTGCACGCTGGCGAAAGAGTATGACGTGCAGGTACTGGTCACCGCTGACTTTGATGCAGACGCAATCCCGGAAGGCTATCCTGCGGCGGCGGTGTGGCCCCTGCACGGGCAGGTTCGGCCGTCACCGCGCTGGGGTAGGGCGGCGGGGCTGCTGTGTCCGGTTTTGGGGCTGTTGTCACCCTCGTTCATGCTCGACTGGCTGCATCCCGTGCAGTCGCAGGGCGCTGCGCCGGCACTGGCCGAAGCACTGGCAGGACGAGCCGTGGAGCGCATCGTCGTGTTCCGTCTGGTTTTGCATCCGGTCGCGCTGAGTGCTCTGCGCAGCTGGCCCGAGGCTGTGGCAGAGCTGGACCTGGACGATCTGGAATCGGCACCGCGGCTGAGCGTGGCAGGGGCACTGTGGCGCATGGGGCGGCGTGCCGAGGCGCTGCGCACAGCTCTGATGGGCCTGCAGTATCGCGTTGTCGAGCGTTGGCTCGGGGGGGCTTATGCAACCCTGTGGCTTGCTGCGCCGGATGATGCCCGGGCACTGCGTACACGCCTTGCCAGAAGTGTGGCCTGGCGACCGAATCGCTTTCCGGCGCTGCCCCAACTGGCTCCGCGCGCTGCCGGGGAGCAGGTTCGGCTGCTGTTCGTCGGTAGTCTGGACTACCCCCCCAATGAAGAGTCGGTTCGGTTTCTGCTGGGCCTGGCCAGTAAGCTGGATGCTGCCGAGCTGGCGTGGCGGCTGACTATCGTCGGGCGCCGCCCGCCCGAGCCTTTGAAGCGTCTGGTGTCCCGCTGTTCTGGCGTCGAGTTGCTGGACGGCAGCGATGACCTGGCGGGGTGTTATGGCAGTGCTGACCTGGTGCTGGTGCCGGTTTTTGCGGGCGGTGGCACCAAGCTGAAGACGCTCGAGGCGCTGGCGTATGGCAGGCCGGTGATATCCACGGGGCAGGGCGTTCGGGGGCTGGGACTGGAGGCAGGCCGGCATTATCTGGCGGCGGAGACGGCAACGGAGTTCTGCGACGGGGTGGTACGCCTGGCGCGGGATGAGGTATTGCGCGAACGGCTGGTTGCGGCCGGGCGCGAGTGCTTCGAACAGGGGTTTGCCTCTCAGTGAAGAATGTTTTTCTGGTTTCGGTAGCCAATGGGTATGGCGGTGCAGAGCGCAGCCTGGAGCTGATCGTCAGGAATGCACCACCCGACGTCAGGGTCTGGGTGTTCGCCCGTCATCCCGAGCACATCGCCGCGCTGACAGCTGGCGGGCTCCCGGCGAACGTGACCCTGATCCGGATCGGCGACATCGGTTCGCTTTTCGGCAGGCGCCGCGCCGCCTTTCGGTTGCTACAGGCCTGCTGGCGTTACCGTCCTGAATCCATAGTGCTGAACACAAACCATTCGGCCCTGCTCGCTGCCATGGCGGCGCGCTGGATGCCCGGGATCGGCGCCCTTTGCTCGCTTTATGTGCGGGACTTTCAATGGACCGAACTCGATTACATCTTCTCGCGACTGCGTGGCTGCGAAGTGCTTGTCCCTAGTGATGCAATTACTGCTCGTCCGGGCTACCTCGTGCCCTGGTACGTGGGTTCGGCGGCTGCTCGTTCATTTGTGGTGATCCCCGACATGGTGGAAGCTGTCCCTGGGCCGGCGGGAGATGAGGGTTACTTCCTGCACCTTGCGACGGTCAATCCGTGGAAGGGACACGTGGAGCTGGTCATGGCAGCACGACAACTGGCTGCCGAAGGGCGTCCTGCAGTGATCCGATCGTACGGCCTGGTGGCTGATCATGGTCTGCATGAGCGGCTGGTTGGATGGATCGCAAAACTCGGGCTGCACAGGCAGGTAACCCTGGCCGATTATGAGCCCGATCCGATGGATATTCTGCGGCGGTGCCGCGCGGTCTTGGTGCCTTCCGTATCGCATTCGGGCGGTCCGGAAAGTTTTGGCCGTTCCATCATCGAGGCCTGGGCCTGCGGTAAACCGGTGATCGCCTATGCCGCAGGCGCTCCATCGCGGCTGATTCGTCATGGGGTCGATGGACTGCTGGTCGCAGAGGGCGACGTGGCCGGCCTGGCCGGGGCTATCGGCCAACTGCAGGCTGATGCCGGACTGAGCGACCGCCTGGGCGCGGCAGGACGCGCGCGCGTGGCTGAATGCTTTACTGCCCAGCGAGTGGTTCCGGAGCTGTTCCAGCACCTGCTGGCAAGGAGCGCACGATGATCGAGCCGCGGTTGGACCGAGTCGTCGTCCATGACTATCTGCAAGTTAACGGCGGAGCCGAGCGGCTGGTGCTGACTGCGGCCAGAGCCTTTCCCGCGTCGCGCCTGCTGGTCTCGGGCGTCTATCCGGGCTTTGCCCGTACCGCGGATGTGGGCGGCGTCGATATTCGGGTAGCGGGGAGGCTGCTGCGACTGCTGCCGCGCGTCATCCGCGCGCTCCTGGTATTCGGCTGGCCGGCCAGCTTGCGGATCGATGCCGCTGCAGTGCTTTACAGTGGGATTTACGCACCGCTTGCGGCGCGTCGCCAGACCCGCGGGCGGCGCATCTATTACTGCCAGACCCCGCCGAGGTTCGCCTTCGACCGTCGCCAGGAATATTTGGAGCGAGTGCCGCGATTGCTCCGTCCCGTGCTGGGGTGGGCATTCAACCGCTACCGGTCGGTTTACTCCAGGGCGGTGCACGGCATGGATCTGGTGCTGACCAACTCTCGACACGTGCAGGCTCGCCTGGAACGTGATCTTGGGATACACGCCAAAGTGCTGTATCCACCGATAGACACCCACGGACTGACCTGGCTCGGTCAGCACGACTATTACCTTTCGGTAGGGCGCCTGGAGGCGAACAAGCGCGTCGAGCAGATTGTCCGCGCGTTCCTGCTGCTGCCGGACCGGCAGCTGGTGGTCGCCTCGGGTGGCTCACAGCTGGCCCGGCTGCGGCGGCTGTCCGAGGGTGCGCCCAACATTCGCTTTACCGACTGGGTGGATGACTCGACCCTGAATGAACTGATCGGCCACGCCGTGGCGGTGCTTTACCTGCCCCGCGACGAGGATTTCGGCATGTCCGCGGTAGAGGCCATGGCCGCCGGCAAGCCGGTTATCGGCGTGGCGGAGGGTGGTCTGAAAGAGACCGTGGTTGATGGCGAAACCGGGATTTTACTGGATGGCGACCCTGTGCCTGAGGCGATCGCTCAGGCGGTGACCGAGCTGACCCCAGAGCGTGCTGCGGCCATGCGAATGGCCTGTGAACGCCGAGCTCAGCTGTTTTCCCGCGAACGGTTCGTTGCCGAACTCAATGCTTGTTGCGCTGCGGCGCCTGAGGTCTGAATTGCGTGTACTGCATTTTTACAAGACTGCACTGCCGGAATCCATGGGTGGCGTGGAGCAGGTGATAGACCAGGTTGCCCAGGGAACTGCTCGGTTGGGTGTGCAGGTCGATGTGCTGGCGCTTGGTCAGGCCAGCCTTGAGGGCACGGCTTTCCACGGGTACGCCAGCTACCGGGCGCGGAAGGATTTCGAGTTGGCATCGACCGGCTTTTCCGTTTCGGTTTTCGCGGCCTTCGCCAGGCTGGCGCAGCAGGCGGACATTGTGCATTACCACTTTCCCTGGCCCTTCATGGATGTGGTGCACTTCGCTAGCCGAGTCCGCAGGCCGAGCGTGCTGACTTATCATTCCGACATCATCCGCCAGCGCCACCTGTTAAAGCTGTACCGGCCGTTGCAGGACCGTTTTCTGGGGCGAGTGGATCGCATCGTCAGTACTTCGCCCAATTATGCCGAGACCAGTCGGGCGCTCGCGCCCCACCGCAGCAAACTGGCAGTGATTCCCATCGGCCTTGACCGTTCCAGCTACCCGGTGCCCCGGGGGGAGCGGCTGGACTACTGGCGCAACCGCTTCGGTGCCAGATTCTTTCTGTTCGTTGGGGTGCTGCGCTACTACAAGGGCCTGCATGTTCTGCTGCAGGCGATGGCGCTGGGTGAGCTGCCGGTGGTGATCGTCGGCGCGGGGCCGGTGGAGCAGGCGCTACGCGAGCAGGCCTCTCGGCTGGGACTGCATCAGGTGCATTTCGTCGGGTTCCTGAACGATGAGGACAAGGTGGCGCTGCAGTCGCTGTGTCATGCGGTGGTGTTCCCGTCCTATCTACGCTCGGAAGCCTTTGGGGTGTCGCTGCTGGAGGGCGCCAGGTTCGGCAAACCGATGATCTCCTGCGAGATAGGTACTGGCACCACTTACATCAATATTCACGGTGAAACCGGCCTGGTGGTGCCCCCGGGCGACGCATCTGCCCTGCGCGGGGAGATGCAGTACATCTGGGACCATCCGAATCAGGCCGCGCGCATGGGCGCCAACGCAGAGCAACGCTATCGTGATACATTTACCGCTGATGTGATGGCGCAGCGCTATCTCAGGGTGTATGAAGAGGTGGTTGGTTGATCTGTCGCCCGCGGGTCGGGATGGCGTAGAGCAAGTTCTGCTACCATCGGGCATAACCGCATGTAGGGATGATCAGCCCATGAGCAAAACAGTTCTGGTGACCGGCGGTGCCGGTTACATTGGTTCGCATACCTGTATCAAGCTCGTCGAGGCGGGCTATTCGGTGCTGGTGCTGGATAATTTCAGCAACAGCTCTCCGGAGGCGGTGCGCCGCGTTGAGCGCATTCTGGGCGCGTCCATTCCAGTGGTGGAGGGCGATATCGCCGATGCCGATCTGCTGGTGCGCCTGTTTGCCGAGCACGATATCGGTTCGGTGATCCATTTCGCCGGATACAAGGCGGTCGGGGAATCGGTCGCCCTGCCGCTCAAGTACTATCGCAACAACGTGCTCGGCACAGTCGTGCTGTGCGAGGCGATGTCGCAGGCCGGGGTACGCAATCTGGTGTTTAGTTCGTCTGCGACCGTGTATGGCGATCCGGCCAGTCTGCCGATCCGGGAAGACTTTCCCACCTCCGCAACCAACCCCTACGGCCGCTCCAAGCTGATGATCGAAGAGATGCTCAGGGATCTCCACGTATCCGACTCGGACTGGAACATCGCACTCCTACGTTATTTCAACCCGGTTGGTGCACACCCCAGTGGGCTGATCGGCGAGGACCCGGCGGGTATTCCCAATAACCTGATGCCCTTCATTGCTCAGGTGGCCGTTGGTCGGCGCGAGAAGCTCAATGTGTTCGGTAGCGATTACGATACGCCCGACGGAACGGGGGTGCGCGATTACATCCACGTGATGGATCTTGCTGATGGGCATGTGAAGGCACTGGAGTGGCTCGGTCGCGCTGCCGGCGTGAAAGCTTTCAATCTTGGCACGGGGCAGGGGTATTCAGTGCTGGAAATGCTCCATGCATTCGAAAAGGCGTCTGGCCGGCCGGTGCCGTATGAACTGGTCGCACGCCGGCCGGGGGATGTCGCGAGCTGCTATGCGGACCCGGCGCGGGCAAGGGGTGAGCTTGGCTGGGAGGCCGTACTCGGACTGGATTCCATGTGTGCGGATGCCTGGCGATGGCAGATGCAGAATCCGCAGGGTTACAAGTAGATTATTCACGAAAAGGGAGTTGGCCGCGCCAATAGTGTGCGTTCAATCCGGAGGTTGCGGTGTTCAGGGATAGGCTGTTGGAACTTAGCGTCCGTCAAAAGCGCATTCTGCAGGTTACTGCGGATGTATTACTCATGTGGGTTGCGCTATGGATAGCCTTCTTCATTCGCCTGGGTTCGGAAGGCTGGGTCTGGCCGGATGCCAGCCAAACTTGGCTGTTCTACCTTGCACCGGTGGTAGCACTGCCTTTCTACATCAGGCTGGGCATGTACCGTGCGGTGTTGCGCTATGTGGGCAATGATGCGCTCAAGTCCATCTTTGTGGCGGTGACCACCGGCTTCATCGTGTCCTATGCGGTGGTCCAGGTGGCCAGGAATTTTGGCGGCTTCGATGTAATGCTGCCGCGCTCGACAGTGTTCATGTACTGGTGCCTGTGCCTGGGATTGCTGGGCGGCCTGCGCCTGGCTGTGCGCGAGTATTTCACTGGTGACTGGTTCAACGCCGCCGGGGCACGCCAGCAGGCTCTGGCCGACAAGAGCCATCGGGCGCCGGTCGCCATTTATGGCGCAGGCGCTGCAGGCATGCAGCTGCTGGCTTCGATTCGGGTGAGCAGGCAATACAAGGCCGCCGCATTCATTGACGACAATCCCATGCTGGTGGGTCGAACCGTGGCCGGGCTGCACGTTTATTCGTCGCGCCAGATTGCTGCCATGATCACCCGCACTGGCGTGCGTGAACTGTTTCTGGCGATTCCTTCTGCCAGCCGGGCCCAGCGCCAGCAGGTACTGATGAATCTGCAACAGTTTCCGCTGTACGTGCGGACCATGCCGGGCATCATGGATATAGCCAGCGGCAAGGTGAAGGTCGAAGATCTGCAGGAAGTTGACATTGCCGACCTGCTCGGCCGCGATGCGGTGCCACCTGAGCCCATGCTGTTCGAGCGCTGTATAAGGGACAAGGTTGTGATGGTGACTGGCGCTGGCGGGTCCATCGGCAGCGAGCTGTGCAGGCAGATAGTATCCTGCTCGCCGACCACGCTGGTGCTTTACGAACACAGTGAGTTTGCCCTGTACTCGATCCACAGCGAGCTGGAAAAGTGGCTGGCCGCGCGCACGCTCCCTGTCAGGCTGGTGCCCATTCTGGGTTCGATTCGCAATGCTTCGCGGCTCGCCCAGGTGATGTCGGCGTGGGAAGTGAATACGGTCTATCATGCGGCGGCCTACAAGCACGTGCCGATGGTCGAGTTCAACGTGGCCGAAGGGATCATGAACAATGTGTTCGGTACGCTTAACGTGGCGCAGATGGCGATCAAGTGCGGAGTGCAGAACTTCGTGCTGATCTCGACCGACAAGGCGGTGCGGCCGACCAACGTGATGGGGTCGACCAAGCGCATGGCCGAGCTGGTGCTCCAGGCGCTGAGCGCCGAGTCGGCTCCGCGTCTGTGGGGAGAGGATGGGGGAGTTGCACATATCAACCGCACCCGTTTCACCATGGTGCGCTTCGGTAACGTGCTGGGTTCCTCCGGGTCGGTCATTCCGGTGTTCCGTGAGCAGATTCGTACCGGCGGGCCGGTGACGGTCACCCATCCGGACATCAACCGCTACTTCATGACCATTCCGGAAGCCGCGCAGCTGGTGATCCAGGCAGGCTCCCTGGGGCTGGGCGGCGATGTATTCGTGCTGGACATGGGCGAGCCGGTCAATATCGTTGATCTTGCGCGCAAGATGGTCAACCTGTCTGGCCTGTCGGTGAAGGAGGAGGGCAATCCCGATGGCGACATCGAGATCACTTTTTCGGGCCTGCGCCCGGGTGAGAAGCTTTACGAAGAGCTACTGATCGGCGAGAACCCGCAGCGAACCACGCACCCGAAAATCTTCCGGGCAAACGAGGCGTACATCGCCTGGGAACAGCTCTTGCCTGTGCTGCATACCATACGCCAGGCGATCCGCGTAGAAGACTACGCTACCATCCGCCGCGTGCTGATGGAAACTGTGCAGGGCTACAAGCCCAGCGGGGGTATCGTCGATCTGCTGTATTCGAAGGAAGAGCTGGAAGTTGGCTAGGGTTTTGGCTAGTGATGCCGGTGTTGGCGGGCGTAATTCAGATTGCGCCTGTGGTTCCAGGCACGCCAGGCCCAGATAAGCAATAGCGCGGAGACCACGCCGACCGCGTTCACGTAGAGGTCATTGACGTCAGCGTGGCGGCGGGGGTTGAAATACTGTGCTGCTTCGATGAACACCCCTGCGGAAAACACCAGTCCCCCGCGGAACCACCAGCGCCATTTCGGAAAGCCCAGATAGCTGAGTATGGTGCAGGTGAACAGCCCGCCGGCGTGCAGCAGCGGCGCAGCGGCACCGTAGCCTCCGGATGGCCCTGAGGTTACGCCGAGATAGATTCCCAAGCTGAGCAAGGCAAAGAACAGCACCTTGAATGCTGGCTGAAGCCTGACCCATCGGCGCCAGATGGCTACCCACATGGTTTGTAATCCTTGAGGTGACGGGCAGGGAAGTAAGTAAGTTTGCAGGGCACAGGATTATTTTTTTAGGTAGGGCAGCCAGGCGTTGGCGGACTTGTCCAGGATGTTGTAAACGTGAACGAAGGCCGGACGCGATTGCCGGTAGGGGTCAGGCGTTTCGCAGCCACCCAGCCAGCGGCCGAACAGGAAGGATTTGCCGCGCGCCTCGGGCACCATCTTGAAGATCGATTGCAGGTGGCGGTTTTCCATCGCCAGGACCAGGTCTGCAGAATGCAGCATCTCGGTGGTGAGTTGGCGCGCACTATGATCGGGCAGGGCCAGACCGTGCTCGGCCATCACCTCAGCGGCGGAGGCATCGACCGGCTTGCCGACCAGGGCCCCGAGTCCAGCGGAAGAGACCTGTATGCCGGTGCCTTCGAGTTTGTGCTTGAGGATGGCCTCGGCCGTGGGACTGCGGCAAATATTGCCCACGCAGACGATCAGGATGGAGTTGAACATTCGAAGGCTTGCCGTCCGATGGGGTAGCTGTCTGGAAAGGGGTAACTTTAGGGTC
>JAUVYN010000047.1 GCA_030603065.1 Pseudomonas sp.
CACCCGAAACCAGCAACCAGAATCGCGACCTTTCGTGGTCTGCGACCACCCACTGAAATTCGCCGCCATCGCCCAGGAGCAGCGCATGATCGAGGTCACTCAGCTGGACGCGACGCACGGCGGAGTACCAGGGCGCTGCAACAGTCTCCGGGGTGTCGATATCGATCGGCTGTACCTCTGCCAGGCCCGGGATCAGTTCACGAAGCGCCTCCAGCCCGTCGACACCCTGCTGCGCCAGGAGCTGACTGGCCGCCGTGGACTTGACCCGGAGGCTTTCGCTGATCTGCTCGGCTGTCAGCCAGACCCGGTCCTCGATCTGCGACAGATGCTGTGCGCGGATAAGTCCGAAGTCGCGCCAAACCTCCCAGACCATCAGGCAGGCCACCAGCAGACCGGCCAGCACCACCACGCCGATCGAGGCCGGAGCGCCGACGGAACCGCTGCGAGATATATCCGTAGCGAAGCCTGGAGGGGTGTTTTGCCTGTCGTGCTCGTTCAATTTATACCGTCGCCGCCATGTTCATTTTTGTCGCGCCGTCCCGCGCGCATCCGGCTTGCAGGTGTTTGCCCTCGCCGCCCAGTTGGGCTAGCCTTGCCCCACCTTTTCGAAGCGGCAAAACCTGCTTCATTCCACGTTACTCAACAGGTTCTATCCCCATGGCTCAGTACGTATACAGCATGCATCGGGTTGGCAAGGTCGTGCCCCCGAAACGCCAGATTCTGAAAGACATCTCCCTGTCGTTTTTTCCCGGCGCGAAGATCGGCGTTCTGGGCCTTAACGGATCGGGGAAGTCCACTCTATTGCGCATCATGGCAGGTGTCGATACCGAAATAGATGGCGAAGCCCGGCCAATGCCGGGTATCAAGATTGGATACCTGCCCCAGGAGCCGGAACTTGATCCCAGCCTGACCGTGCGCGATGTGGTAGAGCAGGCGGTCGGCGAGATCAAGCAGGCCCAGGCGCGTCTCGACGAAGTCTATGCGGCCTACGCCGAGCCGGATGCCGACTTCGATGCCCTGGCCGCGGAGCAGGCCAAGCTCGAGGCCATCCTGCAGGCCGCGGACGGCCATAACCTCGACCGCCAGCTGGAAGTAGCCGCCGACGCCCTGCGTCTGCCACCGTGGGACGCGCGCATCGAGCACCTGTCCGGTGGCGAAAAGCGCCGCGTGGCGCTATGCCGTCTGCTGTTGTCTGCCCCCGACATGCTGCTGCTCGACGAACCCACCAACCACCTGGACGCCGACTCAGTGGCTTGGCTGGAGCAGTTCCTGCACGACTTCCCCGGCACCGTGGTCGCCATCACCCACGACCGTTACTTCCTGGACAATGTCGCGGGCTGGATTCTCGAGCTCGACCGCGGGCACGGCATCCCCTTCGAGGGCAACTACTCCCAGTGGCTGGAATCCAAGGCCGCCCGTCTGGCCCAGGAAGCCAAGCAGGAGTCCTCCCACGCCAAGGCCATGAAGGCCGAGCTGGAGTGGGTGCGCCAGGGCGCCAAGGGTCGCCAGGCCAAATCCAAGGCCCGTTTGCAGCGCTTCGAGGAAATGCAGTCCCAGGAATTCCAGAAGCGCAGCGAGACCAACGAGATCTATATCCCTGTCGGCCCGCGCCTGGGTGACAAGGTCATCGAGTTCAAGGGCGTCAGCAAGGGTTATGGGGACCGGGTACTGATCGACAACCTGTCCTTCAGCGTGCCCAAGGGCGCCATCATCGGCGTCATCGGCGGCAACGGCGCCGGCAAGTCGACTTTGTTCCGCATGATCACCGGCAAGGAGCAGCCCGATTCCGGCACCATTGAAATCGGCGAAACCGTACAGATTGCCAGCGTCGATCAGAGCCGCGAAAACCTCGATGGCAACAAGACCGTCTGGGAACAGGTATCCGACGGCTTCGACATCATCAAGGTCGGCAACTACGAAATGCCGTCGCGCGGTTACGTGGGTCGTTTCAATTTCAAGGGCGCCGACCAGCAGAAGTTCGTCAAGGATCTGTCCGGTGGTGAGCGTGGCCGGCTGCACATGGCCCTGACCCTGAAACAGGGAGCCAACGTGTTGTTGCTCGACGAACCCTCCAACGACCTTGACGTGGAAACGCTGCGTGCGCTGGAAGAGGCACTGCTCGACTTCCCGGGTTCGGCCATCGTGATTTCCCACGATCGCTGGTTCCTCGATCGGATCGCCACCCACATCCTGGCCTACGAGGATGATTCCCACGTGGAATTCTTCGAGGGGAACTACACCGAGTACGAAGCCGACCGGAAGAAGCGTCTCGGCGAGGCTGCCACCCAGCCGCACCGCGTGCGCTACAAGAAGCTGGCCTGAGGCGCATGCCGCTTGTTCCGGCAGCAGCTATAGTTGAGGAACCACGGGCGGCAGCGTGCCGTCCGACCGGGAGGGCAGATCAATGAGCGATGAGAGACGCCGTTTTACCCGCGTACCGTTCGACGCGCAAACCGGCCTGGAGCAGGACGGCTGGCGCGTCGATGTAACGCTGCTGGATTTATCCTTGCGCGGACTGCTGGTGCTGGAACCGGCCGAGTGGGATGCCGCTCGGGCCGAAGCTCCCTTCAGCGCGATCATCGATCTGGCCGAAGGCAGTCAGATTCGCATGGACGTCGAACTGGTACACGCCGAGGAGGGGCTCCTCGGGTTCCGCTGTCTGCATATCGACCTGGATTCGGTCAGCCACCTGCGCCGGCTGATCGCCCTCAATATGGGCGATGAAGCACTGCTCGAGCGTGAATTTGCCACCCTTCTGGAAGCGCCGCACAACTGAGGCGCTTACAGTTCATTCGAATATGGCCGAGAGCGCCTCGTCGAGCCGCGTCACACCTATGACGGTCATGCCCTTCGGACTCTCCTTGGGCGCATTGGCCCTGGGGACGACGGCCCGGGAGAAGCCGTGCTTGGCCGCTTCCTTCAGGCGCTCCTGACCACTGGGCACTGGCCGAATCTCGCCGGACAACCCAAGCTCACCGAACACCATCAGATCCATCGGCAGCGGCCGGTTTCGCAGGCTCGACATGACGGCGGCCAGCAGCGCCAGATCAGAGGCTGTCTCCAGGACCTTCACCCCGCCGACCACATTGACGAATACGTCCTGATCGTAGGTTGCGACGCCGCCATGACGGTGAAGCACCGCGAGCAGCATGGCCAGACGGTTCTGGTCCAGTCCCAGTGTCACCCGTCGCGGATTGCCCAGATGACTGGTATCGACCAGCGCCTGCACTTCCACCAGCATGGGTCGCGAACCCTCCCAGGTGGACATCACCACGCTACCGGGAATGGGTGTTTCATAACGCGAGAGAAAGATCGCCGAAGGGTTGGACACCTCCTTCAGACCCTTGTCGGTCATGGCGAAAACCCCCAGCTCGTTGACCGCACCGAAGCGATTCTTGACTGCGCGCAGCAGGCGCAGGCGACCATCCGACTCACCCTCGAAGTAAAGCACCGTATCGACCATGTGTTCCAGGACCCGCGGGCCTGCCAGCGAGCCCTCCTTGGTAACGTGGCCCACCAGAAACACCGCGGTGCCGCTCTGCTTGGCGTAGCGCACCAGCAGGGCCGCGCTTTCGCGTACCTGAGCCACGCCTCCCGGCGCCGACTGCAACTGTTCGGTGAAAATGGTCTGAATCGAATCGACGACCATTACCCTGGGCTGCTCGATCCGCGCGGTCCCGATGATGCTTTCGATACAGGTCTCGGTCATGACCTTGAGCCGGTCCTCGGGAAGCCCAAGGCGCCTCGCACGCATCGCAACCTGCTGCTGGGATTCCTCTCCGGTGATATACAGGGCAGGCATGTCCTGCGCCAGCCGGCATAGGGTCTGCAGCAGGATGGTGGATTTGCCGATACCCGGGTCACCGCCAATCAACACCACCGACCCGGCCACCAGCCCGCCACCGAGAACGCGGTCGAGCTCCGAGGAACCGCTGGCCTGGCGTGGCATTTCTTCCGTGGACACTTCCGCCAGGGTACGTACCTGCGCCTGCTGCCCGGCCCAGCCGCCGGTTCGAGCGGACGGCGAGCCGCCAGTCGGCGTGGTGTCGACCACGGTCTCGACGAGGGTATTCCAGGCCTGGCACTCCCCACATTGCCCGGCCCACTTGGAAAATGTGGCTCCACATTCGGTACAGCCGTAGACGCGTTTGGCTTTTGCCAACTGAAAATCTCCCCTGCCGGCTCGGCACTTTGATGTCACTTTAATGTCATAGGCTGGCCGCCAGATTCACCTCTATACTGGTGGCATTGCGCAGAAGGCTCCATTGTATGATTACAAACGAAGAAAACCTAAAACGCTGTTCCCAATGCCAGGACGGGGAACCCCTCGGTTTCGACTTCACCATGGCCTTTCAGCCGATCGTCGACATCAACAACCACAGCATCTTTGCCTATGAGGCACTGGTTCGCGGACTCGACGGCAGCGGAGCCGCGGGGGTGCTGGCCCAGGTCAACGACGACAACCGCTATCGCTTCGATCAGGCCTGCCGGGTCAAGGCCGTGGAGCTGGCAGCACGCCTGCAGATCCCCTGCTTCGTGAGCATCAATTTCATGCCCAACGCGGTCTATCAGGCGGCAACCTGTATCCGCGCGACCCTTGCCGCCGCCCGTCGAGTCGGGTTTCCGACCAACCGCCTATTGTTCGAAATCACCGAGAACGAGCAGGTGGTCGACAAGAATCATCTCAAAAGCATCCTCGAGGAGTATCACCGCCAGGGCTTCAAGACCGCCATCGATGATTTCGGCTCCGGCTACTCCGGACTGAATCTGCTCGCCGAATTTCAGCCGGATATCATCAAGCTGGACATGGCCCTGCTGCGAGATATCGACAGAGACCCCGTACGCCAGGCGATCGTACAGGGCATCGTCGGGGTTTGCCGCGTGCTCAATATCAGCATCATTGCCGAAGGGGTCGAATCCCTCGGCGAGCTGAATTCCCTGAAAGGGCTGGGGGTGCATCTGTACCAGGGTTACCTGTTCGCCAGGCCGGCTTTCGAGCAACTTCCCCACGTGAACTGGCCCGCCCATGGGTGACAAGTCCCCCTCCGCCAAGGAGCTCAAGCAGAAGGATGCCGAGCTCACCGAAGCGCTGCTCGAAGCACAGTTCGACCTGCGCCAAAGCCGGCGCGGTCCGGTACTGGTCGTCATCAGCGGCAACGATTTCGCCGGCAAGGCAGAGGCCATCTACGCCTTCTACGAACGACTGGACAACAGGCACCTGCATACCAGGGCGTACGCACTGCCGGAAGGCATCGACCGGCGCATGCCGCGCATGTGGCGCTACTGGCGAAGCCTCCCGCCAGCCGGCGACGTCGGCTTCTATCTCGGTTCCTGGTATCACCAGCCGCTGATGAAGCTTGCCCGCGACCAGATAAGCGAGGCGGCGTTTCGTCAGGAGATGGATCGCATCAACAGCTTCGAGCGGCTACTGGCCAGCCGAGGGACCGCCATCGTCAAGCTCTGGCTGCACCTGACACCGGAACATCACAAGCACACGCAACTGGACCTGCACGAGCGGGAAACCGTCGCCATGCGCGAGTGGGGGGACTTCAGCGCCACCGATTACGAGCGGGTTCGCGAATCCGCACGACTGATGATGGAATGCACCTCGAACACCGAAGCGCCCTGGGTGAGGGTGGAAAGTCTGGATCCCCGCGCCCGGGACCTGCGTATCGCCGAGATACTGCTGGAACACATTCAGCGCGCCGGGACCACCGATGAACAGGCCGAACCGGCGACAACCCAGTGGACACAATCGCAGGCCAATCGGAGCGCCGAGCTGGACTATTCGCTGAGCCTCGACAAAGCCGAGTACGAGACGCTGCTGGAGCAGTATCAGAACAGACTACGTGAGCTGGTGCGCCATCCGCGCTTCAAGCGCCGCAGCCTGCTGGTGGTCTTCGAGGGTACGGACGCCGCTGGCAAGGGCGGTGCCATACGCCGTATCACCCAGTGTCTGGACCCGCGCTATCTCAGGGTGCACGGCACAAGTGCGCCGACCGAAGAGGAACGCGCGCATCCCTACCTGTGGCGATTCTGGAAGCGCATTCCCGGTCCCGGAACCGTAGTTATCTTTGATCGCAGCCATTATGGTCGGGTTCTGGTCGAACGCGTCGAAAAGCTGATCCCGGACGCTTGCTGGCAGGCATCCTATGCCGAGATAAACGATTTCGAGACGCAACTGGCCGAGTCCGGCACTCTGGTAGTCAAGTTCTGGCTGGCAATCACCGAAGCGGAGCAACTCAAACGCTTCGAGGCTCGCGACGCCTCGCCGCTAAAGCGCTACAAGCTGACCGAAGAAGACTGGCGCAACCGCAAGCAGTGGGATGCCTACCAGTTGGCCATGAACGACATGATCGATCACACCAGTACCGCGCAGGCACCCTGGCACCTGGTACCTGCCGAGGACAAGCGCTACGCCCGGGTGGAAACGCTGCGCATCCTGTGCAAGATGCTGGAGGAGCACCTCGAATAGCGGCGAACGCCGATACAAGCTGTTGTGGTTGCAACCGATTAAGCAGTGACTATTCTGAATCGGCGGTTCCCACGCGATTCGACAAGGAGCACAACATGAGTCTGGTCAAGGAATTCAAGGCATTCGCCATGCGCGGTAACGTCATCGACATGGCAATAGGTATCATCATTGGCGCAGCCTTCGGTCGGGTAGTTTCTTCCCTGGTCGCGGACATCATCATGCCTCCCCTTGGTCTGTTGATAGGCGGAGTCGATTTCGCTGATCTGGCAGTCGTCCTGCGTGAAGCGGAGGGCGATATCGCCGCGGTGACGATTGGCTACGGACTGTTCATCAAGAACGTGGTCGATTTTCTGATTATCGCAATGGCTATCTTTGTCGCGGTAAAAGTCATGAATTCCCTTAGACGGCAGGAAGCCAATACCCCGCCTCCGCCCGCGCCGCCCAGCAAGGAAGAAGTGCTCCTGACCGAGATTCGTGACCTCCTGAAAAATCGCGCTTAGCCCTCCCTGGGTGCTGCTCTCGCCGTCTGGCAGCACCCACTTTCACGTAGAATAGCCTTTTGACTGACCAGACCCACCATGCAAACCTGCGATACACCTTTCGGTACGCTATCCGTAGAGCGCTACCCTCCTACCCGGAACCCAACCCTCCAGGCGTTCGACGCGGCCGATCTCTATCTGATTCAAGAGTCAGCCGAGCATCTGGAAGGGGCTGCCCCAGTGCTGGTGGTAAACGATCAGTTCGGCGCCCTTGCCATCGCCATGGCCAAAGCTGGCAGGGCCGTGTTGAGCTGGGGAGATTCGGACATGGCCAGGCGCGCGCTCGAAGCCAACCTGCAACGCAACGGCCTGCCTGGTCGGAGCATTGCGTTTGTCGACAGCCAGACGACTCCGCATCCCGCCCCAGGCCTCGTCCTGATGCGCGTTCCGAAAAGCCTTTCGTTGTTCGAGGATCAACTATCGCGTCTCACAACCAGCATACCGAACGGCTGCCCGGTGATCTGCGGATCGATGCTCAAGCACCTTCCACCTACCGCGGGCAATCTGCTAGAACGACTGATCGGACCTTATCAGGCCTCGCTGGCCTGGAAGAAAGCGCGTCTACTGCGCAGCAGTTTCAGCCAGGAGCCGCAGGTCCGCTATACCCCTCACGCGACGGCGTACTCTCTTCCCGACCGCGCAGCTGAACTGCACAACCTGCCCGGCGTGTTCGCCCGCGAACGGCTGGATATCGGTACGCGGGTGCTGCTGCCAGAGATTCCCAAAGATCTGCAGAACGCCCTTATCGTGGATCTGGGCTGTGGCAACGGAGCCCTGGGCATCGAGGCCGCGCTGCGCAATCCGCAGGCACGTGTGCATTTCGTCGACGAGTCGTTTGCCGCCATCGCCTCCGCGCGGCTGAATTTCGAGCGCAGCTTCCCCGGCCGGGAAGCCAGCTACAGCGTTGCGGACGGGCTGGTTGACGGCCTGCCCGAACCCGCCGATCTGATTCTCTGCAACCCGCCCTTTCATCAGCAGCAGGTGGTGGGCGACGAAATCGCCGTACGGCTGTTCCAGCAGGCGCACGCGGCGTTGAAACAAGGCGGCCGGCTGATTATCGTCGGCAATCGCCATCTGGGCTATCACCTGCGTCTCAGGAAACTGTTCGGCAGTGTGCAGCAACTGGCGGCCACCCCCAAGTTCGTGGTGCTTGCCGCGCAAAGGCGCTAGTCCGTTTGCCGGGCCCGCCCCCGCTGGCGGGAACAGCGTTCCGAGCAGTAACGTACCTCGTCCCAGCAGCGAGCCCACTTCTTTCGCCAGCTGAACGGCAGCCCGCAAACTACGCAGGTCTTGCTCGGCAGCTGCGACTTCTTCACAGACGCTCTCCGCGATCCAGCCGGGCCAGCAAGTTTTCGCCCCAGGCCCACACCGCTTCACGCCGGGCCGGGTCCATTCGCTCAAGATTGCGGTACACCATGGCCATGCGGTGATTGCCTCCCAGGCGATCCTGATGGCGAATCAGGAAATGCCAGTAGAGCGCATTGAACGGGCAGGCCCTTTCGCCAGTGTGCTCGCTGACCTTGTAATGGCAGCTCTTGCAGTGATCGGACATGCGCTTGATGTACTGACCGCTGGCGCAGTAGGGCTTCGACCCTAGATAGCCGCCATCCGCGTGCATCACCATACCAAGCGTATTGGGTAGCTCGACCCAGTCGTAGGCATCCATATAGACCGCAAGGTACCAGTCGCAGATCTGCTTCGGCTCTATACCCGCCAGCAGCGCGAAATTGCCGGTGACCATCAGCCGCTGAATATGGTGCGCATAGGCATGCTCCAGCGTCTGACCGATCGCCTGCGCCATGCAGTTCATGCGCGTGTTGCCATCCCAGTAGAACTCGGGCAGCTCGCGCTGGTTGCCGAACGCGTTGCGGCTCGCGTAGTCCGGCATCATCAGCCAGTAGATGCCACGAACATATTCCCGCCATCCCAGAATCTGCCGAATGAAACCCTCTGCGCTATTCAGCGCCACCGCGCCCCGCCGATACGCTTCCGCAACCTGTTCACAGACACGCGCCGGATCGAGCAGGCCGGTATTCATGGCCGCCGCGATGCGCGCATGGAACAGAAACGGCTGACCATCAGCCATGGCGTCCTGGTAGTCACCGAATTGCGGCAACCCGACCTGCAGGAAATGCCGCCAGAGCGACTCGGCCGCTTCGCGAGTCACAGGGTAGTCGAAGGCGTCCAGGCGCCCATAATGATCGGGGAAATGGCTTGCCACGAGATCCATCACCGCTCTGGTAACCGTATCCGGCTCGAACCGCGGCTGGGCTGGAATGCGTGTGCCCTTTGGCAGGGCCTTGCGATTCTGCACGTCCAGGTTCCATTCGCCGCCTTCCGGCTCGCCGCCGTTCATCAGCAAACCGGTGTCGCGGCGCATCTCGCGATAGAAATATTCCATCCGCAGCTGCTTGCGCCCGCTGGCCCACCGGGCGAAGCGCGCGCGACTGCAGAAGAAGCGGTCGTCCTCCAGCATCACCAATTCAGGCCAGCGTGCGGCCTGACGACTGAATTGCTCGAATAGGCGCCACTCACCAGGTTCGGTGAGTACTACCCCCTCAGGAACCAGACGCTCACGCGCCCGCTCGAGTTCTCCCAGTAGCGAGCCGGTATTGCCCGGGTCATTCAACTCGACGTAATCCACGGTGAAACCAAGCGCTCGCAGCTCGGCCGCAAAATGGCGCATCGCCGAAAGAACGAAGACGATCTTCTGCGGATGATGGGGAACGTAACGCCCCTCCTCCGCCACCTCCGCCATGAGAATTCGATCCCGCGCCGGGTCAGCCTGGGCCAGGGAACTGATCGAAGGGCTCAACTGGTCGCCCAGGACCAGTACAAGATTGCGTAGCGTCATCGCAAACACCGGGATCACCGCCACTGCGGCACAGTGGGCAAGCATAACCGATACGCGCCTTCGCCAAGATGCTGGCGTACCTGACCAACATAGGCATCACAACCGCTGTATCAGCCCGATCACAGTTTTTTACTCCACAGAAGCTGTGGACAACTCTGTGAGCAGCTTTGTAACAAGCGCCTCCAGGCCAGACGGCAGAAGGCTGTCAGCAGATCGATCAAAAATCGACCATTTACGACAGCGATGACTCTGCTGCCGAGCGGCCCGACGAACGGTGATCCGAGGCGACCCAGGGCAGAGCATGCGACTTTGCTGCGGATTTCCCGCGGGGGCGCCACCAGATTCAATAAGCGCCTGTTTTACTTGCTTATTTTCGTAAAAACCTGACGACAGCAATGGCGTCTCGCTGCGCTATGGAAAGCTAGCACTCGATGTACAGCTTCCGCACAACTTTTTTGCCGAACATGGAACTTTTTGGAAGATAGAAAAACGCCCCCGAGCAGACGGAAAGCGTTGACAGAAAAAATCCCTGCTGTTAAGTCCAATGCTCGTCCACACTTTCTGTGGATAACTCTGTGTGCAACGTCGGGAAAGGCGGGGCCGAGCCAGGCAGCGCAGGTGCCCGGCTCGATTGTTCAAGGACTGATCAGTCGCTCTTTTCGATTTCCGAGACCAGCGCCTCGACCGCCTTCTCATCGTTTTCGCGTTCGCGCTCGGCAATCTCACGCAAGCGTGCCACGACCAGGCCGTTAATGCTGCTGGCGGGAAACTCGCCATCCCGGCCAGCACGGCCGACGTTTTTCCCGGAGAGGAGAGCCATGGCCTCATCCACATGTCGCACCGCATAGACCGCGAAGGTGCCGGCCTTAACCGCCTCCAGCACGGTCTGGTCGAGCATCAGGTTGGGTACGTTGGAATACGGGATGATGGCGCCCTGGTTGCCGGTCAGACCGCGCGCGGCGCAAAGTCTGAAGAAACCTTCGATTTTTTCGTTCACTCCGCCCACCGCCTGAACCTCGCCGAACTGGTTGATCGAACCGGTAATGGCGAAGCCCTGCTTCAGCGGCGTCCGTGACAGGGCGGAGATGAGCGCACAGACCTCGCCAAGCGAGGCGCTATCACCATCCACATAGCCGTAGGACTGTTCCAGGGCGATGCTGGCGGAAATCTCCAGCGGGAAGTTCTGCGCGAAGCGGCTACCCAGGTAGCCAGTCAGGATCATCACGCCCTTGGAGTGGATCGGCTGACCAAGGCTGACTTCCCGCTCAATGTCGACAATCCCGCTGCCACCGGGGTAAACGGTGGCGCTGATCCGTGCCGGCACGCCGAACACCGAATCGCCCACCTCTAGCACCGTCAGGCCGTTGCACTTACCGACCGCGGCGCCATCGGTATCGATGAGAATCACTCCGGACAGCATGTCCTCGAGAATGCGCGCGCTGACCCTGCCGGTACGCATCTCCTTGGCACGCAAGGCCCGCTCGATATGGGCCGTATCGGTCAGATGGTCACCGGCCAGCTGGCGAACGAAATCGGCCTCGGCAACCAGCTGGAAAATGTCACTGATACGCGCCGACAGGCGATGCTGATGCTCTGCAAGGCGCGCGCTATAGGTAAGCACCCGCGCCACCGCACCGGCAGTCATGGGTGCCAGCCCTTCCTCAGACGTACGTGTCTTGAGCAACTGGGCCATGCTTTCGATGCTGTCCGGAGTACGCGGCAGGTCCTCGTCGAAGTCCACCAACACCCTGAACATTTCCTGAAAGTCAGGATCGGCATCCTGCAGAGCATAGTAGACCTGACGCGAGCCGATGATCACCACCTTTACCGCCAGCGGCACCATCTCCGGTGCCAGCGTCACGGTGGTCAGTCTGCCGAGCTCGGCCCAGGGCGACTCGGTCTTCAACTGCCGCGAATGCAGCGCACGCTTGAGCGCCTCCCAGACGAAGGGTTCGGTCAGCAGCTTCTCCGCTTCCAGAACCAGGTAGCCGCCGTTGGCGCGGTGCAGCGCGCCGGGGCGAATGTGTCGGAAGCTGGTAATAAGCGCGCCCTGCTCCGAACTGTACTCGATTCGCCCGAACAGATTGTCGTAGGACGGATGTGGTTCGTGCACCACCGGCGCACCACCGTTGTCCGAATGCCCGACTATCATATTTGGGCAATACTGATCGACCAGCACCTGGCGCCGATAGGCTTCAGGCCGTGCCTCCAGCGCACGCTCATCGACCAGAAGATCCATCACCGACTTGAGCAGGTCGTGACGCATCGATTGCAGGTACTCCAGTACGCCGTCGTTGCCGGCATAGGCCTCGATCAGGGGGTCGAACAGGGGTTGAATGGCCCCGGTGATGGTTTGCTCATTGAGCTCGCGGAGCTGATTGACCGACTCGCGCTTCCATTGCGGCAGGCTTGAAAGCGCCTCGTTGAGTACCTCTTCAAGCTCTGCGATATCCACGTGGAAGCGTTCCCGCTCTTCGTCCGGCAGTTGCGAAAACTCGGCCTCGTCCAACGCCTTGCCATCCTTCATCGGGGTAAAGGCAATGTTCTGTGCATCCCGGTAAATGGCCACGTTGCGCTCCAGCGCCCGCCGTTCCACGGAGTCGATGGCCCGGTCGTAGCGCTGGTTGAAGCTACGGTCGATAGCATTCTTCTTTTGCTGAAAGGTGGGGTGCTCGAACACCGCCGGAAAGGTCGCCATCAGATTGTCGATCAACTGCTCGATACTGGCGACCAGTTGCCCCGCGGTGCCGGGTGAAAGACTCAGCGCCCGGGGCGCGCGGGGTTCGTCGAAATTGTTGACGTACACGCAGTCTTCCGGGGTGACCTGGCGCTTGGCCTCGGCCCGCAGATAACGCATTACATAGGAAAAGCGGCCCGTACCGGGGTCCCCCATGACGAACACGTTGTAGCCGGGCCGGTGCATGGCGACGCCGAACTGCAGCGCCTCTACCGCGCGATCCTGTCCGAGAATCCCGCGAAAGGCTTCGAGGTCCTCGGTGGTAACGAAGCCGAGTGACTCGAGATCGATCGGGGCGGTGAGCTGTTCGGGAGACAGGCGCAGGGAGGCGGCTTTCTTGGTCATCAAACATCCTTGGGGGGTGTGAACTCGGAAGGGCCATTGTTGCCCTGTGGCGGCGATGGTGACAAGCGCAATCGGCTGCTTGACTCTCCACCCGAAGCAGCTTTAATTGAGCATTCGATGTGAATAACAAAAGGCCAGCAGGATGAGCCCGAACGAATATAGCAGCCAGGACGCAACGGATCTGGCCCGCCTCGTCCGCGAGCGGGAAGTGACACCCAGCGAACTGCTCCGCCTCGCGATCGACCAGTACCACCGCCTCAATCCCACTCTGAATGCCGTCTGCCAGCCGATGTTCGATATCGCGCAGAAACGTGTTCAAGCGTCCCTGGACGGTCCCCTTGCCGGAGTCCCGATCCTGATCAAGGATGCCATCCAGGACTATGCCGGTTTGCCCACCGCCAGCGGCAGCAAGGTCTTTGCTCGTATTCCCGCACGCCGCCATTCGCACATCGTGCAGCGCCTGCTCGATGCCGGCGCGGTCATCATCGGCAAGACCAACACACCGGAGCTCGCACTCAAGGGGGTGACCGACCCGGAGCTGTTCGGCTCCACGCTCAACCCCTGGAATCTGGCGCATAGCCCTGGCGGATCGAGCGGCGGGTCCGCCGCAGCGGTCGCCGCCGGCATGGTTCCCCTCGCCGGTGCCAATGACGGTGGCGGCTCGATCCGCATTCCGGCAGCCTACTGCGGGCTTTTTGGCCTGAGACCCTCGCGTGGGCGGGTATCGGTAGGACCGGCCGCAGCCGAAATCTGGGAAGGCGCAAACAGCGACGGCGTGCTGACACGCAGCGTGCGGGATTCGGCGCTGGCTCTGGACATACTGTCCGGCGCCCAGCCCGGCGACCCCTTCGCCATCGCCCCGCCCGAGACAACCTTCAGTGAGCTGGCCAAGCGCGACCCCGGGCGCTTGCGGATCGGCTTCAGCTGCCGGTCTCCGGTCGACACGCCGGTGCACCGCGATGCGGTAAGGGCGCTGGAGGACGCGGTAGCTGTGTTGCAGGATCTCGGGCACGAAGTGGTCGAGTCGGAACCGCAGTATGACGGGCAGCTACTCGCCGAGTGCTACCTGACCATGTACTTCGGTCAGGTAGCTGCCACCCTGGACGAGGCCCGCGCCATGGGCGCACGGGATGAGGAATTCGAGCTGCTGACCCGGGCACTGGCAGCCTTCGGTCGCAGCCTGAGCAGCGCCAGCTATGTGCGCAGCCACAGGCAGTGGAACCAGTTTTCCCAGGCTCTGGGGCTGTTCTACCAGCAGCACGACCTGTTCCTGACGCCTGCGGTCGCCCATCCGCCAGTGCGTCACGAACAGGCGCGGCTGCCGGATCGGCAGCGCACGACCCTGGAGTGGCTACTGCGCACCGGCCTGCTGCCGCTGCTCGCCCGATACGGCAAGCTCGACCGTATGGTCGAAAACATGGCTCGCCGCAATCTGACCTTCGTGCCGTTCACCCAACTGGCGAATCTGACCGGCACACCAGCCATGTCGGTCCCCTTGTACTGGACGGAAAACAACCTGCCGCTCGGCGTGCAGTTCTGCGGTCCGGTCGGCAGTGAAGCGCTTCTGCTGCAATTGGCGACCCAGCTGGAACAGGCCCGTCCCTGGCGCGACCGCTGGCCCGCCCTAGCCCTGGAGTGAAGTGCCTCAGTCGAGGGTCGGGTCTTCCTCCCCTTGCCCAAGGCTACGCACCAGCTCGCGGACCAGCGGCTTCATGAAAAAGCTGCTCTCCGGCATCAGATCGACCCGAACCTGCCGCGCGGTCAGCTCCTCGGCCACCACCGGCCCGACCGCTGCCACGGTGATCGCGCCCAGCGCGGTGCACAGCGCCTGCTCGCCCACTCCCCGCCTTGCAATCTGGAAAAGTCGCCGGACCTGGGTCGCACTGGTAAAGGCAATGGCATCCACCTCGCGCGCGCAAAGCGCGCTGATCAGTTGCTCGACCCGGGCATCTTCCACGTCATCGGCATAGACGTAGGGCGCCACGGTGCTGACCGTCGCTCCCGCCCGGGTCAGAAAATCGATCAGCAGCGGATTGGGATCGGTTCCGTAAAGTTGCACCGCGATCCGCCGGCCGCGCAGGTTTTCAGCCTGCAGGGTCTGAACGACACCTTCGCTGGTCGGGGCGACGGCCACCACATCCGCTTTCAGGCCGAGCTTGCGCAGCGCAGCGCCCGGCTTCGGACCACGGGTGATCTTGCGGACCCGCGCCAGGCGCGCGAGAAAGCGCTCGACCAGATCCCCCTCGGATCGCTCGGCTGCTGCCACAAGGCGCCTCAGCCCTTCTCCGGTCAACAGAATCAGATCATCCCACTCGTTGTCACTGAACTGGCGCAGCCAGTCCAGCACCGGCGTCTGGTCCGGAGCATCGTGGATGGATACCAACGGGCAGCGCAACACCTCGGCACCACGCCTGGTGAGCATGTCGGCAAAAAGATCCAGCTCCCGGCTTTCGGGCAAGGCGATACGTCGCCCGCTCAGGGGTAGCATCGGTTCGTTCATGGCAGTCTGGCTCCGGCTCGGAAAGCCACATTGTCATCCCTGACCGTGGCTTTGGCCAGCCCGGGCCGGGTTACTTCTCCCAGCCCCGGGTGTGCAGAATACGGTCAAGGGTGCGGCTGATAGCCGTGCAATTGCGCACCATCTCGATTCGCTCCCAAGTGGAGCGCTCTCCCTCGTGGATCAGGCGGTGCATGGCCTCGCGGGAGGGCGGTGCCAGCAGCCGCAACGGATGATCCCAGCGGTTGCGCAGGAAAATATTGATATCTGCCGTGTACTCCTGGGCCAGTACGCCATAGGTCAGATGCTGCATCAGACTGATCATTGGCGACTTGATGCGAATGTGGTCACGGCTGAAGCGCAGCGCCTCGGCGGTAGAGAATTTCAGAAAGCGCGCCTGATAGGACATCAGATCGCGCAACACGCTGGGCGGAGCATCGGGGTCCGGCGTAATCGCCAGGGCCGCCGGATTGGTCATGCTCGAAATGAAATGATTGACTCCGAACAGTCGGGTCAAACGCTTCGCTGGCAGATCATCCGCAAACGACCCGTCGATCCACTTCTGCCCGGGCAGGTAGGGCACGGTCTCGCCCTTGGCGTTGCGGCACATCAGGGTGACCGGCGGGTAGATGCCATAGATTGCGCAGCTGGCCTGCACCGCAGAGCGGATCAGCACGTTGGGCGAGGTGATCGCATTGAGCAGGCGCGGCGCCTGTCGAGTGGACAGGCCGGTGACGGTGATGTTGAGCTTGCGGCCGGTCAGCTCGAAGGCTTCCTGGAAAGTCAGATCTGGCAGAATCTTCGCCAGATAGTCGCGCAGGTTGCCCGCGTCCATGTTCGGCTTGCGCTTGGCGCGCAAGGACATGACAGGGCGTATCGCCTGGGTCTGATCGACCTCCTGATGCAGATTGTCCAGACTCAGCCGCTCGATAAGCTCATCATCGGTATGACAGCAGGCCGTCGCGGCAAGGATCGACCCGGCGCTGCTCCCGGAGATGATCTCCGGCAGGAGGTTCTGGTCGAACAAGGCCTTGAGCACCCCGGCGTGAAAATAACCCAGCACCGCACCGCCACTGAGCATCAGCGCCGACCTTCCGTAGCAGTGGCTGGCGCGGATGAAGAAGTCCTGCTTCTCCGCCTCTGAAATGACCGACTCATCGACCTGGTTGATGTCTTCGAGCGCACCGCAGAGCTCTTCGACGTAGCGGGTGATCAGGTTCTTGGTACCCAGCTTGGCCTTGTTGTAGAGCGAAGGTTTGCCCATGCCGCCAAGATTGCCGTGAATTCCCTCGTTGAGAGTGAACAGCAGCTTCTGATGTTCCTCGCGAAAACGCAGATCGCGAATGACGTCCAGCCGCTCGCGAATCGCCCGATAGTCGTAGGAGCCGCAGGCATCGTCCTGTTTCCAGTCGTCCAGCCCGTTCTCTTCATCATAGGCATTGGCCAGTTCAGCCCACTGCTCATAGGTCTCGGCTTGCTCCATGTCACGGAGCAACTGTTTTGAACGCGATTGCTGAAAGATCTTCATGGCCACCCCTAATGCTGGCGCCTTCCGCCGGAGGCGCCCTGAATGAACTGTCAGCCTGCCGTACTGCTTGCCGGCGCGGCGGGCTTGATCGTGTCGTCACCGCCAGTTCGACCCGGAGCCGAGGCAGCAAGTTTCTCGGCGGCTGGTTTGGTGCTGCGCTTGCGGGTGCCCTTGCTCGAAGAAGCGGAAGCTCTGGCAGCGTTCTGCGTTCCCTTGGGCTCGGGCTTGTCTGACTCCGTTTGCACCGCTTCTTCTGCTTCGACAGCGACGTTCACTGCGCCAATACCGGAGACAGGCTCGGCAGTAACTTCGGGCAATGGCAGGTCAGCATTGACTGCCTCCATTACATCCAGCGCATCGGCGAGCTCCTTGAATTCGCGGGTCGAATCATCGATGCAGGAAATGTAGAAATCCATGTCGTTGACGATGCGCCGGTCCGCCAGCACTCCGAGATTCAGCCAGTCATAGATACCGGTAATGCCGTGGCTGATGCCCATGCCATCGCAAACCGGCACCAGCGGGAACACCGAGCAGATCTTCGCACCGGCAAAGTATTTGGTTTCCATTCCGGGAATACCCGGAACATTGGTAATCACGGTATTGAGCAGCGGCACCTTGCCCGCCAGGCGAGTCTTGTTCTGTACCCATCCAGCCAGCGCGCGCATATAGGGCGGAATCATGTCGCCCGCCGCATTGCTCAGATCGCAAAGCACTTCCTTGGCAAGCGGCACGCCCCTCTGGGTGCTGGCGTTCACTGCCCCAAGGCGCTGGATCGGGTCTGCGACATCAGTACCTACCGGAATGTACATGGCCGAAATCAGGTTTCCGCCTTCGTAGCGCGCTTCCTCGGGACGGATAGAGACCGGACACATGGCGATCAGTGACTGCTTCTCCGGCAGGGCATTGTGGTGCTGCAGATAACGCCGCATGCCACCCGCAATGATCGCGATCAGCACGTCATTGAGCGTCGCGCCCTTGTGCAACCTGCGCATACGCTTGACTTCCGGAATACTCCAGGCATAGCCGCCGTAGGACCGGTGGGGCGAGATCGCGGTGTTGAAGATGGTTTTCGGCGGACGCAGCCGGCGCAGTTCGGGCTCGTCACGCAGCCGCCAGGCGAGCTCGGCGGCCTTGCGCGTGAACAGCATCCCCGCGCGCATGCTGCGGAATGACTGGCCGATCATGCGCGGCGTGGTGCGAGCCCACATTTCCAGCCTTGTCGGAGCGCGCTCGGCAACCTCGACACGCGGACGCACGCCGTACTGGTGCTCCGAGGTCGCCTCCATCATCGCCGTGCTCAGCTCCAGACTAGACTTGCCATCCACGTAGGCGTGGTGAAAGCGGATGAGCACCGCGAAGCTGCCTTCAGGCATGCCCTCGACGCGGTTCACCCCCTCGATGATGTAGATCTCCCAGGGCGCACGCTCCATATCCACGCTACGCGACATGGTACGCGCCGTGAAAATGCACAGCTGCCGCCAGTCCCCCGGTTGCGGCAGACCGACGTGACGCACGTGGTATTCCAGGTCGAAGTTCTCATCTTCCAGCCAGTAGGGGTCATCCAGCTGGAAGGGAGCCTGCTCCAGGCGACGACGAAAATACGAGGTGGTATTCAACCGGTCGGAAACGTACTGGAGGATGTCCTTGTGACGAACCAGCCCCCCGGGTGCAGTGCGCTGATCGCATAACCAGAGGCTGCCGATCATCATCGGCTGATTGGGTGCCTCGAAATAGAAGAAATGCGAATCCATGGGGGTTAGTTGCTTCATCAGGCAGTCCTCTTCGGGGTGTGAATGTGGGCACACGATTCACATTCTGAGTTCTTTGGCTTGTTGAGACATTGACTGGTATCAAGCATAACGTCGAGACAATTCAATATCCACACGCCATTCTGTATCAGAATTCGTTAAATATCATTGCGATACATATTTTAATATTGCTTTTTTATGACTACCCGGTCACATACAGCGAATCGTTCTAACGAGCGGTGCGGTAGCGGGACGCAGGCGCAGACGCACCCCCGTAACGGGAGTGCGTCAGGCAGTCATCGAGGGAGACTGGTCAGCGGGCGGCGCTGCACCCGCTTGCGGTATTCTCGAAGTATTCGGACAGAAGCGGCGCCATGCCCCGCAGTACCTGAACCGGCAAGGCCGAGGTAAAGCGCATGCCCTCCGCCGCCTGGCCGGGCACAAAGGCGGTGAGCGTGCCGAAGTGATCCGAACCGAGGAAGAACACGAAAGTGGCCGTGCGGTTGAGTATCTGGCTGCCGGTGGAACGCCCGGAAGCCGTCACGCTATGAATACGATTGTCACCGGTACCGGTCTTGCCACCCATATCGACCGGCTGACCCTCGGTGGTACCGAAAGCGCCCTGCAACCGGCGGGCAGTGCCCCCTTCCACCACTTCCGAGAGCACGCCACGCAATGCAGCGGCCACTTCGGGTGCGAAAACCCGCTGCGGCTTGCCCGGCCGCCGATCGAAGCGCGTCTCGTAGGGTGTACCTTCGCCAAAATGCAGGTTGTTTACCCGGGCGACCGGGTGGCGCACCCCACCGTTCTGGATGATCCCCATCAGTTCGGCAAGCGCAGCAGGGCGGTCACCCGAGCTGCCGAGAGCGGTTCCGAGCGAGGGCACCAGATGGTCGAACGGATAGCCCATGCGTTGCCAGCGACTGTGAATGTCCAGGAACGCCTCGACCTCGAGCATGGTCCGGATCCGGCTGTCCCGCGCACTGCGGTGCCTGGTGCGGAAGAGCCAGCCATACACCTCCTGGCGCTCGGCCTGACTTGCCGCCACCGCATCACTGAAGCTTGCCTCGGGGTGGCGGATGAGATAGCCGAGCAGCCATAGCTCCAGCGGGTGTACCCGGGCTATGTAACCCTGATCGGGAAGGCTGTACTGCCCCAGGGCATAATCCCGATGCAGGCGCTCGATGCGCGCCGGCGTCAGGCTTTCCGTCGTGCGCGACTGGATAAAGGCAGAAAAGCTTTCCACGTCCGCCTCGGGATACAGGTAGCGATGCACCGCCGCCAGACGAACCGATGTGGGACGCAGTCCGTCGAGAAACACGCTCAGCCGCTGCGCCTCATCCTTTCCGGAATACTTGCGCCAGAACCGCAGCAGGAAGGTCCGGCCTTCACGATCGGCGAATCGCTGCAGGTACTCTTCGCGGCGCGGATCCTTGTCATCCTTGAGCAGCGCAGAGCTGTTGCCCGGCGCCTGATAGGTGCTGTAACGAACTATATCGCGCTGCAGGCGCACGAACGGCAGGTTGATGGATTCACGCATCGCCTCGCGCATGGTCGGGTTGCGGCCATTGTCTTCCCGGCGGAAATTGCCGAAGCGCTGCACCCCGCCACCGGTGAAGAACTGCTCGTCAGGCGAAGCGGAATAGCGCCGCTCCAGCGCCTCTTCGAGCAACGCCGCCAGGGTTATATCGGGATTGGCGCGCATGCGCGTGGCAACCCAGGTGCTCAGACGATCGTCCGGCTCGGACAACGCCTCGGCTATCGCCTCGCTCCCCCCAAGAGTGAGGCGCTCGTGCAGCTCCGCGACGATATCCAGATAGGTCGCCAGCACACGCAGCTTCGCAGTGGAGCCCAGCTCCAACTTGCTGCCCTCGTTGAGATCGAATGGCAGCCCGGTGTTGTCCGTCTGCACTCGAACCTGGTTCAACTCGCCGTCGAATTTCATGAGTGTGAAGCTGTAGCGCACGTCCCCCAGACGTGACGCAGTCATCAGACGATCACCCAGGATGCCGGCCTGCCGCGCCACCTCAGGATCGGCAAGGCTCTCGATGTAAGCACTGATCGCCCGCTGCAGTTCCAGATGCAGACTGCTCTGCGCGGTCAGGTCCAACCGATCTACCGCATAGAGCGATTGCCGGAGCAGGCCGGCTACGCGGGTACGTGATACGGTAACGGCCTTGTCCTGCTCGATCTGCGGCCGCAACGGATTGACGTTCCAGTCTCGGTAAGCGATCGGCTGGCCCAGAGCCGCATCGCGCAGCTGCACAGGAATGATTCCGTCCCGGGCAAGCAATCGCAGATGGCTGTCTATCAGCTCGCGCAGATCCTCGCGCCCACCCAGCAGATAATAGGATGGCCGGCGCTGGGCGATGACGATGGCAAGCGCCTGGCGCAGCGCCTGACCCTGGGCCTCGACCCCCTCACTTCCGGCCAGCCACTGGTTGAAGGTAGGGAAGTCGTTGGCGAACCAGACCCAGACTGCATCCCCTACCCCATTCACCTCACCATAGCCCGGAGCCGCCGCCAGCGGTACGGTGTTCAGATAGTCGAGCACCAGACGCTCGCGCGCCGCCTGGGTATCGCGGCCATCCATATAGGCTCGAACGCTTGCCGAGGCCATCTGCTGCAATTTGTCACGGGGTTCCAGGGTTCGGCCATCGGGCGAATGGCGATACTTCTCGATCTGGGTGGCCAGAGTACTGGCGCCATGGGAAGAACCCTCTCCCTCTATACGGCTGGTAAGGAGTGATGCCGAGGCATTGAGCAGGCGCGGCCAATCCACCGCAGGGTTGGCCATGGGTCGGCCGGGGAGCAGCAGGCGGCGATTCTCTACATAAAGAAGGCTGTCACGCAGCAGAGGGGGAATGTCATCGAAGTCTGCGTAGTGCCGCCGGGGATAAAGGAACTCGTAAATCGAATCGCCCTTGCAGTCCAGCACCTGCAGCCCAGCCTGGGTCTTTTCCCGGAAGGGTGGAAACAGCCCCCGCTCCACATGCTCCACCAGCTCGGGGGAAAACCGCGCCTGGCGCGTGAGTTCGAAGCCTTGACGATCGAGCAGCGCGGTAAAATCCGACAGCAGTGTATAACCCAGCCGCTCGTCGAAGGGTCCGGCCTGCGGAAAAATGATTGAATCGCTGGGACCGTCCCCGACACTGAAGGTCAGGTCAGCCGCATAGCGGCTCAGAAACAGCGACTGATAAAAGGAATAACGGGACTCGTAACGAACGAGATAGGCCAGCGCCAGCACCGCAACACCAAACAGCAACCACGCTCGTCCCCGCATAGCTTCCTCAAGATTCGCCCCATGAACACAAGTCTAGCTGATGCCGGGGCCGTCTGGCTTCACCGTTTGGCGGCTGACGAACAGGCTTGCGGGCCGGATCACGGATGCAGGAACAGTTCTCCGATGGCACCTTCGGCCGGCAACTCGGAGTCTGCCGCAAGCTCGAGGTGCAACTCGGCCCGAGGGCCGGCCGGACGAACCTGCATGACTCGAGCGTCCAGCGACTGCGATCCGAACACCACCCGCGCCGCGTGACCAGGACCGATACCCTCGGCAGCTCCGGCGGGTACGGTCGAGCGCAGAGCACGCGGACCAGGCGCCGCAAGCATGGCGATCACATCACCGGCCTCCACCGCCGCGCCCTCTTCCACCAGCAGCTCCTGCACCACACCCTCCGCCGGCGCCAGGATACGTCCTGATTCCATGCTCGCCTCCAGCTCGGCTATTTCTGCCAGAGCCGCATCCAGTCGGGCCTGCGCCTGATCCAGATTGGCCTGCGGCTCGTAGCCATCCGCCACCAGGTGGCGCAGTGTTCGGACCTGATGCCGCGCCACACCGGCGCGGGCCTGCAGCCGTGCGAGCCGCGCATTCTGGTCCGGCGTGGCGATCGACGCGAGTAGCTGCCCTGCGGCGACGGACTCGTGTTGTGCGACGGGCCAGGATGCGAGGACACCTGAAGTGGGGGCGGTAATCCGGCTGGAATCCAACGGAACGAGCTGAGCACGGTGGCTGCCCCGTGCCTCTGTACGCGGTGGCGGCTCTTCAGAGACGACTTCCGGCGGCTCGATGTCGGGCAGGGTATCGGCGGGCTGGCGAGCTACGCTCAGCCAGAGAGCAATTATGAGCAGGGAACTGAAGAGAAAGACCGTCAGGATGCGTACGTGCTGCTTGGTGGGAGTCATGGGTAATCGGGGCCTCTTCGCTTGTGCGGAAGCATAGCTGATTCGGCGGAAAGCTATAAATAATTGCCTCTATGGATTTGCTTATCACCGCATTTACTTTTCCGTCTGCCACCGGCGGCGACCAGCGATATTCCCCCATATCGCCCGACTGGCGAGCGACATGACGCCGCAGCGGGCATACCACGATGGAAATAGATGGCAAAACTGCCAAAGCGTGGATATTCAGCCTTGGGTTATTCGCCGTCCAGACACGCTAAAGCCTTGATTGAGATCATGGAAAAGAACAATCAGATAAGGAAAAATCGCCCGGATGGGTGGCTTAATGATTTCACTGTGATATCTTACCGTAGCCAATAATATCGCCACCTGCTTGGCAAGCCGGAATCATGGCGCCATAATTCAGGCACCCCTTGCCGAAACACTGCATCATGCACTGCGCAAGATGACATTGTGTCGCAAGCATCGCGTACATTAGGAAGTTTACGGACGAAGTCAGCACGCGGCTTTACGCTCATAGAAGTGATGATTGTGGTCGTAATCGTCGCCATCCTCGCCACCATCGCCTACCCGAGCTATACCCAGTACGTGATCCGCTCGAATCGCGCTGCGGCGCAATCGACCATGATGGA
>JAUVYN010000077.1 GCA_030603065.1 Pseudomonas sp.
TGCTCCAGGGTCTGATGATTGCCGTTACCGCGACACTCACCACACTCTGGCTGATCGAACGCGGCGCGGTCATGACACCACTGCCCCGACCGCTGACCTACCTGCTGCCGGCCTGGCCGGTGCTGCTTGGCGCCCTACTCGTCGGCATCGCCACGTCCTGAACCTGCCTCCACGCGGGAAATCGCCCGCAGGATCGGTTCCGGTTCAGCATGGTGCAGCATGTGACCCACACCGGGCAGTTCGACATAATCGGCATGCGCCAGCTCTTGCCGTAGCCTCGCCGAATGGTTTGCCGGCGAGAGCAGCCGATCTCCCGCGCCACTCATGATCACCACCGGCTGCCTGAGCTCCCGGTAGCGGCTCGAAAGACTGGCGGCGGCCGCCACGATCAGCGCCGTCTCCTCCGTCAGGGCACGTAGATGCTGCGGGCGCAACAGCAGCCATGGCGGCATGTCACGAAACCCCTGCGGAACCTCGGCCGGGGCGAACAGCAGGCGAAGCGTGCCAGGCCAGGCCAGACGCATGGCGAGCGGCGTGACCGTACGCCTCAGGAGGTCGCCAACGACCGGCATGGCGGGCGGTGCGCTGAGCAGGGCGTCGGGACGCGCCGTGGGATAGTAGTAACCACCGAGCAGTACCAGCCCCGACACGCTCCGGGGGTGCTCGATCGCCATGGCTATCGCGACCAGCGTGCCCCAGGAGTGGCCCAGTATGGTAGCGCGCTCCACGCCCAGCTTCTGCAGCGCGCCGTGCAGCAGTTCGGCCTGGGTGACCGGCCCCCAGATACGGTCCCGCGGCCGCTCGCTGTAACCATAACCGGGCCGGTCGAAGATGATGACCCTATGGGTGCGAGCCGCCTGCTCGGTGAAGGGACAGCGCAGAAAATCCTCGGCGAGGCTGCCCGCGCCGTGCAGCAGTACCAGCACCGGGGCGCTGGCCTCCTGCAGCCCCTGCTCGACATAGTGCAGCCTGACGCCTTCCGCCTCGACGAAGCGCCCGCGGGGCGGATACTGCTTCTCCACGCGCGTCTGCTGATAGTGGGCGAAGGCGGCACTGGCAACCAGTCCGGCAGCAGCAATCAAAAACCCCGGGCTCCGCCCGAGTGAGCCGGCGTGACGGGATAATCGTTCGGGTAGCGTCCTGACGGACGCCGGATCAGGGCTGGATTCAGGTATCGGCTTGGACATGGCGGGCTCCGGGATGGCTTTCCAGATTTGACCATGCCCCCATGGGAGGTTCGCCAGGCCTCGGCAGTTCCGGACGGCCGGGATTCAGGACTGCATGGAGTGCAGCCACTCGTCGATCTGCGATAGCCGGCGGTCGGCGTCCTCTATCGTCAGGAGTGCAGTCTTCTGTTCCACGCTGAATGGCAGCAGATAGGCCAACTGATAAGCCAGAGCCTGCTGGCTGGAGTCCACATCGGGAAGGCCCAATCCGGCACCCAGTGGATGCTGCAGGAGACTTTCCCGCAGTGCCATCAGATCCGCGTGGGCATCGGTAGGTGGCGCGTCCGGCGCCTCGGCCAGCCAATCGATCTGCGCGGTCACAAGTCCGTCCGAGGCTACCTCGACGTCACGCGCCCGACCGCGGCGACAGCCCAGCACCCGGATACCCAGCAAACCGTTCTCCCGCTGCTGCCAGTCGATGATACGCGCTTCGCAACCCAACGCGCTGAAGGTCAGATTGCCACTACCTGCTTCCGGTCCCGCCTCGAGGCCGACCACCAGAAAACCCTGCTCCCGCTTGAAGCACTGGCTGACCATATCGAGATAACGCGCCTCGAATATCTGCAGGTCCAGCGTGCAGGCCGGTAGCAATACCGTCTTGAGAGGAAAAAGAGCATGACGCGGATTCATCTGACTCACCTTTGGCTGACTCCCCTGAGCATAGCCAAGCCTGCCGGTCAGGTCATTCAGCACATCGATCAGGCCGACGACCGATTGACCTGGCCGAATCACCTTGCAAACATCGGCTATCCTCAGAGCGGAGCGCAGGCGCCTCGCTCTGTCGACACTCACTCGGCCCAGCCGGGCCCAACAATAATGAAGCCATGGAGAACGCCCATGTCAGCCGTACCCGTATCCGAACTCAAATCCTACATCGGCAAGGATCTCGGTCACTCCGAGTGGATCACCATCGACCAGCAGCGCGTCAACCAGTTCGCCGAGTGCACCGGCGATCACCAGTTCATCCACATCGATGAGGAAAAGGCCAAACAGACGCCGTTTGGCGGCACAATCGCCCACGGCTTCCTCTCCCTATCACTGATACCAGCCCTTTCCGCCGGCCTGCTGATCAAGCCCGAGGGGCTGAAGATGGCTGTGAACTATGGCCTGGACAGCCTGCGCTTCATCCAGCCAGTGCGGGTAGGCTCGCGCGTACGATTGAACGTGACCGTTCTCGACGTTACCGAAAAGAACCCCGGCCAGTGGCTGATCAAGGCGCGTAACACTCTCGAAATCGAAGGCGTGGACAAGCCCGCATTCATTGCCGAAGGCCTGAGCCTGTACTTCGTGTGAGCCTCGGCAGCAATCGCCGCTAGAATCGCACACCCGCGGTGACCATGGTCGCCGCGGCCCCCACCAGAACCAGCTCACCAACGAAGGGGCCCTGACTAAAGCCGACCGAGGGCACTATTGCCGGTGCCACCCGAAAGCGGTTCAGCGGAATCTTGTCCCAGTATTCACCGCGGTACCCGTGAAGCATGCCCCCTGTGAGTTTGAAGTGCACTGGAAGATCCTGCACGGGAAACTGACGCCCGATGTACAGATAGATTGACCGCTGACCGAAGGAATTGCGAAAGGTCGCGCCGCCGCCCAGCACTCCATCTGTTCGATGTCGCTCCAGCGCCAGCAACTCCTGCCGATTGTTGTGCCGGGGATCTGGCGAGAAGTGCCGCGTGTAAAGACTGGTTTGCAGTTGCCAGTGTTTTCCGGCGAGCGGCTCATCGCTGCCGTCAGTCGCATTCTGGGCCTGCGCCAGCCCAGCCCCTGCCAGCCACGTCAGCGCCAGCACCCAGCTCTTCCTGTGAGTCATGTCCTGCCTCTATTCGCCCCAGCGGGGCAGAAGGTCCTGTGGCAGGTCCAGTTGATTGAGGATACGTGCCACAACAAAGTCGACAAGATCGTCAACCGTACGCGGCTTATGATAAAAGCCTGGGCTCGCCGGGAGAATAACAGCGCCCATCTGGCTTAGTTTCAGCATGTTTTCCAGGTGGATCGTGGAGTAAGGCGCCTCCCGTGGCACCAGAATAAGCTTGCGCCTTTCCTTGAGCGCCACGTCCGCCGCGCGCTCGATGAGATTGTTGCTGGCACCGGTAGCGATTGCCGAAAGAGTCCCGGTGGAACACGGACAGACGACCATCATCCCGGGGGCGCCGGAACCGGAGGCGGCGGGCGCCATCCAGTCCTGCTTGCCGAACACTCGAATCTGTCCTTGCCGAGCCTGGTAGTGATCGGTCAGAAAGGCCTGTAGCGCCTGCGGCTTGGGCGGCAACACCAGCTCCGTCTCGGTCGAGACCACCAGTTGCGCGGCCTGGGAGATCAGGAACAGCACCTCTACCTCGGCCTTTACCAGGCAATCTAGCAGCCGCAGGGCATACTGCGCGCCCGAAGCGCCGGTGACCGCCAGGGTGACTCGCCGCGGCTCAGCCATGGGCGCGCTCCAGCGCCTGCGCCATACGCTGATGAATACCGCCGAAGCCACCGTTGCTCATGATTACGATACGGGTTCCGGGCACCGCCGAAGCAATGACCTGCTCGATGATCCCATCGATCGAACGCTCGACTCTGGCCGGAACCGGACTACTTCGAACCACGTCGTCCAATGACCAGTCCAGCCCCTCGGGCTGGTACCAGATCACTTCCGAGGCCTGGGCTACACTAGCCGGCAGCGCCGCCATGTGGCTGCCCAGCCGCATGGTGTTGGACCGCGGCTCGATGATCGCCAGCAAGGGTGCTTCGCCAATCTGTGCACGCAATCCGGAAAGGGTAGTCGCGATGGCGGTCGGGTGATGAGCGAAGTCATCATAAAGCACGATGCCGTTGACCTCGGCGAGCTTTTCCATGCGTCGTTTGACACTCCGAAAACTTGCCAGGGCTTCGATGCCCTGCTCCGGCCGCACGCCCACATGGCGGGCCGCAGCGAGTGCGCTCAGCGCATTGGCGACGCTATGGGCACCGGTCTGGCTCCAGCGCGCCACCCCCTGCAGCGCGCCATCGAGATATACCTCGAAAGCCGTACCGTCCGCTTCGAGCAGGCGCGCCTGCCAGTTGCCACCCTCCCCGGTGGTCTGCTGCGGGGTCCAGCAGCCCATCGCCATGACCCGTTCGAGCGACGCCTCACCCGCAGGATGAATGATCAGGCCGGAAGCCGGCACAGTTCGCACCAGATGATGGAATTGGCGCTCGATAGCCGCAAGATCCGGGAAAATATCGGCATGGTCGAACTCCAGATTGTTCAGGATGGCAGTCCGTGGGCGGTAGTGAACGAACTTGGAGCGCTTGTCGAAAAAGGCGCTGTCATATTCGTCCGCCTCGACCACGAAGAAGGGCGTATCGCCCAGCCTTGCCGAAATACCGAAGTTCTGCGGCACGCCGCCGATCAGAAAGCCCGGCGCCAAGCCGGCGTGCTCGAGTATCCAGGCCAGCAGACTGGAGGTGGTGGTCTTGCCATGGGTACCGGCGACGGCCATGACCCAACGACCTTGCAGCACGTGGTGGGCAAGCCATTCCGGGCCGGAAACATACGGCATGCCCTTGTCGAGAACGTATTCCACCGCCGGGTTGCCGCGGGACATGGCGTTGCCGATGATCACCAGATCAGGAGCCGGGTCGAGATGCTCCGGTCGATAGCCTTCCTGCAGGACGATACCCTGGGCTTCGAGCTGGGTGCTCATGGGCGGATAGACATTGGCGTCGCTGCCGCTGACCTGATGGCCGAGCTCTCTGGCCAGAAGCGCCAGAGAGCCCATGAAGGTGCCGCAAATACCCAGAATGTGCAGATGCATCGTCAGCCTCGACAGCCAGAAAGCGGAAAATTGGCGAAGTATAGCGCAGGGGCATGCAACATTGGCGGCGCCTGGTGGTCCATGCAATGGAAGCGGCTTTCCGCTATGATTGCCGCCATTCGCCGTACGCCCCACCTCCACTGAGCGTGACGACTTCAGGGACGTTGCAGGGAGAGGCTATCAGCAACTGGCCAAAGCATTTACCACATGGAGTCAGCATGACCGTCAAAAACGCTTTCTACGCTCAGTCCGGCGGCGTCACCGCCGTGATCAATGCATCCGCTGCAGGCGTTATCGAAACCGCCCGCCAATACCCTGACCGCATCGGTACCGTGTATGCCGGACGCAATGGAATCATTGGCGCGCTGACCGAAGAACTCATCGACACCAATCAGGAAACGCCGGAAAGCATCGCTGCACTGCGCCACACCCCTTCCGGCGCATTCGGCTCCTGCCGCTACAAGCTCAAGAGCCTGGAAGCCAACCGTGCCGAGTACGAGCGCCTGATCGAAGTGTTCAAGGCACACGACATCGGCTACTTTTTCTACAATGGTGGCGGCGACTCGGCCGATACCTGCCTGAAGGTCTCCCAGCTCGCGGAGACCATGGGCTATCCGATCCAGGCTATCCACGTACCCAAGACCGTGGACAACGATCTGCCGGTCACTGACTGCTGCCCCGGCTTCGGCTCGGTAGCCAAGTATGTTGCGACGTCCATCCGCGAAGCGGGCTTCGATGTCGAATCCATGGCTGCAACCTCCACCAAGGTATTCATTCTCGAGGTCATGGGGCGGCATGCCGGCTGGATTACCGCCGCCTGCGGCCTCGCCAGCGAAGGTACCGGTCAGCCGCCGCACATCCTGCTGTTCCCGGAGGTAGAATTCGATCAGGCAGCCTTCCTGGCCCGAGTCGACGAATGCGTCAAGGAACACGGCTACTGTGTCATCGGCGTGTCCGAGGGTATCAAGAAGGATGGCAAGTTCCTTTCCGAATCCGGTCTCACCGATGCCTTCGGGCATGCCCAACTGGGCGGCGTGGCGCCGACCATCGCCAAGCTGGTCAAGGACGAGCTGGGTTACAAGTATCATTGGGCGGTCGCCGATTATCTGCAGCGCGCAGCGCGGCACATCGCTTCCAAGGTGGATGTGGATCAGGCCTATGCCCTGGGCCAGGCTGCCGTGCGCATTGCGCTGGAAGGCAAGAATTCGGTGATGCCCGCGATTCGCCGGCTGCAGGACGAGCCCTATCGCTGGGATATCATCGAAGCCCCGCTCAAGGATGTGGCCAACGTCGAGAAGTTCATGCCGCGGGACTTCATCACCGAGGACGGCTTCCACATCACCGAGGCCTGCCGCCAGTATCTGTCGCCACTCATTCAGGGAGAAGACTTCCCTCCCTTCGTGAACGGCATGCCCAGCTACGTTCGGCTGCGCAAGCAACTGGTGCCACGCAAGCTGGCGCCTTTCTCGGTCTGACCTAGGCGCATCGACAGAACCCGTCCGCCCTGCGAGACGGGTTTTTTTGTGGGTGGCGATTGCTCAATGGTCAAGGCTGGGGCAGGATGTCATTTCGTGACCAGCACCCCTCTTCGGGCCAGTTCAAGAACACGCGAGAGCATCCGAATGCGCATCGTCCAAGCCAATGTCGATCGTCTCGATGACATCACACCGCTTTTCATCAAGTATCGAGAGTTCTACGGGCAACTGCCCAAGCCCGAGGCTTCGCGTCGCTTCCTGCACGATCGCCTGGTGAACGAACAGGCCACCATTCTGCTGGCGGAGGACGAGAATACCGGCAAGGTGCTCGGCTTCTGCCAGTTCATCCCGAGTTTTTCCGCACTTACGCTGAACCCGAGCTGGGTCCTCAAGGGCATCTACGTGATCGAAGAAGCCCGCCGGCATCTGGTAGCGCACAAGCTGATCAACGAAGCCAAGGAGCTGGCCAAGGCGGCGGGTATCAAACGAATGACGGTCATGACCGGCGAAGAGAATGTCGCGGCGCATGAACTGTACCGCTCGCTCGGGTTTTCCGATGATGCCGAATTCACATACTTTGCCCTGAAGCTTTGAAAATCGCCTTTCCTTCTGCCCGGCACATCGCCACTTAAGACCAAGGTTGCATGTGCCGAACGCTTGGTATCCTTCCCGGATGCCTCTATAATGCCGCCCAGCAAATTTCAGGCCGAACAGAAGAACTCCTGCCGTCCACGTTGTCACAGGGGTGTTCCGTGAATCCATCCTTCATGCCCGAATCAGGTAACCCATGAGCTACGACCAGATCCCCGCAGGCAAAGACGTTCCCAACGACATCTACGTCGCCATCGAAATCCCGGCCAACCACGCTCCCATCAAGTATGAGATCGACAAGGACAGCAGCACCCTGTTCGTCGACCGCTTCATGGCTACCCCGATGTTCTACCCGGCCAACTATGGCTACATCCCGAACACTCTGGCCGATGATGGTGACCCGCTGGACGTGCTGGTGGTCACTCCCTATCCGGTCGCTCCCGGTGCCGTTATCCGCAGCCGCCCGGTCGGCGTCCTGCATATGACCGATGACGGTGGTGGAGACGCCAAGCTGATCGCCGTTCCGCACGACAAGCTGAGCGTCCTGTACCGGGACATCAAGGAATATACCGATCTGCCCGAGCTGCTGATCCAGCAGATCCAGCACTTCTTCGAGAACTACAAGGATCTCGAGGCAGGCAAGTGGGTCAAGATCGACCGCTGGGGCAGCGCCGAAGAAGCCCGCGCGGAAATCGTTAAGGCAGTAAACGCTTACCAAAAATAAGCGTTTCGCCCCGTTGAAAAGCCGGCCACAAGCTGGCTTTTTTTATGCGTGAATAATTTGGTCGAACCACTGAATGAGCCGGAGCCAGCAATGGCCGATCGTTACTTCGATGAAATGGGCGCACACTTCGCCCGCAAGATCTATGACAGTCCCAAGGGCGCCATCCGGTTGGCAGTACTCACCCGCGACCTGCAACGACAGCTGAGCGGGCTTGGCGGCCCGGACGCTTCTTTGGAGGTGATCGATGTCGGCGGCGGGCTCGGGCACATGAGCGAATGGCTGGCCCTGCGCGGGCACCGGGTAACCCTCGCCGAACCCTCGGAAGACATGCTTGCCCAGGCGCGGGAACGACTGGAACACCTTGCTTCGACCTATCCGGTGCACTGTCGCCAGGCATCGCTGCAGGAGCTCGCCCTGGATGGTCGACGCTTCGACCTGGTCATATGCCATGCGGTGCTGGAATGGCTGGCCGACCCGGACGCTGCGCTAAAGCAGCTGCGGCAACTGATGAAACCGGGCGCTGCGCTGTCGCTGGCGTTCTACAACCGCGACGCGCTGATCTACAAGAATCTCATCAAGGGTCAGTTCCGCAAGCTTCGTCGCAATCAGCTGGCCGGTGACGGGGGCCGCAGCCTGACGCCGCAAAGCCCGCTGGACCCACGCGACGTGCAGGCCTGGGCCGCCGAGGCGGGACTGGAATGTCTCGAAAAGAGCGGAATTCGGGTATTCCACGACTATATGCCGGAGCCCTTCAAAAGCCAGGCGGACCTGGCTGAAGTCATTGCTGAAGAACTGGCCTACAGTACCCACCCGGCATTTTTGCAGCTGGGCCGCTACCAGCACTGGTGGTTGCGCGAACGCGCGCCGGTGTGACGCTCAGCCACCGGCGCGCTTGGCGGCAAAACCCTCTGCGATCAGCCACTGGCAGAGCAGATCCGCCTGATCACCCTGTATTTCGATCACCCCGTCCTTGAGCGAGCCACCACACCCGCACCGAGCCTTCATCCGCTTGGCCAGTGCCTTCAGCTCCTCGGCAGACAAAACCAGGCCACTGATGGTGGTGACCGTCTTGCCGCCGCGACCCTTGGTTTCGCGGCGCACCCGCGCGATGCCATCGCCCTGCGGGACCTGCAAGTCGGCACAACGACAGGATCCAACCGCTTCACGACAGCCCGGACACATCCGCCCGGCGTCGGTCGAATAGACCAGACCTCCGAGGGCTTCCAGCCCCTTTGACTTGCGACTCATTGAAAAACTTCCGGAGTGATAGAAGACATCAGCAGTTCCAGCGCCAGCAGTGAATCAGGAGAGTAGAACTCGCCTTCCCGTCGCCAGGGCTGGTGCGGATCTACCCAGCGCACGGCCATCACCTCTTCAGGCTGCATGCGGATGGGACCATCCCAGCGGCAGCTGAACACGCCGCCCCATAGCCGGCTTTCCGGCGCATTGTAATAGAAGTGAAAATGTTCGCGCAGCGGTACCCCCGAGACACCGAGCTCCTCTTCCAGCTCCCTGGCGGCACCCTCGGCATAGCTCTCACCGGCTTCGACGATACCGCCGGCCGCGACATCCCAGTACCCCGGGTACAGGCGCTTGTGCAGCGTGCGCTGATGCATGCACAACTCCCCGAGCGCGTTGAACACGAATACATAAGTGCAGCGGGTGATCAGCCCTCGCTCGCGCACTTCACCGCGCCTCACCACTTCCAGCGGCCGGTTGGCCTCGTCTACGCTGTACACGCGCTCCTGGGCGGAGGCGGCCAGATAGTCCTGGATTTGCTGTTGATTCATGCCTAGCCCTGCTCCAGCAGCCGTCGCAGATCGATGAGTGCGGCATTGGCCCGCGACAGATAATTGGCCATTACCAGTGAATGGTTGGCGAGCATGCCGAAACCGCTGCCGTTGAGCACCATCGGACTGCGCAGCGATCGCTGGGTCGCCTCTAGCTCGCGAATGATTTGTTGCAGACTCACCTGGGCGTGCTTGCGGGCCAACACCTCGGCGTAGTCCTGCTCGACCGCCCGCAACAGATGCAGCAGCGCCCAGGCGGACCCACGCGCCTCATAAAACACATCGTCGATTTCCAGCCAGGGCGTGCGCTTGTAGGTACGCCCTTCCTGCGTCACTTCGGAGCGCCCGACACTGGCTGAAAGGCGCTGCGAGAGCGAACCCAGCCGGGTACTGACGTCGCCGATCCAGCTGGCCAGATTGTCGGCGCGAGCATAGAACTCGGCATCCCCCCGCTCCAGCCGTTCGATGTAGGAGCCCAGCGCGTCGAGCCCAGCCCGGTATTCGCTTTCGCTGGCCGGAAACGCCCAGCTGCGGTTGTCGAAGTTGAATCGCGGCTCCGCCTGGGCCAGGTGGCGATCCTCGGCCGATTGCGACTGCGAGCGCGCCATATCCCGACGCATCGCTCGACTCATGTCGCGCACCTGCACCAGCACGCCAAATTCCCAGTTCGGCATGTTGTCCAGCCAGACGCCGGGCGGCAATATGTCGTTCGACAGAAACCCGCCAGGCTTGTTCAGCAAGGTCGACATCAGCCCGTGCACCGTTCGCGAAGTGGCGCTGCCGACGACCATTCCTTCGGTTTCCGCGGGCGGCGGTATCAGCCTCTCGATACCTGGCTCACGGCTCCAGTACCAGCCCAGGATCAGGCATACCAGCAGGTACAAACCGAGAAGCCCGGCCACCGCCATACCCAGTGTACGGCCGGGACCAGCGTATTCCGGTCGCCATTGCATCTTCATGTGCATCTCCCAAGCAGATTTCCTCGTTCAAGCATAACACCGGCAAGCCGCGCATTAGGTACAAAGCGGTAACGGATTGACGCTCGGCAACCGGCCACGGAACCCTTATGATGTCCTCTAACGACACCCATGGACGCTACATGCATTTTCTTCGCCTGCTTGCCCTGCTGCTGATCTGCTTTTCCTCTCTTGCTCACGCCGAGCTTGGTGGAACCAGGCAGTCGGCCCTGGGCGGCGGACTGCTCGACGGCGTCGGCAGCCCGGTCACGTTCCTCCCGGTACACGAAGCCTTTCGCGCCGGCATCCTCGAGGCCGATGAGCATCGTATCCTGCTGCAGTTTGACATGGCGCCCGGGTACTACCTCTACCGGCACCGCCTCGGCTTCACCCTGGTCGATCGCAACGGCGCGGAACGGTCCGTCGCCGACGTCGAGCTCCCCGCCGGCATCGCCAAGACCGATGAGTTCTTCGGTGACGTCGAGGTGTATTACGATCAGCTCCAGGTCACGCTGCGCACCGCTGAGGCAGCCGATGCCAGCGGCCTCAAGGTCGACTTTCAAGGCTGCGCCGATGCAGGCCTATGCTACCCGCCGGAGACCCTCCGCCTCGAGCTTCCAGGTGCAGCAGCGGGCGCCGGCAGCTTTTCCGGACCGGAAGGACTCCAGGGCGTACTCACCGGCGAGCGGCTCGGACTGGCACTGCTGCTGTTCTTTCTGGCCGGGTTAGGCCTGACCTTCACTCCCTGCGTTCTGCCAATGCTGCCGATCCTGTCGGCACTCGTCCTCGGCAGACAGCACATCGACCGCGGCCGTGCCTCATTGCTGGCAGTCAGTTACGTGCTGGGTATGGCCATCAGCTTCGCCCTGGTGGGCGCCCTGATAGGCATGTTCGGGGCAGCGCTGAACATTCAGGCCCGATTGCAATCACCCTGGGTACTGGGCACTTTTGCGCTCTTTTTCGTGATCTTTGCCCTGGCCATGTTCGGCCTGTTCGACCTGCGCCTGCCCCGTGTACTGCGTGAGCCAGTAGAGCGTCTGGGCAGTAGAACCCGTGGCGGGTCAGTCCCGGGCGCAGCCATGATGGGAGTACTCTCGACCCTGGTGGTGTCGCCATGCATCTCAGCCCCGCTGGCCGGCGCGCTGGTATACATCAGCACTACCGGCGACGCGGCCGGCGGAGCGCTAAGCCTCTTCGTGCTGGCACTCGGCATGGGCGCACCACTGCTGCTGGTTGCGCTGTTCGGCAGTGCGTTGCTGCCACGCTCGGGCCCCTGGCTGGAACGGGTCAAGCAACTGTTCGGCTTTGGCCTGCTGGGTGTCGCCATCTGGCTGCTCGAAAGGCTGCTGCCCGGCCCTGTCAGCCTGGCGCTCTGGGCCGCCCTGGCCGCAGGACTGGCCGTGCAGCTGGGACTCTTCGAGCGCGGTGAGCGCAGTGGTGCCGGCCGGCTCGCCCAGACCCTCGGCCTGCTGGCGGCAATCTACGCGGCAGCCAGCCTGTTTGGCGCGCTCGGGGGTGGTCAGGACCCGCTGCGCCCACTGGCACCCTTCACTGGCGGCGCTCCAGCGACACAGACGGCCGACGGGTTCTTCACCCGGGTCAGTGATCAGGCCGGAATCCAGCGCGAACTGGCTCAGGCACGCGACCTCGGGCGGCCTGCAGTGATCGAGCTGTATGCCGACTGGTGCATCAGCTGCAAGGTGATCGAACGGGAAGTACTTGGAGACGCCCAGGTGCGCCAGCAACTGGAGGGCCTGGTGCGGATCAAGCTGGACCTGACCGACAATACTCCCGATCAGCGCGCCTGGCTGAGCGCACAGGGCCTCTTCGGTCCACCGGCGTTTCTTTTCTACGACCCTCAGGGGCAGGAGCGACAGGACCTGCGCATCCAGGGGGAAACCGACCGCCCGGCCTTCCTGGCACGCCTTGGCGCCCTTTAGCGAATAATGATTTTTGGCCTTACTTCGGGCATCTTGCGGGCATCTGATGGTAATCTCCCAATTCTGGACATGCCCACTGCAATCCGGCACACTCTCGGTCTGCAACTGACCGGACGGTCTCTCTCGACACCCTGGTGAAACAAAAATGGCCAGCATACTGGTTCTGCACGGACCCAATCTCAATCTTCTCGGCACGCGCGAGCCCGGTGTGTACGGCGCGATCACCCTGGAGCAGATCAACCAGCGGCTGCGCGAGCTGGCCAGCGCCCAAGGGCATCATCTGCTCAACCTGCAGAGCAACGCCGAGCACGAGCTCATCGAGCGCATTCATGGCGCCCGGGACGAAGATATCGATTACATCATCATCAATCCGGCAGCTTTTACCCATACCAGCGTCGCAATACGTGACGCATTGCTGGCTGTGAGCATCCCATTCATCGAAGTGCATTTATCCAACGTGTACAAACGCGAGCCTTTCCGCCATCACTCGTACTTTTCCGACGTGGCCGAAGGCGTGATCTGCGGGCTGGGCGCCCAGGGCTACGAGCTCGCCCTGCAGGCAGCAGTACACCGAATCGAACAACTCAAACGCGACTGACAACAGCTTTGGAGCGCTAGCATCAATGGATATCCGTAAAGTAAAAAAACTGATCGAGCTTCTTGAAGAGTCCGGCATCGACGAGCTGGAAATCCATGAAGGCGAAGAATCCGTACGGATCAGTCGCCACAGCAAGCAGGTGGCACCCCAGCAGTACTTTTCCGCGCCGCCGCCCGCCGCTGCGCCAGCTCCCGCCGCCGCGGCACCTGCGGCCCCTGCGTCCCTGGTCGAGGCCGCCCCGGCAGAACCGGCCGGTCACCTGGTCCGCTCACCCATGGTCGGCACCTTCTACCGCTCACCCTCCCCGACTGCAGGTGCGTTCGTCGAAGTCGGCCAGACAGTCAAGGCCGGCGACGTGCTGTGCATCGTCGAGGCGATGAAAATGATGAACCACATCGAAGCTGACAAGAGCGGCGTGATTCAGTCCATCCTGGCCGACAATGGGCAGCCGGTGGAATTCGATCAACCCCTGTTCAGCATCGCCTGAGCCCGCCCCGGAGGCTTCGATGCAGAAAGTACTGATTGCCAACCGCGGTGAAATTGCCCTGCGGGTTATCCGCGCGTGCAAGGAGCTGGGGTTGAAGACCGTTGCCGTGCATTCCACGGCCGATCGCGAGTGGATGCACCTGGCAATGGCCGACGAGTCGGTATGTATTGGTCCGGCCCCCGCCACCAACTCCTATCTGAACATTCCGGCCATCATTAGCGCAGCTGAAGTTACCGGTGCCGACGGTATCCACCCTGGTTACGGCTTCCTTGCCGAGAATGCCGATTTCGCCGAGCAAATCGAGCGCTCGGGTTTCACGTTCATCGGCCCCAGCGCCGAGGTGATCCGCCTGATGGGTGACAAGGTCTCGGCCATCGCGGCGATGAAGAAGACCGGCGTTCCCACCGTACCCGGCTCCGACGGCCCGCTGCCAGAGGACGAGGAAGAGTGCCTGAAGATCGGTCGCCGGGTAGGTTACCCGGTAATCATCAAGGCGGCCGGCGGTGGCGGCGGACGCGGTATGCGGGTGGTGCACGACGAAGCCGACCTGATCAAGTCGATCGGCATGACCCGTAGCGAAGCCGGAGCGGCGTTCGGCAACCCCATGGTCTACCTGGAAAAATTCCTGACCAATCCACGCCACGTCGAGGTCCAGGTGCTCTCCGATGGCCAGGGCAACGCGGTGCACCTTGGCGACCGCGACTGCTCGCTGCAGCGTCGTCACCAGAAGATCATCGAGGAAGCGCCTGCACCGGGTATCGACGAGAAGGCCCGTGCCGAAGTTCAGGCCCGTTGCGTGCAGGCCTGTATCGACCTGGGCTACCGCGGCGCCGGCACCTTCGAGTTCCTCTACGAGAACGGGCAATTCTTTTTCATCGAGATGAACACCCGGGTACAGGTGGAGCATCCGGTTTCCGAGATGGTCACCGGCATCGATATCGTCAAGGAACAGATCCTCGTTGCGGCTGGCAACAAGCTGAGCATCAGCCAGAAGGACGTGGTCATTCGCGGCCACTCCATCGAGTGCCGAATCAATGCCGAAGACCCCAAGACCTTCATGCCCAGTCCCGGCACCGTGAGTTTCTTCCATGCACCGGGCGGTAATGGCGTTCGCGTCGATTCGCACCTCTACAGTGGTTACAAGGTCCCGCCGAATTACGATTCGCTGGTCGGCAAGCTGATCACCCACGGAGCGACCCGCGACGAGGCGTTGGCGCGCATGCGCAATGCACTGGATGAGCTGGTGGTGGATGGCATCAAGACCAATACCCCGCTGCATCGGGAGCTGGTACGCGACGCCGCCTTCTGCAAGGGTGGTGTCAACATCCATTATCTCGAGCACAAGCTCGGCCTGAAGTAACCCGGCACCAGCAGGCTGCTGTGCCACACCCCGGGGGAGCGTGCTACGCTCCCCTTTTTTGTCTTCGACTGTAGGAATACCCATGCCCTGGATTCAGATGCGCCTGGCGATCGCGCCGGAGCAGGCCGACCCGCTGGAAGATCTGCTGCTCGCCGTTGGCGCCGTTTCAGTGACCTTCATGGACGCCGCCGACGAGCCCATCTTCGAGCCCGATCTGGGCACCACGCCGTTGTGGACCCAGACCCACCTGCTCGCACTCTTCGAGGGCGACACTGACAGCCGAGCGGTGCTCCAGCAGCTTGAAGAACTCTGGCCCGGCGCCCTGCCGCCGCTTCAGGTCGAGACCATCGAGGATCAGGACTGGGAGCGCAGCTGGATGGACAATTTTCAGCCAATGCGTTTCGGCGAGCGGCTATGGATCGTTCCCAGCTGGCACCAGGCGCCGGACCCCGGCGCAGTCAATCTGCTGCTGGACCCGGGGCTCGCCTTCGGTACCGGCACCCATCCGACCACCGCGCTCTGTCTGGAGTGGCTGGATCAGGCCGCAGTAAAGGGTCGAGAGGTAATCGATTTCGGCTGCGGTTCCGGCATCCTGGCCATTGCAGCAATTCTGCTCGGCGCCAGTCACGCGGTCGGGACCGATATCGACCCTCAGGCGATCGAGGCGTCCCGCGACAACGCAAGGCGCAACGGCATAGCGGATGACCGGTTCGATCTGTACCTGCCCGAGGCGATGCCGCCAGCCCAGGCAGATCTGCTGCTGGCCAACATACTTGCCGGCCCTCTGGTGAGCCTGGCGCCACAACTCAGCCGGTTGGTACGCCCCGGTGGCAGCCTGGTGCTTTCCGGGATACTTGCCGAGCAGACCGAAGAGATCCTGGATGCCTACCGCCAGGACTTTCTGCTGGATCCGGTCGCCAATCGTGACGGATGGATCAGAGTAAGCGGCATCCGCCGATGACAGGCTGACCGACCCGAAGGCACAATAGCCCCAGGACCGTACCGGTCCCCTCTTCATGACTGCAAAGGATAATGGTCAACCATGAGCGAGCTGCTGGTCACGCAATGCCCGTATTGTCAGACCCGCTTCCGGCTGTCGCAGCAACACCTGGCCGCGGCCGCCGGCAATGTGCGCTGCGGTGCCTGCCTCAAGGTTTTCAATGCCAGCCTGACTCCGCTTCCCGAAGAGAACCCGCCCCCCGCTGCTTCGGCCCCCTCCACGGCGCCCGCACAACCCGCGGACCAGCCAGTTACCCCCGCGCCGCGTCAGGGCACGCTGCTGATTCACGACGATCTGGATTTCGACGAACTCGATCTCGAGGCGCTGGGGCTGGACGAATCGCTGATCGACGAGGTCAATCCACGGGAGCTGCGCGAGCCGGAGCCCGGGGCACCGCTCTCGATTAGCGAGGAGCAGCTCCTCGCCGACGCCGGGGCGCCCACCGGCGAGCCGGATGAAACCCGGCCGCTGCGCGACATGGACGAGGAATTCGATCTCGAACTGGATCCTCTTGCTGACGCCGCCGGACTGCTGGCAGCCGAGGCGCAGGAAGATCCGCTGCAGGACCTGCATGAGGATTTCATCGCCTCTCCGG
>JAUVYN010000071.1 GCA_030603065.1 Pseudomonas sp.
ACCCTGCTGCTCGCGCGCCGCATGATATTCGGCGTTTTCCTTCAGGTCACCCAGCTCACGCGCTTCGGCGATGGCCTGGGTGATCTGCGGGCGCAGTACGGTCTTCAAGTGCTTGAGCTCGGCTTCGAGGGCCTCGGCCCCCCGCTTGGTCATTGGATATTTCATGATTCAGATCCCCGCATGCAGATCCTGGAGACGGCGTACCGCCCGCTCAGGCCCGAATTTGAGTGCCTTGCAGATTGCCTGGCCACCGGCCAGCGTGGTGGTCGAGTAGACCTTGCGCTGCAGTGCATTGCGGCGAATGGAATAGGAATCCGCAATCGACTGACGCCCCTCGGTGGTGTTGATCACCAGACGGATTTCATCGTTCTTGATCATGTCCACGATATGCGGACGTCCCTCGGTCACCTTGTTCACCCGGCGGACCTTGAGTCCGGCTGCCTCGATCACCCGCGCAGTCCCGCTGGTCGCAACGACCTCGAAACCCAGCTCGATCAGTTCCCGAGCCATGTCGGCGACGTAGGGCTTGTCGTCCTCGCGCACGCTGAGGAAGACGTTGCCGCCCTGGGGCAGCACTTCACCCGCGCCGATCTGCGACTTGGCGAAGGCTTCGGCGAAGCTGTCGCCCACGCCCATCACCTCCCCAGTGGACTTCATCTCCGGCCCGAGAATCGGGTCGACGCCGGGGAACTTGGCGAAGGGGAACACCGCCTCCTTGACGCTGAAGTACGGCGGCACCACCTCGCTGGTGAAGCCGATTTCCTTGAGGGTCTTGCCGGCCATGACCCGGGCGGCGATCTTGGCCAGTGACTGACCGATGCACTTGGATACGAAGGGCACGGTACGCGAGGCGCGCGGATTGACCTCGATCACGTAGATGCGGCCGTCCTGTAGCGCGAGCTGCACGTTCATCAGACCGACCACGCCCAGCTCCAGGGCCATCTTCTTGACCTGCTCGCGCATCTCGTCCTGGATATCGGCCGGCAGCGAGTACGGCGGCAGCGAACAGGCCGAGTCGCCGGAATGCACGCCAGCCTGCTCGATGTGCTGCATGATCGCGCCGATCACCACGTCGGTACCGTCGGATACCGCGTCGACATCCACCTCGATCGCGCAGTTCAGGAAGTGATCGAGCAATACCGGGCTGTCGTTGGAGACCTTCACCGCATCGCGCAGATAGCGCTTGAGCTCGTCTTCCTGATAGACGATCTCCATGGCACGGCCACCTAGAACGTAGGAAGGGCGCACCACCAGCGGATAGCCGATCTTCTGCGCTGCGCGGATGGCTTCGTCCTCCGAACGCACTGTGGCGTTCGGCGGCTGCAGCAGGTTCAGACGTTCGACCATCTGCTGGAAGCGCTCACGGTCTTCGGCGCGGTCGATCGCCTCGGGGCTGGTGCCAATGATCGGCACGCCGGCTTCTTCCAGGGCACGGGCCAGCTTCAGCGGAGTCTGACCGCCGTACTGGACGATCACACCCTTGGGCTGCTCGACCCGAACGATTTCCAGCACGTCTTCCAGGGTTACCGGCTCGAAGTACAGGCGATCGGAGGTGTCGTAATCGGTGGACACAGTTTCCGGGTTGCAGTTGACCATGATGGTCTCGTAGCCATCCTCACGCATGGCCAGCGCGGCATGTACGCAGCAGTAATCGAACTCGATACCCTGACCGATGCGGTTCGGGCCACCGCCCAATACCATGATCTTGTCGCGGCTGCTCGGGCTGGCCTCACACTCTTCCTCGTAGGTCGAGTACATGTAAGCGGTGTCGGTGGCAAACTCGGCGGCGCAGGTGTCGACCCGCTTGTATACCGGGAACACGTTGAGCTTGTGCCGATAGCGACGCAGGCTCTTCTCGCTGACCGCCAGCAAGTGCGCCAGACGGGCGTCGGAGAAACCCTTGCGCTTAAGGCGGAACATCAGGTTGTAGTCGATATCGCTCAGGCTCAGGGTGCTGACGCGCTGCTCTTCCCTGATCAGATCCTCGATCTGGACCAGGAACCAGGGGTCAATGCGGGTCAGCTCGAAAACCTGCTCCATGCTCATGCCGGCACGGAAGGCGTCGCCGATGTACCAGATGCGATCGGCACCGGGCACGGTCAGCTCGCGGGTCAGGGTGGTCATGGCATCGCTGGCATCCAGTTCGACACGAGCGTCGAAGCCGCAGGCGCCGACTTCAAGGCCGCGCAGGGCTTTCTGCAGCGACTCCTGGAAGGTCCGGCCGATAGCCATGACCTCACCCACCGATTTCATCTGAGTGGTCAGACGCGCATCGGCATTCGGGAATTTCTCGAAGGCGAAACGCGGGATCTTGGTCACCACGTAGTCGATCGAGGGCTCGAAGGACGCCGGAGTACGGCCGCCGGTGATGTCGTTCTGCAACTCGTCGAGGGTGTAACCCACCGCCAGCTTGGCAGCGATCTTGGCGATCGGGAAACCGGTCGCCTTGGAAGCCAGCGCCGAGGAGCGCGACACCCGCGGGTTCATCTCGATGACCACCATACGGCCGTTGACCGGGTTGATGCCGAACTGCACGTTTGAGCCACCCGTCTCCACGCCGATCTCGCGCAGCACCGCCAGGGAGGCGTTACGCATGACCTGATATTCCTTGTCGGTCAGCGTCTGCGCAGGCGCGACGGTGATGGAGTCACCGGTGTGGACGCCCATGGGGTCGAAGTTTTCGATGGCGCAGACGATGATGCAGTTGTCCTTCTTGTCACGGACGACCTCCATCTCGTATTCCTTCCAGCCGATCAGAGACTCGTCGATCAGCAACTCCTTGGTCGGCGACAGATCCAGACCGCGGTTGCAGATTTCCTCGAACTCTTCACGGTTGTAGGCGATACCGCCACCGGTGCCACCCATGGTGAAGGACGGGCGAATGATGCAGGGGAAGCCTACCTGGTCGAGTACCGCATAGGCTTCCTGCATGTCGTGGGCAATACCCGAACGCGGGCATTCCAGACCGATGGACTTCATCGCCTTGTCGAAACGCGAGCGGTCTTCGGCCTTGTCGATGGTATCGGCGTTGGCGCCAATCATCTCGACGCCGAACTTCTCCAATACCCCATGCTTTTCCAGGTCCAGCGCGCAATTCAGCGCGGTCTGGCCACCCATGGTCGGCAGCACCGCATCCGGACGCTCCTTTTCGATAATCTTGGCTACGGTCTGCCACTTGATGGGTTCGATATAGGTCGCATCGGCCATGGCCGGGTCGGTCATGATCGTGGCCGGATTGGAGTTGACCAGGATCACCCGGAACCCCTCTTCCTTCAGCGCCTTGCAGGCCTGGGCGCCGGAATAGTCGAATTCGCAAGCCTGACCGATGACGATGGGACCGGCGCCGAGGATCAGGATGCTTTTGATGTCGTTACGTTTTGGCATAGTCGTCTACAAATCCTGTATTTACCGGCGCTTGGCCATGGCATCGATGAAACGGTCGAACAAGGGTGCCACGTCATGTGGACCGGGGCTGGCCTCAGGGTGACCCTGGAAGCTGAACGCCGGCTTGTCGGTGCGCTCGATACCCTGCAGGGTACCGTCGAAGAGGGACTTGTGAGTGGCTCGCAGATTGGCCGGGAGCGTGGACTCCTCGACCGCGAAGCCGTGGTTCTGGCTGGTGATCATCACCTCGCCGGTTTTCAGGTCCACCACCGGATGGTTCGCGCCGTGGTGACCGCTGGGCATCTTGACCGTCTTGGCACCACAGGCCAGGGCAAGCAACTGGTGGCCGAGGCAGATGCCGAATACCGGCAGTTCGGTCTCGAGGATCTCCTGAATCGCGCGGATCGCATAATCACAGGGCTCCGGATCACCCGGGCCGTTGGCCAGCAGGATCCCGTCCGGATTGAGCGCCAGGGCGTCGCTTGCCGGCGACTGGGCCGGCAGCACGGTAACCCGACAGCCACGCGCCACGAGCATGCGCAGGATGTTGTACTTGATGCCGTAATCGAAGGTGACCACGTGGTACGGCAGCTCGCTGGCCGGGTACTCCTCGTGCCGGTTGGTTTCCAGACACCAGAGACCGGAGCGCCATTCGTAACGCTCCTTGACGCTGCATTCCTTGGCCAGATCCATGCCCTTGAGCCCCGGGAAGCTGCGCGCCAGTTCCAGCGCGCGCTCCTCGGTCGCATCCGCGCCTGCCAGGATGCAACCGTTCTGCGCGCCCTTCTCGCGCAGGATACGCGTAAGACGACGGGTATCGATGCCGGCAATGGCCACAGTACCGTTGTCCTTGAGATAGTCCGGCAGGGTTCGGGTGTTGCGCCAGTTGCTAGCCAGCAGCGGCAGATCCCGGATGACCAGGCCGGCTGCCCAGACCTGAAAGGACTCGGCATCGTCTTCCACCGTGCCGGTGTTGCCGATATGCGGATAGGTCAGGGTGACGATCTGACGCGCGTAGGACGGATCGGTGAGGATCTCCTGATAACCGGTCATGGCCGTGTTGAAAACGACCTCACCGACAGTGTGACCGTCGGCTCCGATAGACTCTCCACGGAAGATACTGCCGTCGGCTAGAGCAAGAATGGCTGGCGTGGACAAGAAAACCTCCAAAGGCTGACGCGTTTTCCCAAACGCGGGCTGCACAAAAGCGGGAATGAGGTGCCGGAACACTTCATCCCACTACTTAGGGCATTGTCAGATGCGCGCTGGATAGAAAGATTAGGCCGGCATGATACCGGAATGGTCGAAAAACATCCACACTGAAGCGTCTGGCCGGCAGGCGGGCAGAAGAATGACCGCCCAGCGCCATCGGCATTCATATCTTCGCGCATCTGTGCTAAAACAGGCGAGTAACGGAATCCACCTACCCGGATACCCGGGCGCTGAACGGTAACAATAAAAAGGAAGAGAGGGACATCCCGATGTTGACGCATCTGAAACACGTGCTGGGACTGGCGCTGCTGTGCTTCACGTTGCTCGCCCAGGCCGATATACAGCGGCTGCAGACGCTTCACGAGCTGCGCAGCGAAGGCTATGTCGCTGCCACTTACATTCTGCTCGACAACAACCTGTTCGAACGCGTGCGCGAGCCAGCCAATCGCGAGGCCTACAATGCCGCCATGCGCAACATGGAGCAGCTCATGCACGCCATGGGCAACCCCATGGAGCTGCGGATCCCCTACGATGAGTTTCTTCGCCTGGTACGTCAGCTTGAAAGCCAGGACGGCGAAGAGGCGCACTTCAATCTGGCCACGGTCAATCAGATCATGATGGCGCACGCCGCGGTCGACCACGCCATTGCCAGGGAATACGAAAAACATCGTGAAGGCGCACCGGAAAAGCTGCTGGCACTGCATCAGCAAAGTCTGGATACGAATCAGATCCTGCTGCTTTACCAGAACAACATGTTCAGCTCGGTGGGCGTTTATTTCGTGGAGCCCTCGGAGGGGCTGTTCGAAGCGATGAACAATCGGATTGTCGAACGCGCCGATCACCTGCGTGTACTATTCCCGGAGCAGGCCCAGACCTTCAACCAGCTCGACAAGCAATACAGCTTCATCCAGCCACGTCTGCTGAATTACCACAGCGGCTGGGTGCCCTCGATTGCGACATTCTACCTGCTTCGCAATACTGTGACTCTCAACGATCTCTCCCGGCAGGAAGCGACCAACGCCGCCTCATGAACGTCACCCAGGCAGCGAACCGTCGCTGCCTGGGGCTGCCTTCCCTGGAACAGCATGTCGGCGGTTCAAGTGCGTAGCGACAGCACGTCCTGCATGTCGTAGAGACCTGGATTGCGCCCCGCCAACCAGAGCGCCGACCGTACCGCCCCCTTGGCAAAGGTCATACGACTGGAGGCCTTGTGAGTGATCTCGACACGCTCACCTTCGGTGGCGAACAGTACGGTGTGGTCACCAACCACATCGCCGGCTCGCACCGTGGCAAAGCCTATGGTCTTCGGATCCCGGGCGCCGGTCTGCCCCTCTCGGCCATACACCGCCACGTCACCAAGCCTGCGCCCGAGCGCTTCGGCCACCACCTCACCCATGCGCAGGGCAGTGCCGGATGGCGCGTCGACCTTGTGCCGATGGTGAGCTTCGATAACTTCGATATCCGCCTCTTCGCCCATCACCCGCGCTGCCATGTCCAACAGCTTCAGACACAGATTTACCCCGACGCTGAAATTTGGGGCAAAAACGATCGGGATCTCCCTCGCCGCCTCGCTGATCACCGCCTTTTGCGCCTCGGTGAAGCCGGTCGTGCCGATCACCATCGCCTTGCCTGCTTCCCGGCATAGCGCAAGATTGATGAGCGTCGTGGACGGGTGGGTGAAATCGATTAGCACGTCGAACTGATCCAGGACGTCCCGCAGGTCGCCTGAAACCAGGATACCCAGCCGCCCGACTCCCGCCAGCTCACCCGCATCAGCGCCGATCAGCGAGCTTTCCGGACGCTCTATGGCGGCAGCCAGTACTGCGCCCTCTGCCTGACTGATCGCCTCGATCAGGGTTTTGCCCATTCGACCGGCCGCGCCGATCACTGCCACTCTAGTCATGTTGGTCCCGTCAGAATTTCATGTCTTCGAAGAAGTTCTTCACGCCCTCGAACCAGCTTTTGGCGCGCGGGGACTGGTTGCTGCTCTCATCCTCCAGACTGGTGCGCAGCTCGGCAAAAAGCTCGCGCTGACGCTTGGTCAGGTTCACCGGCGTTTCAACCACCACGCGACAGAGGAGATCCCCGGCGGAGCCGCCGCGAACGGGAGTCACCCCCTTCCCGCGCAACCGGAACAGCTTGCCGGTCTGGGCGCCCTCTGGAATCTTGAGCTTGACCCGACCATCCAGGGTCGGCACCTCCAGCTCACCACCGAGTGCTGCATCGGCAAAATTGATCGGCACTTCGCAATACAGGTTTTTGCCGTCACGCTGGAAGATCTTGTGTTCGCGCACCGAGACCACCACGTAGAGGTCTCCCGCCGGACCACCGTTGACACCGGCCTCACCCTCGCCAGCCAGACGAATGCGATCGCCGGTGTCCACCCCGGCAGGCACCTTGACGGAGAGAGTCTTCTGCTCTTCCACCCGACCGTGCCCGCGGCAATCGCCACAGGGATCCGCGATCATCTTGCCTGTGCCGTGACAGCGTGGACAGGTCTGCTGTACGGAGAAGAAACCCTGCTGCATGCGCACCTGGCCATGCCCGCCACAGGTGGTGCAGGTCACCGGCTGGGTACCCTTCTTCGCGCCGCTGCCATCACAGGTTTTGCAAGCGACCAGCGTGGGCACTCGGATGGTCACCGTGGTGCCACGCACGGCCTCTTCGAGATCCAGTTCCAGGGTATAACGCAGATCATTACCGCGCTGTACGCTGGAGCGGCCGCGACCACCGCCGCCACCAAAAATATCGCCAAAGACATCGCCGAAGATGTCCGAGAAATTCGCTCCGCCACCACCGAAGCCGCCTGCCCCAGCACCCATGTTCGGGTCGACGCCGGCATGCCCATACTGGTCATACGCTGCGCGCTTGTTCGCGTCAGTGAGGACCTCGTAAGCCTCGTTGGCTTCCTTGAATTTCTCTTCGGCCTCCTTGTCGTCAGGGTTCCGGTCGGGGTGATACTTCATCGCCAGGCGCCGATAGGCCTTCTTCAGCTCGGCCTCGCTCGCGCCCCGCTCGACTCCCAACACCTCGTAATAGTCACGCTTGGCCATGTTCTACAATTCCTTCCCCAAAAAGGGCTCTGGCACAAACAGCAACGCGGGATGAGCTCCCGCGTTGCCTGCAGTTCGTGGTTTGCCCGCTTCCCCAAGGACTTACTTGTTGTTGTCCTTGACTTCTTCGAACTCGGCGTCCACCACATCATCGGCGCTGTCGTTGCCTGCCTCAGGCTCAGCCGCGCCAGCATTCTGCGCGGCCTGGGCCTGTTCGGCATACATCTTCTGGACCAGCGGGCCGGAAGCTTCGGACAATGCGTTGAGCTTGGCTTCGATCTCCGCCTTGTCGTCACCCTTGATCGCCTGCTCGAGAGCGGCCAGGGCCGACTCGATCGAGGTTTTTTCCTCTTCGGTCGCCTTGTCGCCGGCCTCCTTCAGCGTCTTGCGGGTGGCATGCACCAGCTGATCGGCCTGGTTGCGGACGGTGACCAGCTCTTCGAACTTGCGGTCCTCCTCGGCGTTGGCCTCCGCATCGCGCACCATCTTCTCGATCTCTTCCTCGGACAGGCCGGAAGAGGCCTTGATGACGATCGACTGCTGCTTACCAGTCGCCTTGTCCTTGGCAGATACGTTCAGGATACCGTTGGCGTCGATGTCGAAGCTGACCTCGATTTGCGGCATGCCGCGGGGCGCCGGCGGAATATCGGCCAGATCGAAACGACCCAGCGACTTGTTCTGACCAGCCTGTTTCCGCTCACCCTGCAGCACATGAATGGTCACGGCAGTCTGGTTGTCGTCAGCGGTCGAGAACACCTGCGACTTCTTGGTCGGGATGGTGGTGTTCTTCTCGATCAGCGTGGTCATGACGCCGCCCATGGTTTCGATGCCCAGCGACAGCGGGGTCACGTCCAGCAGCAGCACGTCCTTGACGTCCCCGGCCAATACTGCGCCCTGAATCGCCGCACCCACGGCAACGGCTTCATCCGGGTTCACATCCTTGCGCGGCTCACGACCGAAGAACTCGGCAACAGTGCGCTGCACCAACGGCATGCGGGTCTGGCCACCTACCAGGATCACTTCGTTGATCTCCGACACGTCCAGGCCGGCATCCTTCATCGCCACGCGGCAGGGCTCGATGCTGCGCTTGACCAGGTCCTCGACCAGCGACTCCAGCTTGGCACGGGTCACCTTGACGTTCAGGTGCTTGGGACCCGAGGCGTCGGCGGTGATGTACGGCAGGTTGACGTCGGTCTGGTTGCTCGAGGACAGCTCGATCTTGGCCTTCTCCGCCGCTTCCTTCAGACGCTGAAGGGCAAGCGGGTCGTTGTGCAGATCGACACCGTTTTCCTTCTTGAACTCGTCCGCCAGATAATCGATCAGGCGCATGTCGAAGTCTTCACCACCAAGGAAGGTGTCCCCGTTGGTCGCCAGCACCTCGAACTGATGCTCACCGTCGACTTCGGCAATCTCGATCACCGACACGTCAAAGGTACCGCCACCCAGGTCGTAGACCACGATGGTCGAATCGCCGCGGGCCTTGTCCATGCCGTAGGCCAGCGCAGCTGCAGTAGGCTCGTTGATGATGCGCTTGACGTCGAGACCTGCGATGCGGCCGGCATCCTTGGTCGCCTGACGCTGACTGTCGTTGAAGTAGGCCGGGACCGTGATGACTGCTTCGGTCACAGCTTCGCCCAGGTAATCCTCGGCGGTCTTCTTCATCTTCTTCAGCACTTCCGCGGAAATTTGCGGAGGCGCCATCTTTTCGCCCTTCACCTCGACCCAGGCGTCACCATTGTCCGCCTTGACGATCTTGTAGGGGACCAGCTTGATGTCCTTCTGAACGACATCCTCCTCGAAACGACGGCCGATCAGACGCTTGACCGCATTGAGGGTGTTCTGCGGGTTGGTAACCGACTGGCGCTTGGCCGACTGACCGACCAGGGTCTCGCCATCATTGGTGTAGGCGACGATGGAAGGGGTGGTACGCGCACCTTCGGCATTCTCGATGACCTTGGCGGTGCCGTTTTCCATGATGGCGACGCAGGAGTTGGTAGTCCCCAGGTCGATACCGATGATCTTGCCCATTTCTTTCTCCGAATCTCGTTGCCGCGACGCTTGGCGGCGGGTTATCTGTTCATGCCCCTTAGGTGGGGACGGTCATGAAAATTTCAAGCCTGCTCGTCGATCGAAGGGGTTGCCGGGCGCTCGCTGCTCGCCTTGCTCACCACCACCATGGCCGGACGCAGGAGCCGGCCATTGAGGGTGTAGCCCTTCTGGAATACGCGAATGACGGTATTTGGCTCGACGCTGTCACGCTCTTCCATCGCCATCGCCTGATGCAGCTCGGGATTGAAGGGCTCGCCTTCCGGACTGACCGCGGCGATCTGGTAGCGGCCGAGGGTATCGGTGAACATCTTGAGCGTCAGCTCCATGCCCTCGCGCATGGCCTTGAGTGCCGGATCGGCGCTCTCGGACAACTCCAGGCCACGTTCCATGCTGTCGAGTAGCGGGAGCAGGTCGCCCGCAAAACGCTCCAGCGCGAACTTGTGTGCCTTCTCCACCTCCTGCTCTGCCCGGCGGCGTGCGTTCTGCACATCAGCGGCGGCACGCAGGGCCTGATCCTGCGCGGCGGCGAGCTGCTCTTCCAGTTCGGAAACGCGGGCGCTCAGGTCGGCACTGTCATCGGCGGTAGTTACTTCTTCAGTGAAATCATGCTCGTTGAGGTCCGGTTTCTGTTCGTCCGCCATATGGGTCTCCTGTGACAGGGTTGATCGCTTTCGCGACCGGAAATTGTGCTCTGGCAGCTATATGGGGACGGTGTCGAGTTCTTCAAGGGGGAAGCGCGCCTGATGCGGCCGGAGGGGTTGAAGATATCACGCAAAACACTGTATAAATAACCAGACCATATCGGAGGGCACGCCCATGCTGGTACACCTAGCGGTCAACAACTACGCCATCGTCGACCATCTGGAAATCGAGCTTGGCGGCGGCATGTCAGTGATCACTGGCGAGACCGGCGCCGGCAAATCGATCATGCTGGACGCCCTAGCCCTCACACTGGGAGACCGGGCCGACAGTGGCGCAGTGCGCCCAGGGGCAGATAAGGCTGACCTGCTGGCAACCTTCGATATCAGTGATATCCCTGAGGCACGCACCTGGCTCGCGGAACGAGACCTGGCTGGCGACGACGAGCAGGTAATTCTGCGCCGCGTGGTGACGGCGGAGGGCCGCTCCCGCGGCTATATAAATGGTAGCCCGAGCCCGCAACAGGACCTGAAGGCACTCGGTGAAATGCTGATCGACATTCACAGTCAGCATGAACACCAGTCGCTTTTGAAAACCGACACACACCGCCGCCTGCTCGACAACTACGCAGGAGCTGGAGAGCTTGCCCGCCAGGTTGAACTTGCCGCCCACCGTTGCCGACAGACGGAGCAGGCTCTCGCACGTTCAAGTCAGGCCAGCGAAGACGTCGCTGCCAGGCTACAGCTGCTCACCTATCAGCTCGAAGAACTTGACAATCTGAGCCTGCAGGAAGGCGAGCTGGAGGAACTCGAGAACGATCAGCGACAGCTCGCCAATGCCGACCAGATCATGCAGTCCTGCCAGCAGGTCATCAATCTGTGCAGCGAAAGTGACAGCGGCAGTGCGCTTCAGGCGCTTACCGTCAGCCTGCAGCGCCTCACTGGCCTCAAGGCTCACAATCGCCATCTGGATGAAGCCAGCAATCTGCTAGCCAGCGCACAGATCCAGATCGAGGAAGCCGTTGGCGAACTTTCGCGTTATCTGGACCACTTCGAGGCCGATCCCGAGCGCCAGCAGCACATCGAGGAACGCCTGGGCGCGATCTACGATCTTGCCCGCAAGCACCGCATCAACCCCGAAGAGCTGCCAGCGCTACAGCAACGCCTGATCGACGAACTCGAGAATCTCCAACAGAACGAGGCGGACACCGAACGTCTGGCCGAGGAACTGACGGCCTTCCAGGAGCATTATCGTCAACTTGCCGAGCAGCTCAGCGAGATCCGAAACGACGCCGCAGAGCAGTTGGCCGGAGCGGTGTCCGCAGAAATTCAGCGCCTCGGGATGCCAGGCGGCCAGGTTACCGTGCAACTCAACCCCGCCAAAGCAGACAGCTATTCCCCCCATGGCCTGGAACATGTCGAGTTCATGGTCAGCGCCAACCCGGGGCAGCCACCCAAGCCGCTGGCGAAGGTGGCCTCCGGCGGCGAGCTGTCGCGCATCAGCCTCGGCATCCAGGTCATAACCGCTCAGACCTCGCGGGTACCCACGCTGGTGTTCGACGAAGTGGACGTCGGTATCGGTGGCCCTACGGCGGAAATCGTCGGCCAGCTGCTGCGCCAGCTTGGCGAACGCGGCCAGGTCCTGACTGTCACCCACCTCCCACAGGTCGCAGCTCAGGGACACCAGCATCTGTTCGTACGCAAGGAGCGCAGCGCGAACTCGACCCGTACCTGTATCGACATGCTCGACGAGGCGGGACGAGTACGGGAAGTCGCCCGCATGCTGGGCGGCGTGGACATGACCGACGAATCACTGGCCCACGCGCAAAAACTGCTGACCACTGCAAAAGCGTGCTAGGGATCCGGGCGACACTGCCTCTGTACGCAGCACGTGCCCTGCACTCGGCACCTTTGTTCTAACGCTCCGCAGAAGCTTTGAGGTGGGCGACTATCGGGGTATCGAGAGCACTGGCCAGACTCACCAGAAAGACCCTGTCGCGCACGGCCTGGATGTCCATCAGCACCTCCACCTGATACTGCCGGCAAACTTCATCGGCGATACGACTGGGGGCGGCAAACACAGCCTGCCCCTTCGAGCCAAAGACCTTGATCAACGCACTGTCGTCGATCTCGGCAGCGAGACGCATGTGTATTCCCTGCTGGGCTAGCCAGGTCAGAAGATGCTCGAAGTAGACCGCGTTTCGCGTGTTGGCAAGCAGCTTCGCCCCACCAAGACTCTGCGGCAGACCAGGGCGCAGACGTGCGGCCAGCTCCGGGCTTGCGAATAACGCAAGTCCGGAGGTCATCAGCTCACAGATCTCGAAATGGTGGAGCTCTTCCATCGACTTCAACTGATCGGTCAAAATGAAATCAAGGTTTCTCGCTCGCAGATCATGCAGCTGACGCTCGGTGTCGCCGGTCCTGCAAATCAGATAGACGCTTGGATCGAACTGGCACACCGCGTTCAGCCACTGATAGGAGATGAGCTTGTGGATCGAGGCGGAAACCCCTACCCGGACTACCGAACGGACTGCCCCCTGTGGAGAACGAAGGAAGGATTCCAACTGGTCAGCGATTCCGAACATGGCCTCGCAGTGGTCGAACACCTGCTGCCCAAACGGGGTGAGAATCAGCCTGCGTCCCTTACGCTCGAACAGTCGCCTGCCCAGATCGGCCTCGAGCTGGGCCAATTGACTACTCAGGGTTTGCAGCATCAGGTCGAGTCGCTCGCTGGCCGCCGCGATGGAGCCATCCTTGGCAATTGTGCGGAAATAATAGAGGTGCCGGAAGTTCAGTCGTTCTTCCAAGACGTTTACCCAGGCTAGGCTGCTGTAGTCAGCTGCACCGGTTGTTCGGCGTCCCCGGGCTCAGTGACTTCATAGAGATGCCAGGCCCGTGACTCGAACGGCAGAAATGCGGTACTGATATAACGAAAATGCATCGGTACCGGCTGCCCGCTCTCGACGATACGCACCAGGTACTCGACTTCCGGTACGCCGGCGCGCAGCGGCACTTCCACCCACAGCTCGATCTGACGGCGCGCCAGATCGAACTCGGACCGCACACATTTGAAGCCTTCTGCAAGCACGATGCGGTGATGCTTCCTGTTCAAGTCCAGACTGATTTGACGGATGGTTTTCATTGAAATGCCTCCTCAGTAGTCACGGCTCCGTTATATCAACCCGAAAGAGTCGAAAAAACAGATTTACTGATAAAGATCATTCGCTTTTTTCGAGCTATCCGTGGGTGTCCGAATTTGCATCCTGAGAAGCTTTAAACTTGCCTGACGACCCTGCATGCATGCTCTTTGCAGCCCACACGGCACTTGCGATCACCAGAGCAAAGGCGAGGCCGAGATAGAGCGTCTCGAGCGTAGCTCCGACCTCGACCGCCTGCTCAAGAAAGAGGACCACCAGAATCACGATTGCAACCTGCAGCAAGGTCACCTTGAGATCGTGAAAATTGTTGATTTGCAGAGCGGCAAGAAACCCGGAGCGCTCGGCTGGAGAAGCGGAAATGAATAACCGAAAAAGTCCGATCGCGATGATCTGAAAGGTGACGGCGATGAGCGATACATCCAGCACCTTGAGCAATCGAACGGCCAGACGCTTCCCACTGTCTGCACTGGTCGGCACGTCCGTGAAGACATCCGCGACCAGCTGCGCAACGATAAAGATACTGGACAAATAGAGGAGTACGGCAGCAACCAGACAGGTCAGGACCACCACCATGACCAGGTAGCGACTCACGCCGAACATCTTTTCCATCGAGCCGCCCTCCCTGCTCCTCCTACCCCCCTCAGATCAGAAGTAATCATCACGGATTCTTCTTTTTTACATAGAGCACGAGGTTGTGGTCGACCAGCTCGAACCCGTGCTCCTTGACGACTTCACGCTGCCGACGCTCGATCTCTGGATCGAAGAACTCGACGACTTCACCGGTGTCGACGCAAACCATGTGATCATGATGATCTCCATCAGCCAGCTCGAAAACCGCGTGACCTCCATCGAAGTTGTGTCGCACCACCAGCCCAGCGGACTCGAACTGCGTCAGAACGCGATACACGGTCGCCAGACCGACGTCTTCACCCGCTTCCATCAGGGCCTTGTAGACGTCTTCCGCGCTCATGTGGCGCTCCGGTGAGTTGTCCAGCATCTGCAGGATCTTCACCCTCGGGAGGGTTACCTTCAGGCCGGCCTTACGTAATTCCTGATTTTCAACCATGGCAGTTTCTCGTTCAACGCTTCGCAGGGCGTGATCTGTCGGGTATGATTCATGCCTTTCCGCCAATTCACGATAGTGGATGTTACCACGCGATGCCATACAGCCTGAACCGAATCCTATGTATCCTGCTGTGTACAGCGACCCTGGGTCTGGCTGGATGCGGCTTCCCTGGGGTGTACCGCATTGATGTCCAGCAGGGCAATGTGGTCACGCAGGAGATGGTTGACCAGTTGAGACCGGGGATGACCACCCGACAGGTCCGTTTCATCATGGGCACCCCACTCATCCAGGACACCTTCGCGCCCAATCGCTGGGACTACCTCTATAGCCTCCAGGCCGGCCATCGCACTCGTACACAGGAACGCATCAGCCTGACCTTCGAAAACGACTTGCTGGTGGGCCTGTCCGGCGACTTCGTGCCTGGCACCAGCCGTGACGAAGCCATCATGCGCGGCCAGACACCCGCAGCCCCTGTCAGCGAAAGCTTCCCGGTAGATCTGGGCGCCCCGCTGGGTACGGGCGAGTAATCCCTTCGCCAACTTCCGCCGGGCGACTCGTGGTCCGGCGAACCCGCCTGGTTCAGTCTTCTGCTTTGGTTTCCTTGGCCCGCGCTGCGCGCTGCTTGCGCACCTCCTTGGGATCCGCTATCAGCGCACGATAGATCTCTACTCGCTCGCCCGCGCAGAGTTGGCGCTCTTCCGGGCGTGGTACCGCCTTGCCAAAGATCCCCATCGGACTGGTATCGAGGTTCAAATCGGGAAAGTGCTCGGTTATACCGGACAGCCGCGCTGCCTCCGCCACCGTGGTGCCTTCAGGGACACTCAGACTGATGATTTTCTGCTTTTGCGGGAGGGCGTAGGCCACCTCGACCGCAATAGTCTTATCGGCCACCATACAGCTCCTTGGCGCGCTGACAGAATGCATCTACCAGCGTATTCGCCGCATGATTGAACAAGGGCCCAAGGGTAGCCTTGACCACCGGACCCGAGTAGGTGAAGTGCAGATCAAGGCTGATCTTGCAGGCAGCCTCGCCCAATGCCTTGAACTCCCAAACACCGTGCAGCTCCTTGAACGGCCCCTCGCGCAAGCGCATTTCGATTCGCGCACCGGGCGTGAGCACGTTGCTGGTAGTAAAGGACTGACTGAGCCCGGCCTTGGCCACATCCAGCCGTGCAACCATATTGTCTGCCGTTTCGCTCAGCACCTCAGCACGGGCACACCAGGGTAGAAACTCCGGATATCGCTCGACTCGATTCACCAGCTCGAACAGATGGGGCGCCGGATAAGGCAGCAGCGCAGACCTTTGGATGTGCGTCATTTCAATTTCACTTGATCGGCTTGTTGGCGGCCATGTGGACTCGATCGGAGCCCGCCTGGCAAATCACGATGATACCGGAATCTGCATCAGGTTGGTGGCAAGCGCCGGTCACTGCCGCGCGGCGATAGCCGAGACGCGCCCATTGCGCCTATAATTGCGCCCCTATGAGCAAACCCAAGACCCAGGCCAACAGCGGCACCATTGCGCTGAACAAGAAGGCCAAACACGACTACTTCATCGAAGATCGCTTCGAGGCCGGCATCGCACTGACCGGCTGGGAAGTGAAAAGCCTGCGCGCCGGCAAGGCCCAGCTGGTGGATAGCTATATCCTGTTGAAGGATGGCGAAGCGTTTCTGCTCGGTGCTCACATCACACCTCTGAAAACCGCCAGCACCCACGTAATCGCTGATCCGACCCGCACCCGCAAGCTGCTGTTAAAGGCCCGCGAGCTGGAAAAGTTGATCGGCGGTGTACAGCAGAAAGGCTTCAGCTGCGTACCGATTTCCCTTTACTGGAAAAAACACCTGGTAAAGTGCGAGATAGCCTTGGTCCGCGGCAAGAAGGATTTCGACAAGCGTCAGACCGAAAAGGAAAAGGACTGGGAACGGGAAAAACAGCGCGTCGTGCGAGAAAACAATCGCTGACGCAGCACGATGCCAAGCCCGGCGGAACTTTGCCGGACGCTACTGACTCAGATTTTCTGAGCGGGACGGCCTTACTCCTGCCGGCTCGCCAGGCTTGAAGCACACTCATTGCCCCGATCATCGGGGTATTTTTTTGTAATACTCAAGCTATTCACCGCTCCTCCTCCCTTTGCGCTATACTCGATGCATGAACCTTTCAGGGTTTTGGGGCCGATTTGGATTCGACGACGGTTACAAAGCTTGAGGGGCATGCCGAGCTGGTAGCAGAACTCGTAAATTCGCTGCTGCAAACTAATAGTTGCCAACGACGACAACTACGCCCTAGCCGCTTAAGTCGGCTAGCAGCCTCTAGGGGATGCCTGTAAACCCGAAGATCTGGCTGTCATATAGAACAGGATCGCCGCCAAGTTCGCTGTAGACGTAACGGCTAAAACTCATACAGCTCGCTCCGAACACCCTGCCACTCGGGTCGTGAGGAGTTAACTAAATAGAGATGGCTAAGCATGTAGAACCGATAGTAGAGGACTGGCGGACGGGGGTTCAAATCCCCCCGGCTCCACCAATTAAGGCATAAAGCCCTTGTACATCAAGGGCTTGATGTTCGAAAAAGTGGCAGGTGTGTGCTCAGAGTCCCACTCTGAACTCACAAAGGTATGCCACCATGTCCCGCAAGAACTCCCCCCAGCGCCAGCTGCACCTGATCTTCACCGAAGATGCAGGCTTCCAGTTCTATTACACCCTTCCCACACACTTCTCCCAGCACCCTGAGCTCCCAAAGCAGCTGAGGTGGTCGCTAGGCCGTGAAGAGGCGCTGGCAAAGCAGCTTTG
>JAUVYN010000076.1 GCA_030603065.1 Pseudomonas sp.
TGGAAGTACTCGTGCGCAACGACCGCCTCGACCCGCTGGAACGCCATGTCCGTTGCGGTATCCGGATGAGCCAGGACGCAGCTCGAGTTGAAGATGTTAAGCCCCTTGTTCTCCATGGCGCCCATGTTGAAGTCGTTCACGGCGACGATCATGAAGATATCCAGATCGTACTCGCGGCCGTATACCTGCTCGTCCCAGCGCATCGAGCGCTTGAGGCTGTCCATCGCATGGCCGCACTGCTCACGGTTTTCCGGCTCGACATAGATGCGCAGATCGATCTGACGGCCGCTCATGGTAGTGAAGCTGTCCTGGATCAGGCACAGGTCGCCGGCCACCAGAGCGAACAGATAAGCCGGCTTGGGGAAGGGGTCTTCCCAGGTGACCCAATGGCGGCCCTCCGGGTTGTCGCCGGAGGCGATCGGGTTGCCGTTGGACAGCAGGACCGGATAGTCGCCACGGTCGGCGATCACCGTGGTGGTGAAACGGCTCATGACATCGGGGCGGTCCAGATAGTAGGTGATCTTGCGAAAGCCCTCCGCTTCGCACTGGGTACAGAACATCGAGCCGGACTGGTACAGTCCTTCCAGCGCAGTGTTGTCCCGCGGGTGAATGCGGGTGGTGATGGCGAGATCGAAGGTATCGTTGGCCGGATACAGGGTCAGCGAATCGGCATCCAGCTGATAGTCCTGCTCGCCGAGGGTCTGATCATCCAGTGCAACGCTGATCAGCTCCAGCTGCTGACCGTCAAGCACCAGCGGTGGCCGCTGACCCTGAGGCTTGCTCTGGTTGAGCCGAAGTGACAGACGGCTGTGTACCAGCGCGTGATCGTCGAACAGCTCGAAGGTCAGATGGGTCTCGTCGATCCAGTAGTCCGGCTGCTGATAATCCTTCAGATAGATCGTCTTCGGTTGGTCGGTGCGCATGGTCGAGTCCTGTTGCTCAGGTGGCGCTGAAGGCCACGGAGTAAGCGGTGTACTTGCGAATGTTGATGACGGCGGTATCAAGAAGCAGATATTGACCCTTTATACCGAGCAGCGTGCCCTCGAGTAGCGGTTCACGATCGAGATTGGCCGATACCGGCTTCGGGCTGTACTCGAGGACCGGATAGACGATGTCCAGCACCTCTGCCCCGGTCAGCGGCTGAAACGCCTGCAGGCCGTGCTCGTTCTGCAACGCCTCGAGCCCCGTTCGAGCCCCTTCGAGGAGTTGATCCCGCAGTTGAGCCAGGTCCAGCGGTACCGGGGCACCGCGCAGGAGGTCACGCCAGTTGGTCTTGTCCGCGACCTGCTTGCGGAGCAGATCCTCGATCAGGCCGGAATGTCGCCGAGCGCTGACGCGCATGATCGGCAAGGCCTGGCTCGCGCCCTGGTCGATCCAGCGCGTGGGTACCTGGGTGGCCCGGGTGATACCGACCTTGGCACCGGATGAGTTGGCCAGGTAGACAACGTGCTCAGACATGCAGAACTGCTCGCCCCAGGCGGGATCCCGGCAAGTGCCCTGCTCGTAATGGCAGCGCTCGGGACTGACGATACACAGATCGCATTGCGCCAGCCGGGTGAAGCAGGGATAACAGTATCCCTGGCTATAGCTTTTGCGGGTAAGCCGCCCGCAGTGCTGGCAATGAATACTGCCCAGCGCCTGCAGGCGCAGTGTCCGTCCCAGGTACTGGTTCAGCGGAATCCGTTCCTCGCCGATCGGCAACTCGTAGTCGACCGTCTCCTGGCCTGGCTGCCAGCGCCCACGGAGCTTGCTCAGGGCACCAACGGCGAGCGGAGTACCACTCAATGCAGCGTGTCCGAACCGGTAGAGAAGAGAATATTGGGAATGGTCTTCTCTTCCGACTTGCAGTGCTGCGGGCCCATGTAGCCGGTCCGCTGGTCTTCCGGCAGGTTGTCCTGCTCCCAGGCGATCATGGCCTGCAGACACAGCTCCTTCTGCTCCTGAGTGAGCTTGCGGCCATCTGGCCACTTGCCGATTTCCACCGCCGTCTTCAGGCTTTCGTAAACGTCGGGAGTGATGGTACGCAGCAGTTCGAGAAAGCTGTTCATGTGGCCTCCGCAGGCACGGACATCAGAATAAATACATCAGCGCAGTCGCTGGACGGCACCAGACACGGCACCAGCCGCACAACCCGCCAGCAGACCACCGACGTGGGCTGCATTTGCAATAGCGCCGAAACCTAGCATGGTGATCAGGCCGGAAACGCCAAGCAGTAACCACGCGATCATCAGAATGACTACACCCCTGGGCAGGTCGAAATGCACGTTCGGGGCGATCAGCTGATACAGCCAGCAATAACCAAGCAGACCGTACACGACACCAGACATGCCGCCGAACAGTGCGTTACCGCTGGCGAACCATTGGGCGAAATTGGACACCAGGGCAAACAACACGGTCAAGCCCAGCAACCAGAAGCCACCGGAACGTATCTCGATGCGCCGGCCCAGCTCCCACAACCACAGAGAATTGAAGGCCAGATGCATGAAGCCGAAATGCAGAAAAATCGGCGTGACCAGCCGCCACCACTGACCCATGTCGATCTCGGTGGCCAGATACCCCGTGGAAGCCAGTGGGGTGAAGGTGAAGTGGATGATCGCCTCGGGCCGCGAACCCAGTCCGGTGTAAAGGCCGACCAGGATGGTGACAGCCAAGAGGGTCAGAGTAAGCGGAATTCTACGAGCCATCATCTGCCAGGCATTTGTCGGCTGCGCCTGCGCTTCATGCTGCTCGACGATGTCCGGAACGCCTTCGGCGTGTAACGTGCGGACCATCTCGGCATCGCGCTCATCCAGCGTCCATACCACCTGCCGACCACCTTCTTCGGTGATCCGGTGTACCACGCCCTGCCTGCGCAGAAAGCGGGCCAGGCCGGACAGGTCCTCGTCCAGTGAACAGCTCATTGCTCGGAACATCGATACCTCACGCCAGCCGGGGGACATCCACCCAGACGAAATTGTCCCGCTGCAGACGGTGCTCACCGTCCCAGCGATAGGCAACCAGTTTACCGAACTTCACTGCACTGTAATCCAGACAGGCGAGGTTCGGGCGGATCGGGTGGGGATTTCCCTGTTGCCAATAATGTCCGACAAACAGAATCGGCTCGTCCGGCCCATATACCAGCAGCTCGGCCTTCTGATTGTCAGTGAGTGGGCGCGCGGCAATGTGGTCGGGCAAAGGATCAGGTTGGAACTGAATATCGCCGTAAGTCTCGGGATTTTCTTCCCAGAACTTGGTACGAAACGAAGAACGCCGCAACCCGTCTCGTCCCGTCATCGACAGACCGTGCGGCAGCCGCATATCGGTACCACGGAGTAGACGATCCTGCACCTGATGGGCGAAGCTGCCGGGCTCGGCCGAAGCCTGCAGGAATTCTCGGGTAACGCAGCCGTCCGGATACTGGGCCAGAAAGGGTTCGATCAATGCAGGGTCCCAGCAGGCATGCACCAGCCGGAAATCGCCCTTGTCGATGACCAGCGGCAAGCGATGAAACCATTGCAGAAAATCCCGCCACTCTCCGGGCCAAGCCTCGAACTCTTCCAGCGTTTCGCGGATCTGCCGGTGGGCGCGCTCGGTTCGTTCACGAACGAACTGACGCCCGCTACCCGGCGGGGCCGGCGTCATCCAGGCCAGCGCGTGATATTCGTGGTTGCCCATGATGCACTCTGCGGCCCCCGCCTCCACCATGTCACGGACAATATGCAAGGCCTCGCGTATGCGGGGCCCCCGGTCGATGATGTCGCCTAGAAACAGTGCCTTCCGCCGGCCGTGCCGCCAGACGCCCTGCTGTTGCCGATAACCGAGACGTTCCAGCAGCAGGGTGAGCGTGCGAGCGCAGCCGTGGACATCACCAATGATATCGTAGCCCGCCGCGGCGCCCTTCCCTTCTCGATTCATGACTGCTCCGTCAATCGACTCGACCAGCCAAGCTTACTGCGACATATCGCGTAGAAGTTATGATCCAGCGGATGCAGCAGCCTGAGCTTCTGCGGCTTCTTGCGGATGGTGATCACATCCCCCGGCGCACAGGCAATGTGCACCTGGCCGTCGCAACTGACCTGAGGGTAGATGCCGCTCTGCTTGGATACCAGAATGCGCAGCTCACTATTGGCATCTACCACGATCGGCCGGCTCGACAGCGTATGCGGAAACATCGGCACCAGGACTACGGCATCCAGTTTCGGATGCATGATCGGCCCACCGGCGGACAGCGCATAAGCCGTGGAACCAGTGGGGGTGGCGACTATCAGGCCATCGGATTTCTGGCTGTAGACGAACTGGCCATCGACATAGAGTTCGAATTCGATCATGCGGGCCGACTTGCCGGGGTGAAGAACCACGTCATTGAGCGCCTCGCTGGTACCCAGCTGCTCCTCGCCGCGACGCACGAAGGCGTCGAGCAGAAAGCGGTTCTCGACCAGATATTGCCCGGACAGGACCTCACCCACCCGACTTTCCAGATCATCCGGTGAGATGTCGGTCAGGAAGCCCAGCCCACCACGATTCACGCCGAGGACCGGAACATTGTAGCGGCACAGGGCCCGCGCCGCGCCAAGCAGACTGCCGTCTCCACCCACCACAATTACCAGGTCGCAGATTTCACCCATCATCTTTCTCGAGCAGACCTGCAGCTGGTGACCTGGCAGAAGATCTGCCACGGCGTCCTCGAGTATCACCTCGTGACCGGTATCGAGCAGGAACCGCTTCAGTCGCTTCAGCGTGTCGACCACCCGGCCGCTACCAAGGCGGCCGATAAGTCCTACGTTGCGGAATTGCTCCATACCACTCTCTCTGTATCGGCTTGAAGGAGACCGGAGGTTGGGTGACACTGCCCCGGCAGAGCCGTGATTATCCGCGGCTGAATGGGGACTGGCAAATGGGCCACGGACAATTGACTCATGAAAGCTACGACCAGCTTCGGGACCCTCTGGTTCGCGACCTCGCCTGGATCGCCTGGTCTCCACCGTTACTGCAGCCCGGATGCTTGCCGATCCGCGATCCGCTTCAGGGCTCGGTCTGGCGCAGCGAGCCTGAACGGTTGTGGCACCGCCTGCTGGCCCTTGATGCAGAGCCTGACGCTCGAGCAGCGCTCCTTTCCCCCACCAGCGACTTCCGCCTGGGCACCTACTATGAACGTCTCTGGCACGCACTGCTGGACATGGCACCCGACGTACAGGTGATCGCGCGCAACATTCGTCTGTACCAGGGCCATCGAACCCTCGGGGAGCTGGACCTCCTGGTGGAAACGGCAGATCAGGCTGTCACCCACTTCGAGCTGGCGATCAAGTTCTATCTTGGCGTACCCGGGGCGATCGCCGACTCGATGGAACACACTCCGGCGAGCTCCTGGGTCGGGCCCAACCCACGCGACAACCTGCAGAACAAGATGCGCCGGCTGGCCGAGCATCAGCTGCCCTTGGGCGAGCGCATAGACCTGGCAACCGAAAGACTGCCGCGCCCCCAGAGCTCCTGCGCCTGGCTGCAGGGCCAGGTATTCTTCCCGCGTCACCAGACGATGGCGCCGCCTGTCGGCCTCGCCACTCCAGATCAAAACTACTGGATGTGCTCGACCGCCTGGGGCGCACAGGACGTCAGCACTCGCAATGAATGGGCGGCATTGCCGCACAAGCGCTGGCTGATGCCGCCCGGCGCCAACGAAGGCGTGCCGGAAACTGAACACCTTCGCGAGGACATTCCGGTACAACGGGCGCAAATGCTGGTACGAAAAGAGGACGTCAAACGAAATCCGCTACTGGCGCAGCGGATGATGGTCATGCCTGACGACTGGCCCCGACATTAATCGATCGGGGTTCGGTTCTGCTGGCGATTGAGATCACGTTTCAGACTGGTGTTCAGTTTGTGCTGGTGCTCGAGCTCGGTCTTGACGTCCCGCAGCTCGCCCTGAATGACCGCAAGCTGAGCCGCGTGCTCCAACTTGAGCGTCTCCACCGCCTGGTCGTGCTGCTCCTTGACACTACGCAACTGCTCCTGCAGCGAGAGGAGCTGCCGAGCATAAAGTGCGACCTTGCGAGCCTGCTCATCGCGCTCGGCCATGACCTTTTCGAGCGATTCGCGCGCGATATCCTCTTTCGAGGTCGGCAACCGCACGGCATCGACCACATTACCACCACCGTACCAGGCATCTTCCGCGGCGATCTGCAGATTCTCGGCGGCGATCACGGCCAGGCTGTCTTCGTCCTCACCCACGATCCCGAGCACGTTGCGCCGCACCGCCTCCTTGATCAGCGCGAGGTCGGCGCGACCATTGCGATGCCCGGGTTTCCAGAGATGTGGTCGGTACTGCGGCTGACTGGTGAAGCCCAGGCAGACCAGACGAATGGGGCCTTCGCCCATGTCCGGTCCGCGGGCGGCCTTCTCGGCGAGGGTGCGCAGCGGGAGGTTCCAGAGTCGGTTGGCATAACCATCCGGATCGAAGTCGATCGTGAAGAACACCGCTGCACGCACGTGAAGACGATGACTGATCTGTAGAAATACCGCCTCGATGGTCTCGTCAGCGAACTCCGGGGTGGCGACCAGACCATCGAGCAGCGCCTCAAACTCGGGGAACAGCATTTCCTTGCAGATGCCCCGGTCCGAAAAAAAAGCGACAGCTTCCGTCAACAGTGGCTTGCCTGCCGTATTCATGAGTCTCTCCGCCAGATCCTTGCTAGGTCGTCACCGTCACTTTGCGCGCTTTTAGCGACAAATGCACCCGGAAAGCTAGTTTAGACCAGATCCAGCCGACCAACTGTGATGGACTTGGCAGGATGATAGCAATCAGATGGCGGCGGCCAGGCGGCACCCCTGATCAATGGCACGTTTTGCATCCAGCTCCGCTGCCACGTCCGCGCCGCCGATCAGGTGTACCGGCAGGCCCAGGGCCTCGATGCCCGCCTGCAGTTCGCGCAGTGGCTCCTGCCCGGCACAGACGATCACATGGTCCACCGGCAGCACCTGCGGCTCGGCGTCGCCGACACGGATATGCAGGCCGGCGTCGTCGACCTTCAGATACTGTACGCCCGGAATCATCTCGACCTGCTTGCTCTTCAGGCCAGCGCGGTGAATCCAGCCGGTAGTCTTGCCAAGGCCGTCACCGACCTTGCTGGTCTTGCGCTGCAGCAGATACACCTTGCGTGCCGGCTTGTGCCATTGCGGCTGGATACCGGCAATACCACCCCGTGCCTGCAAGCTGAGATCGATACCCCATTCCTTCCAGAACAGTTCGACGTCCTGGCTGGAGTACTCTTCTCCCTCATGAGTGATGAACTCGGATACGTCGAAGCCGATACCGCCTGCGCCCATCACTGCCACCGTCTGCCCGACCTGAACCCGGCCGGTTATCACGTCCAGGTAGCTCACTACCTTGGGATGGTCGATGCCTGGCAGGTCGGGAACCCGCGGCTTGATGCCGGTGGCCAGGATCACTTCGTCGAACCCGGCCAGATCAGCCGCCTCTACGCGACGGCCCAGTTGCAACCTGACTCCGTGCTTGTCGATCATCTTGCCGAAGTAGCGCAGCGTCTCGTAAAACTCTTCCTTACCCGGCACACGCTTGGCGATGTTGAACTGCCCGCCAATCTCGTCCGCCGCGTCAAACAGCGTGACCTCGTGGCCGCGCTGAGCTGCGATGGTGGCAGCCGCCAGGCCCGCCGGCCCTGCACCGACCACCGCCAGCTTCTTCACCTGGGTTACCGGCAGGTAGTTCAGTTCCGTCTCGTGGCAGGCACGCGGGTTGACCAGGCAACTGGTGAGCTTGCCGCCGAAAGTGTGGTCCAGACAGGCCTGATTGCAGCCAATGCAGGTATTGATCTCATCGGCACGGCCAGCCGCCGCCTTGGCGACGAATTCCGGATCGGCAAGGAACGGCCGCGCCATGGAAACCATGTCGGCATCCCCTTCGGCCAGCACCTTCTCGGCGACCTCTGGCGTATTGATACGGTTCGTCGTAACCAGCGGAATATTGATCTCGCCGCGTAGCCGCGCGGTGACCTTGGTGAAGGCTGCACGCGGCACCTTGGTGGCAATGGTCGGAATCCGCGCCTCGTGCCAGCCAATACCGGTATTGATAAGGGTCGCGCCGGCTGCTTCGATCGCCTTGGCGAGGGTGACCACTTCTTCCCAGTTGCTGCCCCCCTCGATCAGATCGAGCATCGACAGGCGATAGATGATGATGAAGTTGGGGCCCACTGCCTCGCGTACTCGGCTCACGATTTCCACCGGAAGACGCATGCGGTTTTCGTAGCTACCGCCCCAGCGGTCGGTCCGCTTGTTGACATGGGTCACCAGGAACTGGTTGATGAAGTAACCTTCGGAGCCCATGATTTCCACCCCGTCATACCCTGCCTGCTGTGCCAGGCGCGAACAGTTGACGAAATCGTCGATCTGCTTCTGGATACCGGCCTCGTCCAGCTCCTTGGGGGTGAAGGGGTTGATCGGCGCACGCACCGCGCTGGCCGAAACCAGTGCCGGGTTGTAGGCATAGCGTCCAGCATGGAGGATCTGCATGCAGATCTTGCCACCCGCCTCATGCACCGCAGCAGTCACCACCTTGTGGTGTTCAGCCTCTTCGGGGGTGGTCAGTTTGGCAGCGCCCTTTCCCACCGAACCCTCCTCGTTCGGGCCGATGCCGCCCGTTACGATTAGGCCCACACCGCCTCTGGCACGCTCCGCAAAATACGCCGCCATGCGCTCGAAACCATGGGGACGCTCTTCGAGGCCGGTATGCATGGACCCCATCAGGGTACGGTTGCGCAGCTGGGTGAACCCCAGGTCCAGCGGGGCCAGCAGATGCGGATACAGGGAATGCTCGCTCACAGGGGATGCTCCATTGACTCATCAGGAAACGCCGGCAGTGCCTTGCCGCCGGCTCATGGCGAGACAATAGAACGCAGCCATAAAGCTATCAATCACCCGGGGTGACAGAATACTGACCGCAAATTACAATATTGCCCGACCTTTCCGGGAAACTGCGCGATGAAGCTGGGAGACCTTTCGGTCGGCTATCTATACAGTCTGCAGGCCGCACTGCGCGCCCGCGATATCGACCCGACACCACTCTTTCAGCGTTTCCGAATCGATGACGGGCTGCTCGCGCGCAGTCAGGCGCGCATCAGCATCCCGCGGTTGATGCGACTGGGCAATGCGGCCATCCAGCTAAGCGGCAATCCGGCGCTTGGGCTCGAGATGGGCCAGCACAGCCAGCCAAGCCACCTTGGACTGCCTGGCATGGCGGCGCAATGCGCGCCGGACCTGCGCACCGCTTTCGCTACTCTGGTTCGCTTCGAACGTCTTACCAGTCAGAACTACCGGGGACATTCGAGTCTGGTGGACGAGGCACTGCGCTTTTACTCGATCAGTCCCTACAACGCATTCAACCTGTTCGTGGTCGATTCGGCGCTGTCCTCGCGCGTCCAGCTAGCCAGGCGCATGACCGGGGGACAGGCACGTCCAGAGGAAATTCATATCGAATTTCCGGCGCCGGATTATGCCGAGCGCTACGCACAGCACTTCGACTGTCCGGTGCTCTTCGGTCAGGCCCACAATCAGATCATCTGGCCAGCCGAAAGCCTGGCAGCGCCGCTGCTGGAACGAGCCGATACCACCCACGCCCTGCTGGTTGGGCTTTGCGAGGCTCAGCTGCACGACCTGCTGCGCCAGCGCAGCCTCCGCGAACGCGTCGAGGAGATCGTATCGGCAGAGCTGCATAGTGGGTTGCCAACGCTGGCCGAAGTGGCCCGCCGGCTCGGATTGCCCTCGTGGACTCTGCGTCGGAGATTGCACGCTGAGGAAAATACCCGGTTTCAGGACATTGTCGATGGTGCCCGCCAGGCACTGGCGCTTAGTTACATACGCGATACCGAAACGGCGCTGGGGGAAATTGCGTTTCTACTGGGGTTTTCTTCGCCAGAAGCCTTCCAACGAGCGTTTCGTCGCTGGACGGGGCAGCCCCCGGGGCAATACAGGCGTGGAGCAAGATTGAGCGATTGATGCGATAAGATCGGTAAAGCAGAGGTACAACGCGGGGCAACAGCCGAAGAGAGCTTACATCTCTTCGGCGTCTTCCACCTCATCGTCCCACTGCTGGGCGCGTTGTTCGATCAGTTCTTCAAGATAGTCATTCATGGATTTCACCTTTCCTGTTTTGCGAACCGCCTGGCTCGTTCAATCACCAAGCTATTGTCCTTACATTACAGTCAGATGAAGCCTGTTTGCGAAAGTTCATTCAAGAGATGGCTGGAAGATTGATCCAGATCAGCAGAATCATCACCAGAGCCTCTGCCGGGTCGACCAGGGCGCCTGCAGTATCACCTGTCGTACCGCCCAGCCGCGCAAGCAGCATGCGCCTCCAGACCCAGAGCAGCCCCAGTGCACCGAGCAGCGCCAACCAGGCACCGCCCCCGACCAGCAACATGCCCAGGCCATGGGCGAGCAATACCGGTAGCAGCCGGCCGCGTGGAAGGTTCAACGAGAGAGCTTCGCCGAGTCCTCCGCGCCTCACGTAGGGAGTAGTCCAGAGCAGCAGCGGCAGCAGCGCGCGTCCGATCCAGGGAGCGAGCAGCAATGCCCACCACAGGTTCGCCTCGATCACGCTGACCAGCGCTGCGTACTTGACCAACAGCACCAGCACCAGCCCTGTGACTCCCATGGGGCCACTGCTGGGATCCTTCATGATCGCAAGGGTCCGCTCGCGATCCCCATAGCCACCTATCCACGCATCAAGCGTATCGGCCAATCCGTCCAGATGCAGCGCACCACTAAGCGCTACCCAGAGCCCCACCAGTAGCGCGGCAAGTACGCTGACAGGCAGACCAGCGCCGAGCCACCGGCCGGCCAGTAAAAGACATCCCAGCAGAAGCCCCACTACTGGGTACCAGATCAACGAACGCCCCTGCTCGGCCGGGCTTGGCATGTACGGCAGGCGCACCGGCAAGCGAGTCAGAAACTGCAAAGCGACAAGAAAAGGCAACATTTCAGTCCACCCGGAGACAGCCTTCGGCATCAGCCAGTAGGCTGGTCAGTTGTGCATGGGCGACTTCAACCTCCAGCAACTGCTGCACGCGCCCATGAGCGTAAGCGATCAGCAAGCGCATCACGCCGGCATGGGTGATTACCAGCACGTGCTTTTCAGGCAAATCGACCATTTTCCGCACGCCTCGCAGCACCCGCGCCTGGAACTGATCAAGCGGCTCCCCGGCGGGCGGCGTGAAGCCAAAGGGATCGGCCCAGAAGCGACCGAGACTGTCAGCGTCGGTGACCATCAGCTCAGCCGCCGAGCGCCCCTCCCAATCGCCGAAATGCAACTCGCGCAAATCCTGGTCGAAGGTCAGCGGCAAGTTCAGTCGATCCGCCAGCACCTGAGCAAAATCGGCACAGCGGCGCAACGGGGAGCTCACTATCAGCTGCCACGGGCGAGTCTGGGCAACGCTCGCGTGCATCTGGCGCCAGCCCGACTCGGTGAGCGCATCATCCAGGCTCCCCCGAAAACCGCCGCCGCGCTCGGTTTCACCATGCCGCAGCAAGTCGATGCGGCTAATCACGGGGCCGCTGCCACCGCTGCCTCGGCGAAGGTGGCCATTTCGCTGTGCAGAGCACAGGCGCTGCGCAGCAACGACACTGCCACGGCCGCCCCGCTGCCCTCACCCAGGCGCATGCCAAGATCGAGTAGCGGCTCGGCATCCAGCGCATCGAGCAGTAAACGATGACCTGGCTCGGCGCTCCGGTGACCGAACAGCAGCCAGGGGCGAATGGAAGGGTTGATACGAACCGCACAAAGCGCGGCAGCAGTGGTGATATAGCCGTCCACCAGAACCGGCACCCCCCGCTGGGCAGCGCTGATGTATGCCCCCGTCAGCGCAGCGACCTCGAGCCCACCGAGGCAGCGCAACGCGTGAAGCGGAGCATCCCGCAGCCCACCATGAAGCGCCAGCGCTCGCCGCACCAGCTCGAGCTTGTGAGCAATACCCGGGCCGTCCAGGCCAGTCCCGGCCCCAACCAGCCGAGCCGGATCGAGTCCGCACAGGGCAGCGCCCAGAGCGCAGGCACTGGTGGTATTGCCGATTCCCATCTCTCCGCCAAGGAGTAGTTCGCACCCACGCTCGGCTGCGGCGGTGGCAGCCTGATCGCCCACCGCGAGAGCGGATAGAAGCTCTCGCTCGGTCATTGCCGGCTGTTGCGCAAAATTCGCGGTGCCGGGCGCAATCCGATAGTGTCGAACGCCAGGCAACGCCTCGATCGGGCTGGCAAGACCAAGGTCGTAGACCTCCAGGCGAGCACCCAGATGCCGGGCCAATACGTTGATGGCGGCACCTCCGCTGGCGAAGTTGCGCAGCATCTGACCAGTGACTGCCTGCGGAAACGCCGACACGCCTTCGGCGGCAACGCCATGGTCGCCGGCAAACAGCAGGATGCTCACCGCGTCGACGCGCGGCCTCTCTCGCCCCTGTAGAGCCGCCAAGTGCACCACTACCTTCTCCATCTGGCCGAGCGATCCCGCCGGCTTGGTCAGTTGCGCCTGCCGCGCTTCAGCTGCACGGCCCTGTTCCGGCCACTCCGCAGCCGCAGGCTGTAACCACCACTCACTCATCACGCTCCCCCTTGAGTGTCATCGGCAACCCGGCGACGCAAAGCGTCACCCGGTCACTCAGTCCTGCCAGCACCTGATGCAGGCGCCCTGCCTCGTCGACGTAACGGCGGGTAAGCTCGCCCAGCGGCACCACCCCCATGCCGGTTTCATTGCTTACCAGCAAAACCTGCCCTGGCAGCCGTGGCAGAGCCTCCAGCAGCGCCTTGATTTCCCGCTTCAGGTACTTTCCCTCATCGGCCAACAGCAGATTGGTCAGCCATAGCGTCAGGCAGTCGACCAGAAGGACACGTCGGGAATGGGCCTCGCGCTGGAGAACCGCGGCCAGTGCCAGCGGCTCTTCGACCAGCCCCCAGGTGACGGGCCGCCGCGCGCGGTGATGCGCGACACGCTCGGCCATTTCCGTGTCCTGAGGCTGGCTAGTAGCTATGTAGACAACCTCCAGGTTGCTCATGAGTGCGCGTTCCTCGGCCAGTCGGCTTTTGCCCGAGCGGGCACCACCCAGAATCAGTTCAAGCATTCGGAACCCCACAAAGGTGCAGCAGCGCTGCCTGGTCAAGGTGAGTTTCGATCAGATCGGCCAGCCGATCGATATCGCGCGCGCGCAGCGCGGCGTAATCGGGGCTCGCGGCCCGCTCAAGGCCGGCCCAGGCGAGGATCGCATCGGTCGCCGCAGCGGACTCGAACAGCCCGTGCAGATAGGTGGCAGCGATCTGGCCGTCCGCGCTCAGCGCCCCATCGGCCGAGCCGTCTTCCAGTCTCACCAGCGGTTGGGCCAGGGCTGGGCCTTCGCTGCGTCCGGCGTGAATCTCGTAGCCAGTTACCGGCGCATTGTTGAATAGCAGTCGTCCACGGCTGTTGCTCAGTCGCTTGTGCGGCTCCAGGCAAGTGGTCAGGTCGAGGAGACCCAACCCATGAGTGGAACCGGGAGGCCCTTCCAGGCCGAGCGGGTCTTCCAGGCGTGTCCCGAGCATCTGCAGGCCACCGCATATTCCGAGAATCTTGCCGCCGTAGCGAAGGTGGCGGCGCAGCGATGCGTCCCAGCCTTGCCGGCGCAGAAAAGCAAGGTCGGCCTGGACACTTTTCGAACCTGGCAGGATGATCAGGTCGGCTGCCGGCATGGGTTCCCCGGCACTGACAAAGCGCAGGTCTACTTGCGAGTGCAACCTCAGCGGGTCGAAATCAGTGTGGTTGCTCAACCGCGGGAGTATTGGCACGACAACCCGCAACGCGTCTGCGGCGGGGCTGGCCTGGCTGGCGTTCACGGCGTCTTCCGCCTCCAGATGCAGGTCGTGAACATAGGGCAAAACGCCAAGTACCGGCACGCCGGTGCGCTCCTCGAGCCACCGCAGACCGGGTTCGAGAAGCGCGATATCGCCGCGAAAACGGTTGATCACGAATCCCTTCACCCGCGCCCGCTCACTGGGCGAGAGTAGTTCCAGGGTGCCAACCAGATGAGCGAACACCCCTCCCCTGTCGATATCTGCGATCAGCACTACCGGGCAATCCACCGCCTCGGCAAAACCCATGTTGGCGATATCGCCCTGACGCAGATTGATCTCTGCCGGCGAGCCGGCGCCCTCAACAATCACAACTCGATAGTCCTGGCTCAAGCGCCCATGGGAGGTGAGCACCGCCTCCATCGCGGTCGGCTTGTAGGCGTGGTAGGCCCGCGCATCCATGCAGCCGATCGCTTGTCCATGAATGATGACCTGCGCGCCGACGTCGGTATTGGGCTTGAGCAATACCGGATTCAGATCCGTATGCGGGATTACACCGGCTGCTTCGGCCTGCACTGCCTGGGCACGTCCGATCTCACCTCCATCGACGGTCACCGCCGAATTGAGCGCCATGTTCTGCGGTTTGAAAGGCGCCACGCGCACCCCCTGCCGAGCCAGCCAGCGGCACAGCGCGGTAACCAGCGTGCTCTTGCCGGCATCGGAGGTAGTACCCTGCACCATCAGGGTCGGCATTTTGCTGTCTCCTGCTCGAAACACCGCAGTGCCTGTTCCAGACGCCTCCAGCCGGATTCACAGCCCGGCAGTCCGAATCGCACCCCGCTCGGTTCTGGGACGTGGCGTACCAGAATGCCCAACCGCGCCAGGTGCCCGTGCAGTGCTTCAGCCGTGTCACACGGAACCCAGGCAAATAGCCCGGTATTGCCAGCGGGCAGAAGGCCGCATTCCGCAAGAAGCTGCCCGAGCCTAGCTCCATCGTTCTGGATGCGCAGGCGCCATAGTGCCTGCGTTTCCCTGTCATTCAGCACCGCCTGACCGATTCGACGCGCCGGACCGCTCACCGTCCAGGGGCCGACGCGCTCATGCAGTGCAGCGAGCAACGACCGCTCAGCCAGTACGAATCCCAGTCGCGCGCCAGCCAGACCGAAGAATTTACCGAGTGAACGGAATACGACCAGCCCGGGACAACCGGCTTTCGAAGCCAGACTCAGCTCCGGCTGCAGGTCGCAAAATGCTTCATCGACAACGAGGCAGCCACCCCGGGAGGCCAGACGCTCTCGCCAGCGCCACAGTTGGTGCGCAGAAATGTGGCTGCCGGTGGGGTTGTTCGGGTTTACAACTACCAGGACATCGAGCGAGGGCAGCGCCGCTTCAACGTCGGCCGCTCGGAGGCTGAGCGGCGCAAAACCCTGGCGTTCCCAGGCATGGCGATGCTCGGCATAGCACGGCTCGATGATCGCGACCCGGGCACCTGCGAACAGGCTGGGCAATGTCTGGATCGCCGCCTGCGATCCGGCCACCGGCAGTATATTGACCGTGCCGTAATAGCCGGCTGCAGCAATTTCCAGCCCATCATCCTCCTCGGGCAGACGCATCCAGTCCCGCATAGGGACCGGCGGTAGCGGCCAACAATAGGGCGCCAGACCAGTGGACAGATCCAGCCAATCGACCAGGGGTATCTGGTAGTGCGTGGCCGCGTGCCGCAGCCGCCCGCCATGCTCAAGCATTCGACAGCCCCCATAGGATCACCCCAACCGCCAGCCAAAGCAGTACTCCGCGCTCTACCAGCTGCAGGGCGGCGTCGATGGTGAAACGGGTCGGCATGGCACCGCATCCCAACAGCGGCCGCTCATGCATGACCCCGCCGTAGATTGCCCTACCGCCAAGCGTAACGCCCAGCGCACCCGCCCCCGCGGCCATTACCGGACCAGCATTGGGGCTGTCCCAGGCGGCAGCCTGGCCGCGCCAGCAGCGCAACCCATTGTGCAGATTGCCACACAGCACATAGGTCAGCGCGACCAGTCGCGCGGGTATGTAGTTGAGCAAGTCGTCCAGCCGCGCTGCCGCCCAGCCAAAGCGCTGGAACCGTGCATTGCGGTAACCCCACATGGCATCCAGAGTATTCGCCAGTCGGTACAGCACGGCACCGAAACCACCCAGCAGAACGAACCAGAACAGGGCGGCGAACACCGCATCGCTACCGTTTTCCAGTACCGACTCGGTGGTCGCGAGGGCCACTCCCGTCTCATCGAGCTGATCGGTCTGGCGGCTGACCATGAAGCCGACCCGCTCACGGGCCACTGACAAGTCACCAGCATCCAGGGCGTGGCTTACAGCCTGGGCGTGGTCGCAAAGGCTACGCAAACCGATTGCCAGGTACAGCACCAGCAACTCGATCAGCCAGCCCAGGTAGGGCAACCGAGCTAGCAGCCAGAAACTCAGGCTCAACGGCAGAACCGCGATCAGCCAGGCCAGCAGCCCAACCCCGCGCGATGCGCCAGGACGATTGAACCGCGCCTCGATGCGCCCGGCCAGCTTGCCGAACCCCACCAGCGGGTGCCGGCGCCGCGGCTCGCCGAACAACCGGTCGAGAACAAGTGCTGCAGCCATCAAAGGAAGTGTCACTGCGACCGTCCCGCGCGCCAGGCCCTGACTATGGTGTGAAGCTGGTCCAGCCCAGTGGTCAGGGCAGAGATGCCCGGCTGCAGAATGTCAGGAGACTTGATTTCAT
>JAUVYN010000022.1 GCA_030603065.1 Pseudomonas sp.
CTGCGACTGCAACGTTTCGGTACGACCAAAGGGCCAGACCGAGTTCGGCACTCGCTGCGAGATCAAGAACGTCAACTCCTTCCGCTTCATCGAGAAGGCGATAAATTCTGAGGTGCAGCGCCAGATCGAGCTGATCGAGGATGGCGGCAAGGTGATTCAGGAAACTCGCCTATATGATCCGAACAAGGACGAAACCCGCTCGATGCGCAGCAAGGAAGAAGCCAACGACTACCGCTACTTCCCCGACCCTGATCTGTTGCCGGTGATCATCGAGCCGGCGTTCCTCGACGAGGTCCGTGCGGAACTGCCGGAACTGCCGCAGGACAAGCGCGAGCGGTTCCAGCGTGACTTCGGCCTGTCGAGCTACGACGCCAACGTCCTGTCCGCGCAGCGCGAACTGGCGGATTACTTCGAGGAGGTCCAGCGCGTCTGTGGCGATGCCAAACTGGCGGCCAACTGGGTGATGGGCGACCTGTCAAGCCTGCTCAACAAATCCGACCTGGACATTAGCGAGTCGCCGGTCAGCGCGGCCCAGTTGGGCGGAATGATCCTGCGCATCAAGGACAACACCATTTCCGGGAAGATCGCCAAGATGGTGTTCGAAGCGATGGCCAGCGGTGAAGGCGACAGCGCCGATGCAATAATCGAAGCCAAGGGTTTGAAGCAGGTCACAGACAGCGGCGCCATCGAGGCTATGCTGGACGAGGTGCTGGCGGCCAATGCCGAACAGGTGGAGCAATACCGGGCCGCTGATGAAGCCAAGCGCGGCAAGATGTTCGGCTTCTTCGTCGGCCAGGCCATGCGCGCCTCCAAGGGCAAGGCCAACCCGCAGCAGGTCAACGAACTGTTGAAACAGAAACTGGAAGGCTGACGCGAGCCGGCTGGGGCCCTCGCAGGGAGCGTGACTGAATGCGCCTATCGATCATCGCGGCAGCCCTGCTGGCGTGCCTGCCGGCGACGGCGCAGGAGCCCTCGGACCAACCGCAGTACAGCGCCGTCGGCAAAGCGTCCTTCTACTCGTCCCGCTTTCACGGGCGCCCCACCGCAAGCGGAGCGCCCTATGACCAGACGGCGCTGACCGCCGCGCACCCGACACTGCCTTTCGGCACCATGGTGTGCGTCACCAATACCCAGAATGGTCGCAGCGTAGCCGTCGAAATCAACGATCGCGGCCCTTTCACCGGAGGCCGCATTATCGACCTTTCCCGCCGCGCAGCGCAGGAAATTGGCATGATCAATTCAGGCTCCGCTCGAGTACGAGTCGAAGCCTGCGAGGAAGAAACGATCTGAAGCGGGGCATCCGCACTCTGCAGTATCTCAATGCAAACACCGGGAGATTGAAACAACTTCGGCCTGGTTGCAGTCCACACTTCAGGTCAGGACCTTTCGTGCTCGTCTCAGACAGCGGCGAAACACCCTCAACCAGAACAAGGACCCTTCCATGACGGATACCTCGACTCTTCGCAAGTCCACCATTCTGCTACCGGTCTTCGCCCCCGCTGTAATAGTGACGCTGTTACTGGTGGTAGGCACCATCAGCAATCCGGAGCTGGCCGGCGAAGCCTTCAGTGCGACCCTCGCCTACATAACCACCAACTTCGGCTGGTTTTACATGCTGGCGGTGGCGTTCTTTCTGGTATTCGTGGTGATAATCGCGCTGAGCAAGTGGGGTAACATCAAGCTCGGTCCGGACCATGCCGAGCCGCAATACAGCTTCCCCGCCTGGTTCGCCATGCTGTTCTCCGCAGGCTACGGCATCGCGCTGTTGTTCTTCGGGGTTGCCGAACCGGTGCTTCACTACGCCTCGCCGCCGGCGGGCGCAGCGGAAACGGTAGACGCCGCCAAGCAGGCCATGCAGATCGCATTCTTTCACTGGGGTTTCCACATCTGGGCGATCTACGGCCTGGTCGGCCTGGTTCTGGCTTATTTTGCCTTCCGCCACGGCCTGCCCCTGTCCATCCGCTCGGCCCTTTATCCGCTGATCGGTGAGCGCATCTACGGACCGATCGGCCATGCGGTAGACGTCTTTGCGATCCTCGGAACGCTGTTTGGCATAGCCACTACGCTGGGCCTGTCCGTGGCGCAGATCAATGCCGGAATCAACTACCTGTGGCCGGAGATTCCGGTAAATACCGGCGTCCAGATCATCGCCATCGCGGCCATCACTGCACTGGCGCTGATCTCGGTGGTCGCCGGCCTGGACAAGGGCGTGAAGAACCTGTCCATTCTGAACATGCTTCTGGCGGTCTCGCTCATGCTCTTCGTGTTCGTGGTCGGCCCGACCATCTTCATCCTGGAGACCTTCCTGCAAAATACCGGTAGTTACCTCAACAACATCGTCGAGCGCACCTTCAATCTCCAAGCCTACGTGCGCAGTGACTGGATCGGCAACTGGACGCTGTTCATCTTCGGCTGGACCATCGCCTGGGCGCCCTTCGTCGGCCTGTTCATCGCCAAGATCAGCCGTGGGCGGACCATTCGCCAGTTCGTACTGGGTGTAATGCTGGTCCCTTCGATCTTCACCTTCCTGTGGTTTTCCATTTTCGGCGATACAGCCCTGCATCTGATCATGAACGAGGGCTACAACACGCTCATCACTGATGTACAGAACGACACCGCCATTGCTCTGTTCAAGCTTTACGAGGCGCTGCCGCTGACTGCGATCGTCTCCTTCGTCACAGTCATCCTGATCATCACCTTCTTCGTCACCTCCTCCGACTCGGGCTCGCTGGTCATCGACTCGCTGGCCTCGGGCGGAGCCCTGGCGACGCCCGCCTGGCAGCGGGCATTCTGGGCGATACTCGAAGGCGCCGTGGCTTCGGTGCTGCTGCTCGCCGGCGGACTTAGCGCGCTACAGACCATGACTATCGCGAGCGCCCTACCCTTTGCGATCATCATGATGATCGCGGCGCTCGGCATGTGGCGCGCCCTGGTCATCGAGAGTCATCATGAAAGTAGCCTTCAGCACCATATGCAGGCCCACCGCAGTGTTGGCGGGAGCCCCACCAGTCTCTGGAAAAAGCGCCTGAGCAGCATCATCAACTTTCCGGAGCGGGCCGAGGTCGAACGCTTCGTATCGGTGACCGTGAAGGAGAGCATGGAACGGCTGGCTCGCAATCTGGCTGACCAGGGCTGGCCGGCCGAAGCACACTATGACCCTGAACTGGTCCGTGCCTGGATCGAGATCATCAAACCGGACCAGACCGACTTCCTGTACGAGATCCGCATGCGCGAGTATGCCCGCCCCACCTACGCCTTTCCGGAGATGGACCATAACCGCGAGGGTGAAGCACTTTACTATCGCGCCGAGGTGTTCCTGCGCAGGGGTGGGCAGACCTACGACATCTACGGGTACGAACAGCCAGAGATCATCGGCGACATACTCGACCACTTCGAGCGCTACCTGCATTTCCTGCACATTTCCCCCGGCGTATTGCCCTGGAACATGGCAGAGCACGACGAGATGCTCAATCAGCCTACGGCGGACCCGAACGCCTGACCCCTGCGCATGAAAAAGCCGGACGCGAGGTCCGGCTTTTTCATTGCTGCATGTCGGCTACTGCTGAAGAATCTGGACGATCTGCTGATCGCGAAAGATTCGGGTGAGAGCGTCACTCAGAACGTCGGTCACCAACTTGGTATTGGTCGCCTGGTTCGGTGCGTAACCGAACCGGTGCTGGGACGAGGCACTGTAGCGGCCGGTGTAGTTCCGATTCATGGAGCGCGCCTCCGCGGTGAAGGTGGCGCTGATGTCCGCCTGGGTTACGTAGGCACCGTCAGTAGGCGTGCGATAGGTCAGCTCGGCCAGACTGACCGTGAGTCGATTGGCATTGGGCGTGCTCTGGTCCACCACCACGAAGCCGAGCTGGCGCAGCGCCTGTTCGACCTGCAGGCGGATGGCCGGGAACGACTGCTCGCTGAGCGTAAGTGCACTGGAGTCCGGGTAAATTCCACCCCGGGTGCCGATGATCTTCGACTGACGAGTGTCCTGAACTACCACGATCACGGGCGTGTTACGCGCGACCGGATTGAGCGGCACCTGGACCTGAGGCTGCACATTCAGCTGCTGCGGGCTATGCGCACAGCCCACCAGCACCAGGGCGATAACCGACACCAGCAGCATCCCCACGGGTTTCAACATGTCACGGCACTCCTGAAATTCTTCTAGGCTTGGAAAAAAGGCTCCGGAGGCGGTCTACCGACACGGAGTGGCTAAAGCATAGCCTGATTCAGAGGCGCTTCCCAGACGTCAGACATGTCATGAGATTGCAAACAGAAACGCCCATATTGAGCAGGTTAGAGCCCAAAAGAGCCGCTGCACATGTTCGGATTTCTGCTGCGCAGATCCCCCGCCTGGCGCAATTATATTCGCCTGGATAGCGAGGGACGCTGCCTGTCTGCCTGGAAACTGCAGCGACCACCTGACGGGCCGGGCTGGATGGAGGTGGACGACTTCGATCCGGTCCGCATCGGCCAGCCGGTACAGCTTCCCCGCGAAGCCGTCGAATCACAGTAGTCAGCGCGCGCCAGCTTCCTGCAGGGCAACGATGTACTCTTCTGCCTGGGCGTGTTCAGCAAGCGTGTCGAGAAAGCTCTTGCCGTCCGCCCCGCGAGCGTCGAGATCATGCCCTGCCGCCTTGAACATTTCGAGGAATCGGCGAAAATCGTCGACCCGAAGGCCGCGGTACGCACGGGTCAGCATGTGCAGCTCGGCGCTTTCATCGGCATAGGGCCGCGCCTCCAGAAAGGCCGCTACCTGTTCATCGGTCATTGGCTCGCCAATAACCTTCTGTTTGTCTTTACGCACGTTGGACCTCACTGACCCCGATGGAGGCCGGAATTGTAGCCGGCCCGGCAGGAGCACACCAGTCTGGATAGTCTACTGTCTCGGGAGCATAACCGGGCCGGCGTGGAGATCGGCCCAGACAGTTCCGTTAGCATAGAAGCGGCCCTGAACATACTGCGGGCCAGGCCCCGTCAGCAATTGCATCAGCGCCTCGATCATCGGCTGAGGGTAATAGAGCACCAGAGTCGCATTTGCCGCATCAAGCTGCGCAGGACGCAGCCGAGCACCCGGCTCGATCAGCACGATGCGAGCCCGGGACACGTCACTGCCTGGCACCAGCGAAGTGCCTTCCAGATGCACCCAGGCCCCGGCCTGAACCGCAGCGGCGCTACCTGTCCGCGCCTCGCTTCCCAGCGTCAGGCGATACTGACGCACTTCGAACAGAATCTGTTCGGGTCGGTCGACCCGCAGGCCGTACGTATCCGCGGGCATGAACTCATCGTGCGGCAGACTTACTGCATTAGCCATAGGTGCAGTTCCCAGTATCACCAGGATTATGCTAACAAGACGTATTGCGCTGATTCGCATACCCTCTCACTCCGCTTTCCAACAGGTTGGGGCTTTTGGGGAGGGGCCTTCGCAAACGGAAAGATGCACGGAGGAGCCGCCCTGAAACTGCCCTTGTTCACTGCGCTGCGAGAAAGCCTCGCAGGAGGCTACACCCGCCGTATGCTGCGAGGCGACCTGATCGCGGGGGTCACGGTCGGCATCATCGCCATTCCACTTGCCATGGCGCTGGCGATCGCAGTAGGCGTCGAGCCTCAGCAGGGCCTTTATACCGCCATTATCGCCGGACTGATCATCGCCGTCACGGGCGGCTCACGCTTCAACGTATCCGGCCCGACCGCCGCCTTCGTGGTGATTCTGCTACCGATCACCCAGACCCACGGCCCGGCTGGCCTGCTCATGGTCACCATGATGGCAGGGATCATTCTCATGCTGGCAGGGATGGCGCGGCTCGGCAACCTGGTTCAGTTCGTGCCCTACCCGGTCATCATCGGCTTCACTGCGGGTATTGCCGTCGTCATCGCGACCCTCCAGATCAAGGACCTTCTGGGCCTCAGCATGCCAACGGCCGAGGCGGGCTACATCGACCAGGTGGCGGCACTGGGACGAGCACTATCGACGTGGCGCCCTGGCGATAGCCTTGTCGGCGTACTGACCCTTTCGATCCTTATCTTCTGGCCGAAACTGACGCGCCGCGTACCCAGTCATCTGGTGGCACTGCTTGCGGGTAGCCTGGCTGCGATCATTCTGGGGCAGGTGGCCATTCCGGTCGAAACCCTTGGCAGCCGTTTCAGCTATACCCTGGATGGCGTGACCCATCCGGGCATCCCTCCCGTGGCACCCCAGCTATTGCTTCCCTGGAACTTGCCAGGTCCCGACGGCGTTCCGCTGCTTCCGAGCCTCGCACTGATACGCGAACTCCTCCCGGCAGCCCTTGCGGTGGCCATGCTGGGCGCCATCGAATCGCTGCTCTGCGCGCTGGTGGCCGACGGGATGAGCGGAACCCGCCATGACCCCAACGCCGAATTGACCGGCCAGGGCCTCGGCAACCTTATCGCTCCGCTGTTCGGGGGAATTACCGCCACTGCAGCGCTGGCCAGGACGGCTGCCAACGTCAGGGCCGGCGCCTTCACGCCTCTCGCCGCCGTCATTCATGCGCTGGTCGTGCTCGCAGCTGTCGTGCTACTGGCTGAACTGTTCGCCTATTTGCCGATGGCTTCGCTGGCTGCCCTGCTGCTGATGGTGGCCTGGCACATGAGCGAAGCGCCACGGGTACTCCGCCTGCTCAGGATTGGCCCTCGGGGCGACATTGCCGTACTGCTCACCTGCCTGAGCCTGACGGTAATATTCGACATGGTATTGGCGGTGGGTGTCGGCCTGCTGCTTGCCGCGGCACTGTTCCTGCGCCGGATGGCCGAAGTGAGTCAGGGTTCGGATCAGCCTCGGGCAGTTCACCCGGCCCTGGCGGAATTGCCCGCCAGCGTAGCGCTCTATCAGGTCCGTGGACCGTTGTTCTTCGCCGCGGCGGACAAGGCGCTGAGCGCCATGACCCGCTACGACGCGGAGACCTCGGTATTGGCGCTGGACCTGAGTGAAGTTCCGAGCATGGACATGAGCGCCCTGATACTACTGGAAAAAGGACTGCAGGATCTGGCTCGGCGCAACATCCGGGTTTGCCTGATCGGTACCAACGCCGCCCTGCGCCATCAACTCAGTCGCGCCGGCGTTGGCGCGCGACGCGGTCAGCGCGCCTTCGCCGCCACCCCCGAGACCGCTGCACACCTGATCCGCCGGATGCTCGGGGAATCTGCGCTCAGTGTCCCTTGAGGGCGTAGATTCCCGGCGCGTTGCGCCAGTAACCCTTATAGTCGAGACCGAAGCCGAAAATATAGCGATCCTCGACGTCCAGTCCGGTGAAGTCGGCTCGCATGCCCGGATAGGCCTTGCGGTCATGCTGCTTGTCCAGCAGCACCGCAGTCAGCACCTCCCGCGCGCCGGCGTCACGGCAATATTCGACGATCGCGGCCAGGGTGTGCCCTTCATCAAGAATGTCATCCAGAATCAGAATGGTGCGGTCGACCAGTGAGTGTTCGGCACGGGCCTTCCAGAACAGTTCGCCGCCGGTCAGCTTGTTGCGGTAGCGAGTGGCATGCAGATAGCCCAGCTCGAGCGGGAAGTTCAGTCGAGTGGCCAGTTGGCCGGCAATGATCAGGCCGCCATTCATTACGCTGTAGACAATCGGGTTGCTGTCCGCAAGGCGTGCGTTGATGGCGCCAGCCATGGCATCCATCGCCGCCTGGACCTGCGCTTCGGTGAACAGACAATCGGCTTCGTCCATGACTTGCTGAACGTGTTGAAGATCAAGGGACATGCACAACCTCCGCTAGCGGGCGAGAAGGGGCCGCAAAATACTGATCCTGCAGCGTAAAGGCAAGCGCCGCAAGCGCACTACCATGGCAATATTGCCAGCGAAACCCTAAGCTATGCGCAATTCAAACTCCCCGCCGTCCGAGAGCATCCCTCGATGAACGTTCAAGAGATTCGTCACCCGCTAATCCGCCACAAGCTCGGCCTGATGCGCCGCGCCGACATCAGCACCAAGAATTTCCGGGAACTGGCCCAGGAAGTCGGTGCCCTGCTGACCTACGAAGCGACCAAGGACATGCCAGTGGAGGACGTCACTATCCGGGGCTGGTGCGGCGACGTCACGGTGGACAAGCTGTCCGGCAAGAAGGTGACAGTGGTGCCGATTCTGCGCGCTGGCCTGGGCATGCTCGACGGCGTACTCAGCCTGATCCCCAGTGCCAAGGTCAGCGTGATCGGCCTCGCGCGCAACGAGGAAACCCTCGAAGCGGACACTTATCTGGAAAAACTGGTGGGCGAACTGAACCAGCGGATGGCCCTGATCATCGACCCGATGCTGGCCACCGGCGGCTCAATGGTCGCCACCATCGACCTGCTCAAGCGCGCCGGCGCTCGGGAGATCAGGGCGCTGGTGCTGGTCGCCGCTCCCGAGGGAATCCGCCGCGTCAACGCGGCTCATCCGGACGTGCAGATCTATACCGCCTCGGTGGATGAGCGCCTCAACGAGCATGGATATATCATTCCGGGCCTGGGCGATGCCGGCGACAAGATTTTCGGAACCAAGCAGAAGGATCTGGACTGATGAACGATAGCTACGAAACATCGGGCTGGCGCACCGCACTAGCCGGCTCTCAGATGCTGTTCGTGGCCTTCGGCGCCCTGGTGCTGATGCCACTGATTACCGGTATGGACCCAAGCGTTGCGCTGTTTACCGCCGGCCTCGGCACACTACTGTTCCAGTTCACCACGCAGCGCCAGGTGCCGGTTTTTCTCGCCTCGAGCTTCGCTTTCATCGCCCCTATCATGTACAGCAACCAAACCTGGGGGCTCGAAGCGACTCTGGGCGGATTGCTGGCAGCGGGCATGCTGTATGTCCTCCTGAGCCTTTTGGTACGGCTGCGTGGTCCCGGCTTCATCCAGCGCCTGCTACCGCCGGTGGTGGTCGGCCCGGTAATCATGGTGATCGGTCTGGGCCTTGCCTCGGTGGCGGTGAACATGGCCATGGGCAAGTCCGGAGATGGCAGCCTTCAGTTGGTGGAATACTCCACAGCGGTGATCATCTCTTTGGCCTCGCTGACCACGACCATCCTGGTCGCGGTATTCGCCAAGGGCATCTTCCGCCTGGTGCCGATCCTCGCAGGGGTTGTAGTTGGCTATACGCTGGCCTGGTTTCTCGGCGCAGTAGACTTTTCGAGCGTCGGCTCGGCCAACTGGCTTTCGGTGCCGGCCTTCGTTACCCCGGAGTTCAAGCTGGCGGCGATCCTGTTCATGATCCCGGTGGCGATCGCCCCGGCCATCGAGCATATCGGTGACGTACTCGCCATCGGCTCGGTGACCGGCAAGGACTACATTCGCAAGCCAGGCCTGCAGCGCACCCTGCTCGGCGACGGCATCGCCACTTCTGCTGCCGCCTGCCTGGGTGGACCGCCCAATACCACCTACTCGGAAGTGACCGGCGCAGTCATGCTGACCCGCAACTTCAACCCCAACGTGATGATCTGGGCGGCGGTATTCGCCATTGGCCTGGCTTTCGTCAGCAAGTTCGGAGCTGTACTGCTGAGCATGCCGGTCCCGGTCATGGGCGGAATTCTCTGTCTGTTGTTCGGCTCGATTGCCGTGGTCGGCATGAATACGCTGATGCGCAACCAGGTGGACCTGACGCAGCCGCGCAATCTTTGCATCGTCTCGGTCACGCTGGTCTTCGGCATCGGCGGCATGATCATTGGCAACCAGGATTTCAATCTGCAGGGCATCAGTCTCTGCGGCGTGGTCGCTATCGTGTTGAATCTGGTGCTTCCGCGGCATGACGAGGCAACCAGAGCAGCTTGAGCATAACGCCTACCGGCGCCAGCAGCGCATATCGGCAGGCGATCGCTCACCCGCCTGGGTAACGCTGTAAATGGCGCAAGGGTCCGCCGCCATGATGCCCCCGGGAACAGCTTCCGCACGCAGCGTATAGGTGTTGGGCGTAAGCACGACAGCCGCGATGGAGTAGACGGCTGCACCCTCTGCCGGGCTCTGAACCACCAGATTCAGACCGGACGTGTTATACGCACCGGTACGAGTGAAATGGCGCTCGAGAAGCTGAGCGTTTTCCAGCAGCACGCTGGTCACTTCCGCCCGCCGGGTCTGCCGAACCTGTTCGCTGTAAGCTGGGTAAGCGATTGCCGCGAGAATCCCGACGACCGCCACGACGATCATGAGCTCGATGAGGGTGAACGCTGTCTGCTGCGCTGAATTCATCGCTATCCCCTACATCAGCTGGCGCCACATGACGCGGCGAAACAAAGAAAGTGACAAGCCGGTCAGCGTCTCGGTTCCAGCTGAGCCTCCTACCACGTAGTGTTCGACTCCATCGCCGGTCACCACGGTAATATCTCCAGGCCAGCCGACATTCAGATCAATCCCTGCACTCAGCCCGTCCGCCTCGCTTACGACGCCGTCCCCACCGATATCGAGCACCCCGTAGGCCATCATCGAGCCGCTCAGCAGGTCCAGAGCCATCAGCCAACCGTCACCGCTCAAGCCCTCACAGGGGTCTTTGCTATTCGTGGCATCCACCAACCCGGTGTTGAACAGCACCCTGTTTCCACGGACCAGCAGGTTGCGCGTGACCCGCTCACCAGTCCGGCTGCCATTGAATGACAATGGCAGATACCAGCCCGACTCGGTGGACCAGCTCACTGGGTACTGGGTGACCACGCGGTTGGCGCGTCCGTTGACCATTTTCTCGGCTGCGATGCGCTGCGCTCGAAGGTCGCCCGCCCCCAGTCCACCCGAGCCGCCGGGCCTGTCCCATACGCCATAGAACGCCTGGAGTGCGGTGGAGCTGATGTCCGTCTGCTCGAGAAGCTTGCCCGTGCCGAACAGTACCATTCGTCCACCTTGTGGATGCTCTGCAATCTGAGGCTGGACCGTGATGGGCTGATCGTCTTCAGTTCTGAACAACGGTTGCGCATCGAACGCAAGGCTCCAGCCAGACACTTCGCTACCCGCCAGGTCGAACCTCCATAGCTGGCCGTGCAGATCGCCAGCATAGGCGGTATGCAGTACACCCCGGCTATCCGTCACCAGCCTTGCTGACGACAGGCCGTTATTCCCAGGAACACCGTGGCGGTCGGGTACCATCAGCTCGCGGATCACTTCGCCAGTAGCTGCGTCGGCAACGATCAGCGAGGCCTTGCCCGACGCACTTCCGTACCCATTGCCGACAACCACCACCGACCTACCGTCCGCCATCCGCCCGAAGGCCGGCATGGCGTAGGTAAAGCCCAGATTGGACCAGTTGGCGTGAGAGGGATTGCGCTCCCAAAGGGCCCCCAGGGCTGTGTTTCCCGAAGCCTCGTCAAACAAGCGGAGACCAATCAGAGACTTTCCTCCCGCCCCCATGCCCGCCACCGCCAGCGTCGTCCAGAGACCGCCGATCCTGACGTCCGCCAGAGCGATAGGGCCGTCTACCCCCGGCGTGTAGGTGGCTCCCCCATACTGCGAGCTGGCCTTGCTACCCAGGAAACCGTATGCCGATACGGGCAGATAGCCCATTCGGTGCTCGCCCGTATTCGCATCGAGCACATGCAGCAGGCCATCATTCGAGCCGATTACCAGACTCGGCGTCATTTCGACCAGGCGCGCCAGCCTGAAGGCCTCGAAGGCCGCGCTGCCATCGCCTGCCGACTCGGTATCCTGGACGGTGTGCCTGATAGGTGAATTGATGACGTCGCCCATCAGCCGATGTCGACGGCGAAGGGGCGCGGGGTTGTTTCCACGAACCCAGTCCAGCAGAACATTGGCGGCGCTGAGATCGTCTCCCACCGCCCCGGCACGGCGGGCTTCCGAGGCAAGCCGCGCGACCTGCGGGGCAGCGAGCCTGGTGGCACTTTCCTTGCCAATCACCACCCGCATGCCGGAAAACTCGTTGATGGTTTCGACACGTCTGTTACCGGGAACGTAGGTACTGTCAGTGGTCCAGACCCGAGCTTCCAGCTGTCCGAGCGCCCCCAATTGGACGGCTTCGATCGAGCCACTCCAGTCTTCCGGATCATATCGGGTTCGATAGAAAAGACTTTCGCCGGGCATAAGTACCGGGCTACTGGCCGTACCGCTCCCACCGGACCCCGCCGTCGCATTGATCTCGCCCACCACCTTTCTGAGGGCTGCAGACAACTGGTCGGCCGAATCTGCGGCGAAGTACTGCCCGCCACCCGCCTGCGCAGCCGCGGCGAGCGGATTGGCGCCGGCATCAGGCTGCTCCTCATCGTCGAGACCCGCCCCGAACCCGAAGCCGATGACATGTGTCTGCATGCTCTGCATGGGGTAGTCGGGGTCATCCCAGGACTTGCCAGCCGCATCGTTGCGCACACCATGGCGTCGGGTATTGCGAAGGTCCGTCTCGTTGGCGAAGGCCGCGAGCTCGGCCAGATGGAACGGTGCTGAAGAGCCGCGCCAATTAGGCAGATTGTTTTCGCCCGCCACACCGGGGTTGTTGCGGTCAGGGTCGGAAGCGGGGGGCAGCTCGCTGGGCCTGTCAAAGTCCGCGGTAGGCAGTCCGTCGGTAAGCACGAGGGCGAAGTTGCGCTGACAGCGGTATTCGATCGGACTGGTGAAGGTCGTCACGCCACTGCCCTGATAGTGCGGCGTCAAACCTCGCATATAGCGGGTTATTTCGTAGTAGGTTTCGCCAAGCGGGGTATAGGTGGCGGGCCTAACTGACGGCTCGATTGCGGCGATCTGTCGACTCAGACTGGCGAAATGGGCGTCTCCCTCCCCCGGCGCCACGGATGCGACGCCCAGCAGCTTTCTTCCCCCCGGACCATCGCTTTCGCTGATGCTGCCGTTGTACACGAAAAGACCGTAGCGAAGCCCACGATTGTCCGCCAGCACGTTTTTCAGCACGGTTTTGGCGATGGTGATTCTTCTGCGGGAGTCATCGGAGGTTATCGCACCATCGAGATCACGACGCATGCTGCTCGAGTTATCGAACAGGATCACCATGTTCGGTGCCACGGCAGTCCCCGCCAGCATGGCGCCCGGCCTTGGTGTGAAGGCCTGGGCCATCTGGGTCGAAGCAAGCACCACGGCCACGCCGGAGAGCACAGGTGCGAATTGCAACCTTCCCAGCACCCCGCGTTCAGGCCTGACTGTGGACATAGACCGTCTCCAGTATGGTGCGCGTGGCGCCACGGAACGAGACCACCACTATCTTGTAAAGTGTCCCCGGAGCGGCAGATAGTACGTTGACCGGCGCATGACTCTCGCCAAGATTGATGATGCGATACCAGAGCGTCATGCCGTTGGTCTGCGGGGACGCTGTTATGACCTGCCAGCCGAGCGGGGCGGTGACCGAATCCACATCGAAGATGCTTTGCTCCACATTGCAGCCCGCTCCAGAGCACACCTGTGCGAAGGCCGCCGGATCATCCTGGATTACCTTCTCGGCCACTCTCAATGCGGCTTCGGCGGCTTGAAAGCTATCGATCTTGAAGCGTGTGTTCGCCGCCATCCGTTCCTGGGTGGCAGAAAGTCGAACAGCAGAGACAGCAGCCAGTGTCGTGATCAGTAGAAAGACCAGACTGATCGCCAGGGCGACGCCTTGTTGGGGAGTGCGAGGGGACCTCATGAGTGCTCCATCTAGTCCATGCGATTGCGAAGCGCGGCGACCACGGTGAACTCCTGGGTGCCCACCTGCGCATTCATCGGGTTGTCAGGGCTGTCGCTCAGTTGCAGGGCTAACCTTACGCTTCGGATCCGGTCGAAATCGGCATCGGCGACGCTTCCCTGATAATCACCAGCGACATTCAGATCTCCAGCAGCCGCGGCCAGCGCGAAACTGATATCCAGGCCAACCACTCCATCGATAAGGGTCTGGAAGCTCCCGCTGCCATTACTGCGGACCTGTAGCCTGTGTTCGTCGACGCGGTACTCCACCTGGCGCAGCGGTATGAGCACGTCCCCGGGATTTACGACAACGGCTCCGCTGTCGGCGATGCGTGCCTCGCTTCGGCAGTCGGTAGCGATGAGCCATTTCGCACCGAGGCCAGGAAGGGTTCGGGTAGTCTGGGTCACGAAGGATTCGGCATTGGGATCGGCGGTGATGATCTTCAGGCGACCGGATTCATATGAAATCGGCGTATCGAAGGCTGCCGGAAAGCTGTCTGCGTTGGCCAGACGAGAGCGGTTGAGGCAGCCGTACATGTTGACCATGCGGATCTCCGACGCCATCCGGGTCAGGACGAAGCGCGCATCCTCCTGCATGGCCGCGACCTTGCGCTGCAGCGCGTAGGCCTGATTATTGCCGAGAAAGACCTGTATAACCCCCAGCACCACGATCAGCCCCAGCACCAGGGCAATGAGAACCTCCACCAACCCGAATCCACCCTCCTGTGCAGGCGATTTCATGATCATTCGCGACTGACCAGAGAGCTGACGACGAACTCGGTGTCCGCTTCTCCAGACCTGATGCGAGAGTCAGACCACCTGATGCTGACCGTCGCCCTGTTACCGGTTATTAAGATGGCGCCCTTGCCCTCGGGCAGGCGGCAGCCTACCGCAGTAGCGAAATCGGTCAGATCTTGCGCTTCGACACTGGCAGGTGCCTCCGGTGTCGAAGCGCACGCATCAACATTGATGGTATAGCTGGCGAGGTTGCCTGAATTGGCTCGCATTCGATCGAGCATGTCATAGGCTATGAAGCTCGCCTGGGTCGCATGGGAGGCGCTCGCGTTGTAACGAAGCGCATTGAGCTGCAACGATGCGGCACCCAGTATGCCGACAGCGAGCACCAGCACGGCGATCAGCACTTCCAGCAGACTGACGCCACGCTGAACCCTGCTGCTTGAACCGAGCCGGAATCCCGTTAGCGCGACCCGCCCGCCTGGCATTCTGATCGGGCTACTGGCCAGTCGAGTCGCAAGGGCGCGAGAGTCGAGTTGAGTTGAGGTTCGGGTATCCACATCCATGTGCGCAGTTCCGGGTAGCTCCATTGGCCAGCCAAAAGGCTGGCCGGGAAACACTACCCGCCCGAGAAGGCCAAGGGATCACCCGTTCGGGTGTATCACTGAGCAGCATCTCACAAAAAGACACGAGCCAATTCCGCTTTGGATCATGTCAGAGCTGGTGCAGCGACTGCAGGTGCTCCGCCAGTTGTTCGACGATACGCTGGCGTGCGGCACGGCTACCCCAGGCACAGTGTGGCGTGACGATGAGATTGGGTACGTTCGCGGCGAGCAGCGGGTTGTCCGCTGCCGGAGGTTCGGAAGTGAGCACGTCGCAAGCGGCACCGGCGAGATGGCCTTCGCGCAAGCTGTCGGCCAACGCACGCTCGTCGACCAGCCCACCCCGCGCGGTGTTGATCAGAAAGCTGCCTCGCTTCATGCGCATCAATTGCTCGGCTCCTATCAGGTTGCGGGTAGCGTCGGTGAGGGGACAGTGCAGACTCAGCATGTCCACATCCGCCAGCAGTTCGTCGAGGCAGGGCCGCCCCTGCTGCTCGCGGCCCGGCAAAGACCCGGCTACCACCTGCATACCGAAGGCCTCGGCGAGGCGCGCCACTGCCTGCCCCAGCTCGCCATACCCGAGGATTCCCAGACGCATTCCGCAAAGCTCTTCGATCGGATAGTCCAGCAGGCAGAACTGCGAACTGCGTTGCCAGTCACCGCGCACTACAGCGCTCCGGTAGGCCTCGAATCTGGTGACCAGCGCGAGCATCAGCATCAGGGTGTGCTGGGCTACCGACGAGGTGCCGTAGCCCCGGCAATTGAAAACTCGGATACCACGACGTGCCGCCGCCTCGAGGTCGACGTTGTTCAGCCCTGTGGCCGCGACCAGAATGCCGCGCAGATCCGGGCAGGCGCCCATGACGGCGTCATCGATGACCACCTTGTTGGTAATAACGGCCTGGCAGCCCGCCAGCCTGTCGGTCACCTGACCAGGCGCTGTCGTCGAGTAGAGGCTTAGGCTGGAAGACGCATTGCGCAACGGCTCCAGATCCAGGTCGTTGCGATCGAGCGAGTCGTGGTCAAGAAACACTACACGGGGTTTCTGATTCATCACTGTACCTGTCTGCTAATGCATGGGATGTCTAAAATGGCTGCTTTGGCTGGAGACGCTAATGTATCTGCAGGAGTTCCTGGTGGTCGCGCTGGTTCATTTGCTGGCCGTAGCCAGTCCCGGTCCCGATCTGGCGGTAGTGCTGCGCAACAGCGTGGGGTTTGGTCGCCCGGCCGGTCTTGCCACGGCGGCCGGCATCGGAACCGGTATTCTGCTGCACGTCGGATATTCGCTCCTCGGCATAGGTCTGATCGTCAGCCAGTCGCCGACGCTGTTCAACGTCCTCAAGGGCGCCGCGGCGCTGTATCTGATTTATCTGGGGATACAGGGGCTGCGATCGAAACCCCGCGGCCCGGCTGACCCAATCGACCCGCTGGTTGCACCGCGGGCTCGCAGGGCGTTCATGACAGGGCTGATTACCAACGGGCTGAACCCCAAGGCGACACTGTTTTTTCTGGCGTTGTTCAGTGTGGTGATCGACCCGGGCACGCCCACCCTGGTGAAGGCAGGTTATGGTGCCTATCTCGCACTGGCCACGGCGGCGTGGTTCTGCCTGGTAGCGCTGTTCTTCACACGGCCGGCGATCAGGGCTGGCCTTACACGGTTCGGCCACTGGTTCGACCGGGCGATGGGCGTCATCCTGCTCGGGCTGGGAATGCAACTGGCGCTTTCCGAAGGGCTGCGCCAGTTGCCCTGAACGGCTCAGGCTGATGCAGGCTCGCTGCGGCACCAGCCAGCCAGCGCGTCGATCCACTGCGGATGGTCATTCATGCAGGGAATCAGCACCAGCTCCTCGCCCCCTGCTTCGATGAACTGCTCCCGTGCCCGGTCACCAATTTCTTCCAGCGTCTCGATGCAGTCAGCGGTAAACGCCGGACACATCACCAGCAATCGCTTGACGCCCCGGGCGGCAAGCTCATCGATGCGTTGCTCGGTGTAGGGCTCGATCCACTTGTCGCGGCCCAGACGCGACTGGAATGCCAGCGACCACTGGTCGTCGCCCAGTCCCATGCGGGCCGCAAAAGCTTTGCTGACCGACACGCATTGGGCGCGGTAACAGGTCGCGTGCGCCACCGAGGGGCGGTCGCAGCAATCCGGAAAGCTCAGACAATGGCTCTTGGTCGGGTCCGCCTTGCGCAGATGGCGTTCCGGCAAGCCGTGATAGCTCATCAGCAAATGATCGAAGGGCCGCTGCAGATGGGGTTCGGCACTGGCCACCAGCGCATCCATGTAGGCCGGACGGTCATGGAAGGCCGGCACGACCGTCAGCCGGACCTTCAGCCTGTGTGCGGCTATCACCCGCTGCGCTTCACGAATAGAGGTGGTGGTGGTGCTGTCCGCATGCTGGGGATATTGCGGAATGAACAGTATTTCACGTAGTCCGGGGCGCTCGGCCAACGCCAGGATACCCCTCTCGATCGAAGGTTCGCCGTAGCGCATCGCCAGTTCCACCGGCATGTCCAGACGCGCCTGAAGCGCCTGTTGAACACGGCGACTGATCACCACCAAAGGCGAGCCGTCCTCCCACCAGATACTGGCATAGGCTTCAGCCGACTTCTTCGGCCGCACGGCGAGGATGATCCCCACCAGCAGCCTGCGTAACGGCCATGGCAGATCGACCACATAGGGATCCATCAGAAACTGGTTGAGGTAACGACGCACATCGGCCACCTCGGTACTGGCCGGAGAGCCGAGATTAACCAGTAACACTCCTCGTTCAGACATTCAGGACCACTCCACTCTCAATGTTCGCCAACGACGTCTTTCAGGGCCTGATCCAACTGCGAGAACTGGAACCGGTAGCCCACTTCCTGCAGCCGGGCCGGCCGCGCATTCTGCCCCATCAGCAGAAGTGTTGCCATCTCTCCCAGCCCAGCCTTGAGCACCAGCGCCGGTACCGGGAATATGGCAGGCCTGTGCAGCGTGGCAGCCAATGTACTGGTGAACTCGCGGTTGGTGACCGGATTCGGGGCGGTGGCGTTGAACACGCCCTTCAAGTCCGCATGTCGAAGCAGATGCAGGATTATGCCTACTTCATCATCCAGATGAACCCAAGACATGTATTGCTGACCCGAGCCGAGGCGCCCGCCCAGACCAAGGCGAAACGGCAGAAGCATGCGCTTCAGGAATCCCTCTCCTGGAGCCAGCACCAACCCCGTACGAACCAGGCAGACACGCACACCGTGCGCACTGGCCCGCCGCGCCGCCGCCTCCCAGGCATCGCAAAGCGTATGAGTGTAGGCCGGCCGCGCAGCGGAGTCCTCGGTGAGCGGAAGCTCACCCCCGTCGCCGTACCAGCCCACCGCCGAGCCGCTGATCAGAGTGGCAGGCTTCTCACTGCGCTGATCGATCCAGGCGACCAGTCGCTCGGTCAGCGAAACGCGGCTGGCCCATAGTTCAGCCTTGCGCTTGGCGGTCCAGGGGCGATCTGCGATGGGCGCCCCCGCCAGATTCACCACCGCATCGACCTGCTCGTCGCCCAATTCCACGCGGTTGGCGATGCCCCGCGCTCCGTTGCCACAGAGGTTACCGACCTGCGCCGGCCTGCGGCTCAACACCGTGACCTGATCGCCTGAAGCCAGCAGCCGATGTGACAAATGCCGCCCTATGAGGCCGGTCCCTCCTGTGATCAATACATGCATGGCGACCTCACGTTTACGGAAAGGAACTATCTTTAAGGGGACCATCATGCGTATGGCGTCCGGAAAAAAGCATATCAGTACTGGCCGCCGGTGACTTGCGGTCAGTTCACATATGGTGGATGCTATACACGTAATATGATTTGTACAAGTTATGAAGAACTTTTCGGAATGAAGCATTCATGAATTCTTTGAACATCGCGGTAATCGGCGCAGGCATGGCCGGAATCAGTGCTGGTCGCGCCCTGCGCGAGGCCGGCCACCAGATAACCCTGTTCGACAAGTCCAGAGGCAGCGGCGGGCGCATGAGCAGCCGACGAACCGATTCGGGCAGCTTCGACATGGGTGCCCAGTACTTTACAGCCCGGGAAGGAGCCTTTCGTCAGCATCTTCATCAGTGGCTTGAGCAGGGCTGGGTCGCTGAATGGGCACCGCGACTGTACATGTTCGACGAACGGGGGTTGACGGAGTCACCGGACGACCAACCGCGCTACGTCGGCCTACCACGGATGACTGGCCTTTCCCGCGGGCTGCTCGGCGACCTTCCGCTGGTCAGCCAGACCCGCATTACTCAACTGCAGCATGACGAACCGGGACACTGGACCCTGCTCGACGACACCGGAGGCGCTCACGGCCCCTTCGACCGAGTGGTGGTAGCTGCGCCGGCCCCCCAGGCCGCAGCGCTGCTCGAGGTGGCTCCCTCACTGGCGCAGGCCGCAGCATCTGCCTCCATGGAGGCAGGCTGGACTCTCGCGCTTTCATTCAAGGATGCATTGCTCACCCCGGTGGAAGCCTGCTTCGTACGCAGCGGTCCGATCGACTGGATCAGTCGCGACAGCAGCAAACCAGGTCGCTCGGGAGACGACAACTGGGTCGTTCAGTCAACACCCGAATGGGCGGCGCAGCATCTTGACGCCACGCCGGAAGAAGTCGCCCTGGAGCTCACCGGCGCGCTGGGCTACGTACTCGGCTTCGACATCCCTGCGGCGCATTACCGCCACGCTCACCGCTGGCTATATGCCCGGCCGGCGACTATCAACAACTGGGGCGCACTGGCGGCGCCGGCTATGGGCCTATACGTCTGCGGCGACTGGTGTCTCGGCGGTCGGCTGGAAAACGCCTGGCTCAGCGGCATGCAGGTCGCGCGCACGCTGACCTGACATGCGTCACCTTAATCCGCGCAAGCTCATGCATTCCAAATGGACCGCATGTCACCCTGCCAATCGTGAGCGCCACTTCATGGTGGTGAGTTGTATCGAAGACGACCTTGGCGACATCGTCGAAGTCGAGCTCGAGGCAGTGCTTACGAAACGCGTCCAGCGACTGCCTTGGCAGACTCTGCGAAATGAAGAAGCATGGTATCAAGGTTGGCAATGAATCCCATCGGAACGTATTCAAAAAACTTGTACAAACCCACCAGAGGTGTAGACTAATCCTATACAAGACAATCACCTTGTATAGGAGTCTACCGTGACCGAATTACAACCCCAGGCCACCCCTGCGTCACCACCCGAACGCATACCGGTCGGGATCAGTCACTGCCTGCTTGGCGCTGAAGTCCGCTTCAACGGTGGACATAAGCACTCTTCCCTGTGTACCGGGACGCTGGGCACCCTGTTCGCCTATGTTCCATTCTGTCCGGAAGTCGCCATCGGCATGGGTACACCGCGCCAGGCAATCCGCCTGGTTGGCGACCCGACTTCCCCTCGGGTGGTCGGAACGCGCGATGCCAGTCTGGATGTGACCGAGCCGTTGCAGAGAGAAGGTTCGACCGCCCTCGCCCGGCACCCTGAGCTGCGCGGGTTCATTCTGATGCAGAAGTCGCCCAGTTGTGGCATGGAGCGCGTCAAGGTCTACGATGACGACGGCAACCGTCCTCCGGAGGCCGCCGGCAGCGGAGCCTTCGCAGCTGCGCTGATGCGCAGCGACCCTCTCCTTCCGGTAGAAGAGGAAGGTCGCCTCAACGATCCGGTGCTGCGCGAGAACTTCGTCACTCGAGTCATCATTTACGCCCAATGGCGGGCCCTGCTCGAGGCGGGACTCAGCGCCGGCGCACTTGTCGAATTCCACACCCGCCACAAGTATCTGCTGATGGCTCATCAGCGCGACCTGTATCAGGCCATGGGCCGACTGGTAGCTGGGTTTGGCCAGGCGGACCACAAGGAAGTTGCGGCCAGTTATGGCGCACTGCTGATGCAGTGCCTGCGCACACGGGCCAACCGTCGCAGCCACAGCAATGTGCTCCAGCACATGGCCGGACATTTCAAGCGCGCCCTGGGAAGGGCGGAAAAACAGGAACTGCAGGAGCTGATAGTCCAGTATCGCAACGGGCTGGTTCCACTGGTTGTTCCCATGACCCTGCTGAAGCACCACCTGCTTCGACATCCGGACCCCTTCTTACTGCGGCAGGCCTATCTGCAGCCGCATCCGGCCGAGCTGAGCCTGCGCAATGCGATATAGGGGACAGCAATGACACCGCGCGTCGATGGGCTACTGCCGATCCGCGAAGTGGCTCGACTCACCGGAGTGAACGCCGTCACCCTGCGCGCATGGGAACGGCGCTACGGGCTGATCGAACCCCATCGGACCGAAAAGGGCCATCGCCTGTACTCGCCGGACAACCTCGACCGGGTCCGCGCCATCCTGACCTGGCTGTCCAGGGGGGTGAATGTGGGTCAGGTCAAGGGACTGCTGGAGCAGGAATGCGCGCAGACCGCAAGCTCTGGCGAGGCACCCTGGGGAATGTTGCGGAACGAGCTGCTTGAGGGCCTGCGCCGCTTTAACATGAGCCCGTTCGAACAGCAGCTCCAGCGATATCGCGAGCATTACTGCAGCATGCTGATCTGCGAACAGGTCTTCGAGCCGCTGCTGGCACATGTGCAGCAGCGTTGGCAAGGGCAGTTCGGCAGCCAACTCGAAGAAGTCTTCTTCCATACCTGGCTGCGCGATCAGATAGCCGCCTGGATGCGCTCGTGCAGCAGTACTGAAACCAGACGCGTCGTGCTGGCCAACCTCTCGACAGAGCACTATGCGCCAGCGATGTGGCTGCTGGCTGCGCTGCTGGCCGACCAGGGGGTCGCCGTCAGCCTGCTCGAATGGGAGTTTCCGGCGAGCGAGCTGACCCTGCTGCACGACCAGAGCTCACTCTGCGCGGTGGTGTTCTACAGCAGCCAGGCCCTCCCCTCCCACCAGCTGAAGCGACACCTGCCAAAGCTCAACCGACACCTGCCCGGCGGCCTGTTCATGGCCGGCCCCGCGGCGGTCATTCATCGGGAACACTGGATGGCACTGGGGATCGGCAATCTCGGAACACTACCGTCTGCTGCATGCCGCCAGCTGATACAGACCTTAAAGGGCGCGGAAAATGACTGAAGCAACCCAACTGGTCTGGCTGCGCGCCGACCTCAGACTGCACGACAACACCGCGTTATGGAATGCATCGCGACGCGGCCCGGTAGTGGTCGTCTATTGCCTCACACCACAAACCTGGCGCGAACATGACGACGCGCCCATCAAACTGGATTTCTGGTTGCGGAATCTGAAGGCTCTGGCCGAGCAACTCGCGCAAGTCAACATTCCGCTGCGAATACTTGAGGTGCCCGCCTGGCGCGACTGCCCCCAGGCCCTGACGGCTCTGGCAGGCGAAACGGGTAGCACAGGCCTCTGGTTCAATGACGAATATGGCATTCATGAACAACGGCGCGACGCCGCAGTTAGCGCAGCATGTGAAGCTGCGGGCCTGGAATGCCACAGATTCGTCGACCAGACGCTATTTCGGCCGGGTAGCCTACTGACCCAGGCAGGCACGATGTTCAAGGTATACAGCCAGTTTCGCAGGGCAGCCTACCGCGAACTGCGTGCCAGCCTTCCTGCATGCTGCCCGCCACCAGTTGCCCAGCCGCGGCTCGCCCTTGCTTCGGACCCGGTACCGGACCTTGTGCCAGGATTAGTTGCCTGCGACGAGTCTCAGCGCTGTCTCTGGCCGGCTGGAGAAGAGCCCGCCAACCGGCGCTTGCAGGCTTTTTGCGAGTCCAGCATAGCCGACTATGATAACGATCGCGATCTGCCGGCGGTGGATGGTACGAGCCGGCTGTCCGCCTACCTAACCGCTGGTGTGCTTTCCCCCCGCCAGTGTCTGCATGCGGCTCTGGCTGTCAATCAGGGCGAATTCGACGGGGGCAATCCCGGAATTGTCAGCTGGATCAATGAACTTCTCTGGCGCGAATTCTACAAGCACATTCTGGTGTGCTATCCGCAGGTGTCCCGCGGCCGCGCCTTTCAACCGCATACCGAGTCGCTACGCTGGCGCCAAGACCCGGCCGGCCTGAAAGCCTGGCAGGAAGGCCAGACCGGCATACCAATCATCGATGCCGGAATGCGTCAGCTGAAGGCGACCGGCTGGATGCACAACCGCCTGCGCATGCTCACCGCGATGTTTCTCACCAAAAATCTTCTGATCGACTGGCGCGAGGGCGAACGCTGGTTCATGCAGAACCTGGTCGATGGCGACCTGGCAGCCAACAACGGCGGCTGGCAATGGAGCGCTTCCACCGGCACCGATGCAGCGCCCTACTTTCGCATATTCAATCCGGTCACCCAGTCGGAGAAGTTCGATCCCGAGGGTGCCTACATTCGCAAGTGGGTCCCGGAGCTATCCGGCGTAAAGGGCAAGCAAATCCATCAGCCCGTGTCACCCGACCTCTTCGGAGGCAGTGGTTACCCCGCCCCCATCGTCGACCTCAGACAATCCCGCCAGCGAGCGCTGGACGCGTTCAAATCGTTGGGAGATCGGCCATGACGTGCACCGCTGCGGAACGCTTCGCGGAGGGCTTCGCTGCCATTGGCAGGGACAACCTTTCGAAACTGACGGATCTCTATCACGACGACCTGGTGTTCACCGACCCCCTGCACGAGATACACGGGCTAGCTGCGATGCACGCCTACTGCGCCAACCTGTACGCGAATGTCAGCGAGACACGTTTCGACTTTCAGCACTGTCAGCAGCTAAACGAAACCGACGCAGTGCTGCGCTGGACCATGACCTTCAGACACCCGCGCCTCGGGGGCGGAAAGCCGATCAGCCTGGATGGCTGCAGCTTCCTGACCTTTCGCGGCGACAAGGTGTGCCGCCACCGGGACTATTTCGATGCAGGCGCCCTGCTCTACGAGCACTTGCCGGTACTGGGCGCCATCATCGGCTGGCTTAAAGGGAGACTGGCATGACAGCTCGACGCGTCTGGCTGACCGGTGCATCCAGCGGAATTGGCCACGCCCTGGCCTGCGAACTGGCAAAGATGGGCTATCTGCTGGCCGTGACGGCGCGCCGGCGCGAACCCCTCGATGAGCTGGCCGCCCGGTTTCCGGGGCAGATCCTGGTGCTTCCCGCGGACCTGACGGATCGAGCCGCGGTGATCGCTACCGGGCAGGCATTGCGCGACAGCTGGGGCGCACTGGATCTGGTGATCCTCAACGCCGGTACCTGTGAATACGTCGAGGTAGATCGCTTCGACTCTGCGCTTTTCGCTCGGGTGATGAACACCAACGTGCAAGGCACCGTGCACTGTGTCGAAGCCGCCCTGCCTCTGCTGCGCCTGGGTAATAAGCCTCGACTGGTCGGAATCGGCAGCAGCGTGACCTTTTGCCCACTTCCCAGAGCGGAAGCCTACGGGGCATCGAAGGCCGCGATGCGCTACCTGTTCCAGTCACTCGAGCTCGATCTGGCCCAGTGGAAGATCGACGTCAGTCTGGTCAGCCCCGGCTTCGTCGACACGCCTCTTACCGCGCAGAACGACTTCCCCATGCCCATGCGCGTCGACAGCGAAGCCGCCGCCCGCAGGATCATCCGGGGAATCGCCCAGGGCCAGCGCGAGATTAGATTTCCTGCGTTTTTCACCGGCTTCCTGCGCCTGTTGGGCAGCCTTCCAAACGCTCTACGGTTCGCGCTGACCAGACATATGGTGCGACCCGCTAACAAGGAAGCAAACTGATGCGAATCGCCATCATCGGCGCGGGCATATCCGGCCTGGTCTGTGGCTACAAGCTGGCAGAGAAGCATGACCTGACGCTGTTCGAAGCCGCCGACTGGGTTGGCGGGCACACCCATACGGTGGACGTTGAGGTGCAGGGGCATACCTACGCCATCGACACCGGCTTCATTGTGTTCAACGACTGGACCTACCCGAACTTCATCCAGTTGCTCAACGAGCTTGGCGTCGGATCACAGCCCACCGAGATGAGTTTTTCCGTGCATGACCCGGCTAGCGGCATGGAGTACAACGGCAACAACCTGAACAGCCTGTTCGCCCAGCGCCGCAACCTCCTGCCGCCCGGGTTCCTGCGGATGGTACGCGACATCCTGCGCTTCAATCGCAACGCATTGCACGATCTGGCCGAGCAACGGGTGCGCCCGGAAACCACCCTGGGTGAGTATCTTGCCGCGCAGGGCTACGGTCAGCGCTTCATCGACCATTACATCATCCCCATGGGCTCCGCGATCTGGTCCATGCCGCTGGCCGAGATGCTGGCCTTTCCGCTGCAATTCTTCCTGCAGTTCTTCCGCAATCACGGCCTGCTCTCCGTCACTGACAGGCCGCAATGGCACGTGATCCAGGGCGGTTCGCGTAGTTATGTGGGTCCGTTGAGCGCTCCCTTCGCCGAGCGCATCCGCACCAGTTGCCCGGTGCAGCAGGTCGAGCGCGACGCGGAAGGCGTAACGGTACACAGCGCCGCTGGCAGCGAGCGCTTCGATCGAGTCATATTCGCCTGCCACAGCGATCAGGCGCTGGCCATGCTGAGCCAGCCCAGCCCCCAGGAAGAGGCCATTCTTGGCGCCATCGGTTACGCAGACAACGATGTAGTGCTGCATACCGATACGCGCCTGCTGCCCGACCGCCGCCTGGCCTGGGCCAGCTGGAACTATCGCCTCGGCGGCGACAGCCGGCAGCCCGCCGCCGTGACCTACAACATGAACATCCTGCAGGGCATCAGCGCACCGCAAACCTTCTGCGTGAGCCTGAACCAGACCGCGGCGATCGACCCCGCGCGGATTCTTGCGCGCTACACCTACGCCCATCCCCAGTTCAGTCTTGCCGCTCAGAAGGCACAACAGCGCTGGGCCGAACTCCTGGGTCCCCGCCACAGTTATTTCTGCGGCGCCTACTGGGCCAATGGCTTCCATGAGGATGGTGTCGTCAGTGCTCTGCGAGTGGTGAAAGCGATCGAGGACGAGCCATGATGCAGTCAAGCGCGCTTTACCGAGGCTGGATTCGGCACCGGCGTTATGCGCCGAAAACCCACAATTTTACCTACCGCCTGAGCCTGTTGTGGCTGAATCTGGACGAGCAGGCGCAGGTGTTCAAGCTGAGCAGCCTCTGGTCCGGGCGCTGGTGGTCACCGATCCGCTTTCGGGCTGGCGATTATCTTCGCCATCACCGCCGTGATGACGAAGACCTCAAGGCCGCCGCCCAGCGTCTGGTCCATGAGCAGCTGGGGCTGCAACTCACCGGGCCCGTTTGCCTGCTAACCCAGGTTCGCAGCTTCGGCCTGGTATTCAACCCGGCCTCGTTCTTTTACTGCTATGACGAGCACAGGCGCCTGCGGGCAATCATCACGGAAGTCAGCAATACCCCATGGCTGGAGCGCTACTGCTACGTGATGAAGACCGACCCGGAGCAGCGCACGCAACGCTTCGAAATCGCCAAATCCTTCGATGTGTCCCCCTTCCTGCCCTCTGGGCTGGATTACCGCATGCGCTTCTCCCGACCGGACAGAACGCTGCTGATTCATATGGAGGACTGGCAGGCGCAGGAAAAGCTCTTCGATGCCACGCTCAATCTGGCGCGCGAGCCGCTGAGCAAGACGCTGCTGCGCCGTGAAGCCTTCAGCTTTCCGTTCATGGTGCTGAAAACCGTCACCGCCATCTACTGGCAGGCGCTCCGCCTGGCGCTCAAGCGCATTCCAATCTTCGATCACCAGGCTCCCGTGCAAATCACCGCGGCGACCACCGCAATCAAGGTCAAGGACTCCCCGCATGAAAGACATTATGCAAGACAAGACACTGGCCTGCTGCGCTGACGACCAGTCGTTGCTGGAGGCGCGTGCCAGCCAGCTGCTGGGCGATACTCGGGCCCGGGCCCAGCGAGTTGCCGCACGGCGGTCCTGGGTACAGAAATTGTCCCGCCGCCTGGTACTGGCCCAGCTTAGCGCACTGCGCTTTGGCACGCTGACGGTCCACGAGGAGGACCAGGTACTGCAATTCGGGCAGGATGCGAGCGATGGCCTACACGCCGAAATCTATCTGCACAGTCCGGCGGCCTATCCCATGGTTGCCGGCAACGGCAGCGTCGGTGCCGGAGAGGCCTACCTGCACGGCTTCTGGTCTACGCCGGACCTGAGTGCGGTAACGCGGATTTTCGTGCGCAATATGAACGTGCTCGACGCCATGGAGCGGGGCTTGGCCCGGCTCGGGCGCCCGGCGCTCAAATGGCTTCACTGGCTCAATCGCAATACGCTGGAGGGTTCGCGGCGCAACATCCAGGCTCACTACGACCTGGGCAACGAGTTGTTCAAGAGTTTTCTCGACCCGACCATGATGTATTCGGCGGCGATCTTCCCGCCCGGGTGTGACAACCTGGAACAGGCGCAGCTCAACAAGCTCGAACGCATCTGCCGCAAGCTGGAGCTCAAGCCGGACGATCACCTGCTCGAGATCGGCACCGGCTGGGGCAGCATGGCGATTTACGCAGCGCAGCACTACGGTTGCCGAGTCACCACTACCACCCTGTCGGACGAACAGTTCACCTACGCTACCGCAAAGGTTGCCGAACTGGGGCTGCAGGATCGCATCACCGTACTGCTCAAGGACTACCGCGAGCTCAAAGGTGAATACGACAAGCTGGTTTCGATCGAAATGGTGGAAGCCGTTGGCCACAACTATTTTCGAACCTACTTTCAGCACTGTGCACAACGACTAAAACCCAAGGGGTTGATGCTGCTGCAGGCCATTACGATCAGAGATCAACGTTACGAGCAGGCACGCAGAAGCGTGGACTTCATCCAGCGCTTCGTCTTTCCCGGGGGATCGCTGCCTTCGGTCAGCCTGATTGGTGAGCTGACCCGCAGGCACACCGATCTGGCCATGCTGCACATGGAAGACATAGGGCTGCACTACGCGCAGACCCTGCGTCACTGGCACCGCAACCTGAAAAACGCGCGCAGCCACCTGCAGCAACTGGGGTATGATGACTACTTTTTCCGGCTGTGGGAGTTCTATCTGTGCTATTGCGAAGGCGGCTTCGACGAGCGCTCGATCGGTACAGCTCAGATATTGTTCAGCAAACCCGATGCGCGGCCGGAACTGCACCTGCACAACCTGGGAGCCTGAAATGCCGGTCAAACTGATTGCCAACGCCCTTCTTTTTCAGCTTGGCTGGGTAGCGGCGGTCCTGGGCGGCAACTCATTCTGGCTGGTCATTCCCTTGCTCGCCTTGTTGGTGCATTTCACCTGGATCAGCAGCTGGGCCGAGGAAGGCAAGCTGGTGATGAGCGTATTTCTGGCCGGCTCGGCACTGGACTCGTTTCTGATGCACCTGGGCCTTTTCGCCATCCCGGGGGACTCCGACCTGATTCCCTTCTGGCTGGCAGTGCTGTGGGCACTGCTGGCAACCACGTTGAACCACTGCCTCACCTGGAGCAGGCCATGGTGGATCGCCGCAGGGGTGGGCGCCGTAGGCGGCTCCTTCGCCTACATCGCCGGCGCACAACTCACTGAAGTGGAGCTGCCGCTTGGAACCGGCCCCAGCCTGGCAATTCTGGCCGCCATCTGGGCCCTGGTATTGCCGGTGCTACACGGTTTCGCGCATATGTATCGCGAACAGTACCGCTTGCGACTCGCTGCCGAACGGCAGCGGCAGCGTTAGAAACTGAAGCGGTAATGCAGCGCGGCTGTCTCGATTCCGTTGTTCGGCTTGCGAATACCCGCATTCGAGTAGTGATAGATTCTCAGGCCAATCTCGGTTCCGGTAGGAAACCTCACCCCCGCGCCGAAGCGATCTTCGAACAGTAGCCGGGAGCCGAGATCACGCTCTTCTGAACGAAAGTTGCTGCGGGTAAAGTAGGCCGCACCGATACCCGCTTCTATATAGGGAACCATATTGCTGCCCGGTCCGAACTCGAGAACCAGCACCGGAGAGACCGAAAGGGTATTCGCATCCAGCCCAGCCCAGCGCGTCAGGCCCATGTCCCAGTATCCGCCGAGCCGCATGCTGCCGCGCTGGTTCTGCCAGATGGCCTGGCCGAAATCGAATTGCCCTGCCACACGGTAGGTTTCGGTAGATTCACTGCTCAGGCCGAATTCGAGAGTCAACCCGTCTACTGCATGGGCAAGGGGGGCAACACTCGAAACCGACAACATACATCCAAGTAAGAGACCGCGTTTGTTCATTGGTTTTGATCCTTGCGAAATAGGCATCCGGACGGAAACTCACCGTCGCGATTACAAAGACAACTGGGTAACAACCCCGTTCCCGCTCCAGAGCCTCGGCAACACAGCGTTCAATGAAACGGGATCACCCGTTGTCCAGAACCGCGCTGGGCAAGCCGGCCCGCACGCAAGCAGATCACCTTCACGCAGACGTTGGCGTAGCTGTCTGGCCACCGCAGCCCCAGTGTCGACCAGCGTCACGTTCTCCGGCACCAGACGTCGCAACAGAGGCCGGAGGAAGGGATAATGGGTGCAGCCCAGGATCAGAGTGTCGCAACCCTCGGCAAGCAAGGGCCGGGTATAACTGCGCAGCAAGGCTTCGAGCTCTGGCCCGTCGAGCTCTCCCCGTTCGACGCACTCCACCAGGCCCGGGCACGGCTGAGTGACAACCCGAACGCTACCAGCGAAGCGATCCAGCAGCGCGGCAAACTTGGCGCTTTGCAGCGTGCCGGTTGTGGCCAGCACACCCACCACCCCCGAGCGGGTGGCCAGTGCTGCCGGCTTGACCGCCGGCTCCATGCCGATCACCGGTACTTCAAAGAGGCTGCGCAGATCGTTAACGGCGGCCGCTGTAGCAGTATTGCAGGCGACCACCAGTGCCTTGGCGCCCTGACCGAGCAGAAAATCGGCGAGTATGCGACTACGCTGGCGAATGTAGTCGGTGGACTTTTCACCATAGGGAACGTGCCCACTGTCGGCAACGTACAAGAGCGACTCGGCTGGCAGAAGGTCGCGTATTTCAGCCAGCACCGATAGCCCGCCGACTCCCGAATCGAATACCCCGACCGGCGCCTCAGAACCCATTTTCCCGCTCGCCGCAACAACAGCACGCCGGGTCTCGGCGCACCTTGAGTTCCCTGAAACGACAACCCATCCCATCGATCAGCAGCAAACGGCCGACCATGGGCTCGCCGAACCCGGCCAGCAGCTTCAGCGCTTCCAGTGCCTGCAGGGATCCGACCAGCCCGACCATCGGACCGGCCACCCCGGCTTCGCTGCAGCTGAGCGCGGTCTCGTCACCATTCCCATACAGACACTCGTAACAGGGACTATCAGCCTGGCGCGGATCGAACACGCTCAACTGACCCTCGAGACGAATGGCGGCTCCGGACACCAGCGGCTTGCCCAGCTCGAAGCAGGCTGCGTTGATAGCCTGACGAGTGCCGAAATTATCCGTGCAGTCGAGCACCAGATCGGCTTCGCCAATCGCGTCCAGCAGCGCCTGGTGCTCCAGCTTCTGCCTTAGCGGATCCAGCGTCACATCCGGATTAAGGGCGCGCAGGCGATGCACTGCCGACTCCACTTTCGCCGATCCGATACCATCGTTCTGGTGCAGGATCTGCCGCTGCAGGTTGGTCAGATCAACGTCATCGTGATCTGCCAACAACAGGCGCCCGACCCCCGCCGCCGCCAGATAGAGCGCGACCGGAGAGCCGAGACCACCCAGACCAATAATCAGAACGCTACTATCGAGCAGACGCTGCTGTCCTTCCACGTCGATCTGCGGCAGCAGGATCTGCCGGCTGTAACGCAGCAACTGATCATCCCGCATGCCATCTTCCCCCACTCACCCGATCATGCCCGGCCAGATCCTGCCAGGACTGCGCCTGCTCGAAACCTCGCTCTGTCAGCAACGTGCGTACTGCAGCCCCCTGCTCGAAGCCATGCTCCAGCAGCAGCCATCCCCCACCGACCAGCCACGCGGGCGCCTGTTCAACCAGCTTTCGAATATCTGCCAGCCCGTCAGCGCCACTCACCAGCGCGCTATGCGGCTCGAAGCGCACATCGCCCTCGTCCAGGTGCGGGTCGCTTTCGGCGACATAAGGCGGATTGGACAGGATCAGTCGATAGCGCCCGCCTGCCGGCAGGTCAGCAAACCAGTCGCTGCGAACGAAGCGGGCATTGGCTATTCCCAGACGCTGACGGTTGCGTTCAGCCAACTGCACAGCCGCATCGATGCGATCACTTCCCAGGACCGACCAGGTCGGCCGCTCCGTCGCCAGGGCGAGGGCAATAGCCCCGGTACCGGTACCGAGATCGAGCACCCGGCAGGGATCCTGCGGCCCCAGCTGCAACGCAACCTCCACCAACCGCTCGGTGTCCGGCCTGGGAATCAGCGTCGAAGGGCTCACCTCCAACTCGAGGTTCCAGAAGCCGCGATAGCCAAGCAGATAGGCCACCGGCTCGCCAGCTCGACGCCGCGCCAGCAATGACTCGAAAGCCTCCTGCTGCGCGGGGGAAGGCTGGTGTTCCGGCCAGGTCATGAGAAAGCTTCGCGACTTGCCCAGCACATGCGCCAGCAGCAGCTCGGCATCCAGCCTGGGACTGGCGGAGGCCGGGAGCGTGACCGCACTGAGGAGCTGGGCGACGCTTGGCATCAGGCCTGTTCCAGCGAAGCCAACTGGTCTGCCTGGTACTCACGCAGCAGTGGTTCGATAACGCCTTCCAGATCGCCCTGGATGATCTGGTCGAGACTGTAGAGGGTGAGATTGATCCGGTGATCGGTCAGGCGCCCCTGCGGGAAATTGTAGGTGCGAATACGCTCGGAACGATCACCGGAGCCGACCAGTGAGCGGCGGGTGTCGCTCAGCTCCTTTTCCTGAGCGGCGCGCTGCTGATTGACCAGCTTCGCCTGCAGCAGGCTCATGGCCCGCGCACGATTCTTGTGCTGAGAGCGTTCGTCCTGGCACTCGACCACGATACCGGTGGGCAGGTGGGTGAGACGCACTGCCGAGTCGGTCTTGTTGACGTGCTGGCCACCGGCCCCTGAGGAGCGATAGGTGTCCACCCGGAGATCGGCGGGGTTGATCTCCACCGCGGCCTGCTCATCCATCTCCGGAAGAATCGCGACGGTGCAGGCGGAGGTGTGGATACGGCCTTGCGACTCGGTTTCCGGCACCCGCTGAACGCGGTGCGCTCCGGATTCGAATTTGAGCTTCGCGTAAACGTTCTGCCCTTCGACCCGCGCGATGACCTCCTTGTAACCGCCATGCTCGCCCACGCTCTCGGACAAGATCTCCACCCGCCACCCCTGGCGCTCGGCGTACCGCGAATACATGCGAAACAGATCACCCGCGAACAGTGCCGCCTCGTCCCCACCGGTGCCTGCGCGCACCTCGAGAAAGACGTTGCGCTCGTCATTGGGGTCCTTCGGCAGTAACAGCTTGTTCAGCTCGGTTTCCAGTTCACCAAGCGTCGCTTCGCAAGAAGCCGCATCGTCCTCTGCCATCTCGCGCAGGTCCGGGTCGCTATCCTTCAGCAGGCTACGTGCTTCGGCCAGGTCGGCACTGACCTTGCGCCACTGCTCGTAGCAGCGCACAGTCGCCTCCAGTTCGGCGTATTCGCGCGAGTACGCTCTAAATCGCGACTGGTCGCTGATCACCTCGGCGTCGCTGAGCAGCGCCGAGAGCTCCTCAAAGCGCTCGCTCAGAGTTTCCAGCCGATTCAACAGGGATGCCTTCATGATTGACCTTGTGTTGGATTGGACTCGTCGTTCAGGGCGAAGAGTTCCTGGGCCAGAGCCAGCGCTTCCGCGCGCCCCTGGGCACTCATCTGCTTGAGCTGCACGCTCGGATCATGCAGCAGCTTGTTGGTCAGCGCACGCGCCATCTCGGCCATGACCGTGGCCGGCTCGGCGCCCCGCTCCAGGCGGGCCTGCGCCTTGGCCAGCTCCTGGTCACGCAGATGTTCCGCCTTCTCTCGATAGCGCCGCAGGACATCCACCGCGGCCAGCGCACGGAGCCGCTGCATGAACTCACTGGTGCCGATCTCGATCAGCCGCTCCGCCGCCTCCGCTGCACCTTTTCGCGAGCGCATATTCTCTTCGATCACCTCATGCAGGTCATCGACGGTATAGAGATAGACATCATCAAGGCTGCCGACCTCAGGCTCGATATCCCTCGGAACAGCGATATCCACCATGAACATCGGCTTGTGCTTGCGCTGTTTCAACGCTCGCTCCACGGCGCCCTTGCCAAGGATGGGCAAAGAGCTGGCAGTTGAACTTATGACGATGTCGCAGCGCGGCAGCACCTCGGACAGCTGGGTCAGCACGATTGCCTCGCCACCCAGGGGCTCACTGAGCAGCTCGGCTCGCTCCAGCGTCCGGTTGGCGACGATTATGCGCCCTACCCCCTGCTCGTACAGATGCCTGGCCACCAGTGCGATGGTTTCCCCCGCCCCGATCAGCAGGGCTGTACTGCGGCCGAGGTCAGAAAAGATCTGCCGCGCGAGGCTGACTGCCGCGAATGCCACCGAGACCGGGTTCTCGCCGATGGCCGTGTCAGTACGCACCTGCTTGGCGGTGTTGAACGTGCTCTGGAACAGACGGTCAAGATAGGGACCGAGCGTTCCCGCGTCCCGGGCGGTCTGCCAGGCTTCCTTCATCTGCCCGAGAATCTGCGGCTCGCCGAGGACCATCGAGTCGAGACCGGAGGCCACACGCATCATGTGCCGCACCGCTGCTGCATCCTGATGCAGATAGCTACAGCGGGCAATTTCTTCGACCGGGACGCCATGGTAGTCCGCAAGCCACTTGAGCAGGCTGTCGGTATCGGCATGGTCCTGGGAACAGTAGATCTCGGTGCGGTTGCAGGTCGAGAGAATGGCCACTTCCTGAGTCAGACTGGCCCCGAGGATTTCGCGCAGCGCTTCACCCAGTCGCTCGGGCGCGAACGCGACGCGCTCGCGGACATCCACGGCAGCGGTTTTGTGATTGATCCCGAACGCGAGAAAGCCCATGACGCCTCATATACCCGTACGACCCGGGTGGAAACTGGAGATTGTCCTATTTACCGCCGCCCCAATCAATTCCCCCGCATGCGCCCGTTGGGATTGGAACCTATCCTGTGTCATCATGAAGCCCCGCCTGGAAGTGTCCGGATGTCCATGAACGCACCCATGAAGCCCGCACCGAGAACGACCCTGCTGACAGCCGCGCTGAGCCTCTGGCTGGCGGGCTGCGCTGCCACAGGCCAGCCCCCGGCTCCCGTGCCCACCGCTCCGGAGACAGAGGAAACTGCCCTGCTGCACACCCCCGAGCCGGAGCCACCGGCTCCGATAACCTATGGTCAGTTTTCCAAGGAAACCCTGTTCGCGCTCCTGACCGCCGAGATCGCGGGCCAGCGCAATCGTTTCGACATCGCCCTGAGCAATTATGTCGAGCAGGCCTATGCCACGCGTGATGCCGGCATCATCGAGCGTGCCATGCAGGTTTCGGAGTTCCTCGGCGCTCAGCAGACCGCGCTGGACCTATCGCTGCTGTGGATAGACGTTGCGCCAGACAACCCGGATGCCCTGCGCGCCGGCGCTCTGCAACTGGCGCGTGCAGGCTCGCACGAGCGAGCCATGGAATTGATGCAGCGGGTGCTCGCGATGCAGGCCGAGACGAACTTCGACTTCCTCGCGCTGGCCGCTGCGCAATCCGACCCCGAAGCCAGGCAGGGCATCCTGCGCACTCTGGAAAACCTGCTTGAGCGCAACCCTGGCAACGCTCAACTGGTCTTCGCTACAGCCCTGCTGCTTCAGCAGGAAAACCGGGAAGAGGAAGCACTGCGCCTGCTCGAGGCACTGCCTGACGCCGAATCTAGCGAAGCATCAGTGATGCTCCAGGCTCGCCTGCTCGCAGGTCAGGGTGATCTCGATCGCTCGATCGAAGCCCTGCAGGAAGGCCTGCGTCAGCACCCCGACGACCCCAGACTACGGGTCCTTCTGGCCCGCATGCTGGTCACCAACGGGGATCTGGAAGCTGCGACTCCGCATTTTCGGATTCTGCTCGAGCAGAACCCTAACGACGTGGAGCTGATCACCACGCTGGGGCTGCTCAACCTCGAAAGCGGCAACCCCCGTGGTGCCATCGGCTATCTGCGCCAGGCCGCACAGTTATCGGGCGATAACAGTCTCGCCGTGTACCACCTTGGTCTCGCCCTTGCCGAGGACGGACAGGCCGAGGCAGCGGTCCAGGCGTGGAAGGGTATCGGCGAAGGTAACGAGTTTCTTACCTCGCGGCTGCAGATCGCAAGAGTCCTGGTCGAACAGAAGCGCTTCGACGAACTCGCGGAAACCCTTGCCGAAGACCGCCGTAACTACCCAGCCGTCGCATTGCCGCTTTATCTGATCGAAATCGAAACGCTGCTTGACGCGGATCCGCAACGCGCCATGGAGCGGACCAACGAGGCGCTGCAGGAATTCGAACAGGACAGCAGCCTTCTGTATACCCGTGCCATGCTCGCCGAACGCCTCGGTGATCCCGCGGGGCTGGAGCGCGACCTGCGCGCCATCATTGATAGAGAGCCAGACAACGCGATGGCGCTGAATGCGCTGGGGTATACCCTGGCTGATCGCAACGAGCGTCTTGACGAGGCGCTCGAACTCATCGAGCGGGCGCACGCCCTTGAACCGGACGACCCGGCAATCATCGACAGTCTCGGCTGGGTCCATTTCCGCCTCGGCAATCTCGATCTGGCCGAGGAACTGCTGCGCCAGGCCTACGCGGCCTTCCCCGACCAGGAAGTCGCCGCCCACCTCGGCGAGGTACTCTGGGAACTGGGTCGGCGTGACGAAGCCCGTGCCATCTGGAATGAAGCTCAGGAAAGTGGCGCAGAGGCGCCTACCGTCCGCGCCACCCGTGAACGCCTGGAGGCTCGCCAATGATCCGCATGCGTCTTGCCGCCACACTCGGCCTTGCCCTGCTGCTGACTGCCTGCGGCAATCTCCATCAACGTGAAGCGCTAGACTTCGGTGGCGACCCGGCAGCCTGGCAAGCCCACCGGCAGACCGTCGAGCCGATCACCGACTGGACTCTGCAAGGCAAGCTCGGCCTGCGCTCTCTGCGCGAATCCGGGAGCGGCACTCTGTACTGGCTGCAGCAAAAGGATGCCTACGATATTCGCCTCTCCGGCCCCCTGGGCCGCGGCGCCACCCGCATCGCCGGTGACCAGCAGGGGGTCACCCTGGAGATCGCCGGTCAGCCTTCGCTCAGCGCAACCTCAGCCGAGGAATTGGTGGAAGAGCAGATAGGCTGGCGACTACCTGTCGACAATCTGCTCTGGTGGGTGCGCGGACTGCCCGCCCCCAACAGCCCCAGTCGCCTGCAGCTGGACACCGACAGTCGTCTGGCACGACTGACACAGGCCGGCTGGGTCATAGAGTACAGCCGGTACCAGCAGGTTGATGGGGTCACCCTCCCGCAGCGGATGCAGCTGTCGGGGCATGATGTTCTGTTGACCCTGGTGGTCACTCAGTGGGAGCCGGATCTGCGCTGATGAGTGAACACCTCTCCCTACCCGCTCCGGCCAAGCTGAACCTGTTTCTGCACATCACCGGCCGCCGCGCTGACGGCTACCACTTGCTGCAGACGCTGTTTCAATTTATCGATCACGGCGACACGCTGCACTTCAGTTCCGCGCCGGATGGTCAACTTCATCTGGAACCCGACCTGCCTGGCGTGCCGTTGGAAGGCAATCTCATTTATCGTGCTGCCCGCTGCCTTCAGGAGGCGACCGGCTGCAACCTGGGAGCCAGAATTCATCTGGAGAAGCGCCTGCCGCTTGGTGGCGGAATCGGTGGCGGCAGCTCCGACGCCGCAACCACGCTGATCGGGCTGAACCTCTTGTGGCAGACCGGCGTTTCGCTGGATCGCCTGGCGGAGATCGGCCTGACGCTAGGCGCCGACGTGCCGGTCTTCGTACGCGGCCAGGCGGCCTGGGCGGAGGGTGTCGGAGAACAGCTCACCCCGGTGGAGCTTGATGAACCCTGGTACCTGGTAGTGGTGCCGCCTTGCCAGGTGAGCACCAAGGAGATTTTTTCCGATCAGAGGTTGACGCGTGACACCCCGCCCATTACATTAGCGGCCTTCCGTGAGTACGGCGGTCGGAATGACTGCTTACCGGTGGTCGAAGAGCGTTATCCTGAAATACGTAACGCTTTGATCTTGCTAAACAAATATTGTGAGGCTAAGATGACCGGGACTGGCAGTTGTCTGTTTGGGGCCTTCCCAAACAAGCGTGAAGCTGATAAAGTTCGCGCCCGGTTGCCAGCCACACTGCAAGCATTTGTCGCCAGAGGTTGTAACAGATCACCGTTACATCAACTACTAGACAAATCCGCGCAAAAAGGATGCAACCGAGCATCCGGACAGTAATAGGGGCGTAGCCAAGCGGTAAGGCAGCGGGTTTTGATCCCGCCATGCGTTGGTTCGAATCCAGCCGCCCCTGCCATTTTCTCCGGTAGCAATCAAACATCTCGAGTCGGCTTGCAGCAAGGCACGGGCTTTTCCCGTCCGGCCGCAGGTCGGATCATCGCATCGACCACTACCCAGCAAAGGTAATGCAGCGTGTCCAAGATGATGGTTTTCACGGGGAACGCAAACCCCGATCTGGCACGGCGCGTCGTGCGTCAGTTGCACATTCCCCTTGGTGACGCTTCGGTCAGCCGATTCAGTGATGGCGAAGTCAGCGTCGAGCTCAACGAGAACGTTCGTGGCAAGGACGTATTCGTTATCCAGCCGACCTGCGCACCGACCAACGACAACCTGATGGAACTGGTGGTCATGGCCGACGCCCTGCGTCGCTCCTCCGCCTCGCGCATCACCGCGGTCATCCCCTACTTCGGTTACGCTCGCCAGGATCGCCGTCCGCGTTCGGCCCGCGTGCCGATCAGTGCCAAGGTCGTGGCCGACATGCTCGACGTCGTCGGCGTCGACCGCGTGCTGACTGTAGACCTGCACGCCGATCAGATTCAGGGCTTTTTCGACATACCTGTCGACAACATCTACGGCTCGCCGGTCCTGATCGACGACATCCAGGACCAGCGCCTGGAAAACCTGATGATCGTTTCCCCCGATATCGGCGGCGTAGTCCGCGCGCGCGCGGTTGCCAAGTCCCTCGGGGTTGATCTTGCGATCATCGACAAGCGCCGCCCCAAGGCCAATCAGTCCGAAGTGATGCACATCATCGGTGATGTTGAGAACCGCAACTGCATCCTGGTCGATGACATGGTCGATACTGCTGGCACCCTTTGCCATGCGGCCAAGGCTCTCAAGGAGCACGGTGCGGCCAAGGTCTTCGCCTATTGCACACACCCGATCCTGTCGGGCAAGGCCATCGAAAACATCAACGGATCGATGCTCGATGAACTCGTGGTTACCAATACCATCCCACTGTCTGCCGCCGGCGAGAACTGTGAGCGCATCCGGCAGCTGGACATGGCGCCGATCATCGCCGAGGCGATGCGCCGAATCAGCAACGAAGAATCCATCAGCGCCATGTTCCGCTAGGAACGAGGGGCTGGTTCAAACGGCCCGGAACGAATCCGGGCTTTCATCAATCATTCGTCACGTTGGTCGCAAACGTCCGAATGCTTAGCAAGGAGACTACAATGGTCGACTTCACACTGAATGCGAAAGAGCGTAACGACCTGGGGAAAGGTGCGAGCCGCCGCCTGCGTCGTAACGCCGATCTGGTACCAGCCATTGTCTATGGCGGTGAGAAGGCTCCCCAGAGCATTTCCCTGGAAGCCCGCGAGCTGAACAAGGCACTGGAAAACGAAGCCTTCTACGCCCACATCATCAGCCTGTCTGTCGATGGCAAGAAGGAAGACGTACTGCTCAAGGCACTGCAGCGTCACCCGTCCAAGGCCCGCATCATGCACGCAGACTTCCTGCGCGTGGTGGCCGGTCACCAGGTAACCGTCCAGGTGCCTCTGCACTTCATGAATCAGGAAGCCTGCGTTGGCGTGAAGCAGCAGGGCGGGATCATTTCCCACACCATGACCGAAGTGGAAATCACCTGCCTGCCGAAGGATCTGCCGGAGTTCATCGAGGTGGACATGGCCAAGGTGGAACTGGGTAATACCGTTCACCTGTCCGACCTGAAGCTGCCCAAGGGCGTTACGCTGGTAGCCCTGACCCAGGGTGCCGACCACGATCTGCCGGTTGCCAACGTGCATGCGCCGCGCACATCTGGTGACACCGCTCAGGAAGGCGAGGCTGGCGAAGGCGCAGCCGAGTAATACTGCGCTGTAGACGCTTCTGGAGGGGCGCCCGTCGTGACGCACGGAATCAAGTTGATGGTCGGCCTGGGAAACCCCGGGCCCGAATATGAACTGACCCGGCACAACGCGGGCGCCCTTTTCATTGAGCGGCTGGCGCAGCGGCACGACGCGCCGCTGCGGCTGGACAGCAAGTTCTTCGGCCTTACCGGCCGTCTGACCATTCACGGCCAGGACCTGAGAGTTCTTATTCCTACCACATTCATGAATCGTTCCGGGCAGGCCGTCGCTGCGCTCGCCGGGTTCTACCGCATTGCGCCGGAAGAAATCCTGGTCGCCCACGACGAGCTCGACCTGGCCCCGGGTGTGGTGAAATGCAAGCAAGGTGGTGGTCACGGCGGGCACAACGGCCTGCGTGACATCATCTCGGCACTTGGCAACAACAACAGTTTCCATAGGCTGCGACTGGGTATCGGTCATCCCGGCCACAGCTCGCAGGTTACCGGCTTCGTTCTGGGCCGCGCGCCCAAACCCGAGCAGGACCTGATCGACGCCTGTATCGACGAAGCGATTCGCGAGGTCCCCGGCATGGTTGCCGGCGACTGGACCGCGGTCATCCGCCGTCTGCACAGCTTCAAGCCCTGACATTACAGCCATCTTCGGCAGAGGACATTTTCATGGGTTTCAATTGCGGTATCGTCGGCCTGCCGAACGTCGGCAAATCCACGCTTTTCAACGCGCTCACCAAGGCCGGCATCGGGGCAGAGAACTTTCCCTTCTGCACCATCGAACCCAACAGCGGAATAGTGCCCATGCCGGACCCGCGCCTCGATGCCCTGGCTGCCATCGTCAAGCCGCAGAAGGTGCTGGCGACCACCATGGAATTCGTCGACATCGCCGGTCTGGTTGCCGGCGCATCCAAGGGGGAAGGTCTTGGCAATAAATTCCTGGCCAACATCCGCGAGACCGATGCCATCGCGCACGTAGTGCGGTGTTTCGAGGACGACAACGTCATCCACGTTTCGAACTCGGTCGATCCCAAGCGGGACATAGAGATCATCGATCTCGAGCTGATCTTCGCCGACCTCGACAGCTGTGAAAAGCAACTTCAGCGCGTCAGTCGCAACGCCAAGGGGGGTGACAAGGAAGCCCTGGCGCAGAAGGCCATGCTCGAGAAACTCATTCCTCACTTCAGCGAAGGCAAGCCGGCCCGCTCGCTGATCAAGTCCATGAGCCCGGAAGAGAAGCAGCTGATCAAAGGCTTCCACCTGCTCACCAGCAAGCCGGTGATGTACATCGCCAACGTCGCTGAAGACGGCTTCGAGAACAATCCACACCTTGACGTCGTGCGCGCCATTGCCGAGGAGGAAGGCGCGGTCGTGGTGCCGATCTGCAACAAGCTCGAAGCGGAAATCGGCGAGCTCGAGGACGAAGAAAAAGCCGAATTTCTGGCTGAGATGGGCATGGACGAACCCGGCCTGAACCGCGTTATCCGCGCCGGCTATCAACTTCTGAACCTGCAGACCTATTTCACCGCAGGCGTGAAGGAAGTGCGCGCCTGGACCGTCAAGGTAGGCGCAACCGCGCCACAGGCGGCCGGCGTGATCCATACCGATTTCGAGAAAGGCTTCATTCGCGCTGAAGTGGTGGCCTATGACGACTTCATCCAGTACAACGGCGAAAACGGTGCCAAGGAAGCGGGCAAGTGGCGTCTGGAAGGCAAGGAATATATCGTGAAGGACGGCGACGTGATGCATTTCCGCTTCAACGTCTGACTTCCTGCATACCTCACTGCCGCGACCCATCGGCGCGGCAGCCCCCCAGCCTCACTGACCTATCGTCTATGACCGCCTGGTCAATGCCTCGGCATGATGCATTGCAGTGGCACCGGTCTTGTCGCTCTTCACCTCGTATTGCGGATCGTCGTCGCTGGCGCGCCGTTGGCGCCCCTTGAACTCGACATCCCGGGTATGCACTCTTATCACCGTCCCGCAGACATGGCCGGCTTCCGAGTTCCAGCGCACCTGATCCCCAACCTTATAGCGATTGCCCATTGGATTCTCCTCTTGATGATCCATGGACCAGACTGAGCGCCGTTTCATTCCCCGGCATATCACGCTCCGCTTCATCGGAGGAACTATTCGATTCGCTCGCCACCGAAACAGGATTCGGATCACTTCTTCGAGGAGTCGCATATGAGTTGGGAAGCTCTGATGGAAAACAACCTCTGGGTCAGCTTGGGGACCGTCCTGTTAATAACGCTTGCCTGTTACTGGCTCCTGCGGACGCTGTTATTACTGGTCAGCCGGCGCCTCGACAAGCTGGCAGCCAACTCCCGGGTACGGCTGTACCGGCTGATCGCGGAGATGTTCCGTAACACCAGCCGTATCCTGCTGTTCACCTTTTCGCTGATGTTTGCCATGCGAATGGTCGAGCCGGTTACAGGCTGGGACCGCCTGATGTCCCACGGCTGGTTCATTGCTCTGGCATTTCAGATCGCGCTCTGGCTCGATATAGCCGCACGCCTGTGGATGGAAAGCCTCACACGGGATGGCAAGACGCGTAACCCGGTAACCACCACTGTCATCGGCATCATGGTCAGGATCCTGGTCTGGACCATGACACTGCTTTCCATCCTGGCCAACCTGGGCGTGGACATCACCGCCATGGTGGCCAGCCTTGGTGTAGGCGGCATCGCAATCGCCCTCGCTCTGCAGACGCTCCTGAGCGACGTATTCGCCTCGCTGGCTATCGGCGTGGACAAACCCTTTGAAATAGGCGACTTCGTGGTTTTTGGCGAGGTCGCCGGCACCATCGAGCACATTGGCCTGAAAACCACCAGGATTCGCTCACTGAGCGGCGAACAAGTGGTGTGCGCCAACGCCGATTTGCTTTCCCAGATCGTGCACAACTACAAGCGCATGAATACCCGGCGGATCGTCTTCAAGTTCGGCATTACCTACTCTACCCCCACCGAAAAGGTCCGCGAAGTAGGCGCCATGGTTCGCCGGATCATCGAGGAGGTCGAGAACGCCCGCTTTGACCGCGCCCACTTTTTCGGCTTCGACGACAGCCAGCTCACTTTCGAAGTGGTCTATATCGTCCAGACTTCCGATTACAACAAATACATGGATATCCAGCAGGAGATCAATCTTGGACTGCTTCAGGGCGTACGCGACCTGGGGGTCCAGTTCGCCTTCCCAACGCGCAGTATCGAGTTCGTTGGGGGAAGCCTGCCTGAGGTTTCGGTAGCTGGCGTACCCCGCCCCCGGGACGCCGCTAACGGATGAGGCAGCGCGAGTTAACCAGTTGAAAAAGATCACGAAAAAGCGACTCAAGGGCCTTGACTTTAAAACCCCGCACCGGAATAATGCGCGCCTCGGATGGCTACATAGCTCAGCTGGTTAGAGCACAGCATTCATAATGCTGGGGTCCCTGGTTCAAGTCCAGGTGTAGCCACCAACCTTTTCAAGGGCTTAGCTTCGGCTAGGCCCTTTTTTATTTCTGTGCCTGATGACGCACGGAAGACCGCGAGACTGCCGGTTCCGAGCATCCTTGTCTCAGCGCGCCTCTCTGGTCGCTAACAGAAGCCCCAGAAATGTCAGCGCCCCACCCAAGAAGTGATACCAGTAAAGCGCCTCGCCAAGCAGTAACACCCCCAGCAATGCAGCGAACACCGGCATCAGATAGCTGAACAGCGACGCGGTCCCAGGGCCGAGTACCCGCACTCCGTTGTTCCAGGCCAGATAGGCCATCAACGACGCCAGAACCGCAGTGTAGGCGATGGCACCCAGACTATGGGGCGTGAGCGGCAAGCTTCCTGTCTGGCCAAACTCCCAAAGATAAAACGGCAGCAGCAGCGGCACTCCCGCCAGCA
>JAUVYN010000066.1 GCA_030603065.1 Pseudomonas sp.
CCCGCTGCGTGACCCCTTCCGCAGCGCAGGGTCCTCTCGAGAAAGGGAGTTTTGTTGATGCCGTGTTACCCGGTTTTCCTGTCGGTGGTACTGGTCGTGCGCAACCAGGCTGCCCAGCTGGAACAGATCCTGTCGGATGCTGACCGGCGACTGGCCGCTCTCGCGAGCGACTATGAACTCATCATCGTCGATAACGCTTCGGCAGATGGAAGCGTGGGCGAGCTCAAGCGCCTGACACAGGAAGACGGGTTACCGAATCTGCAGGTCTATGCCCTGACCAAGGAAGTGGACACCAACACCGCATCCTGGGTCGGGATGGAAAACGCGCTTGGCGACTACGTCGCGGTCATCAACCCCCTCACCGACGACATCGCGTTTCTGCCAAAGATGCTTGAACGCGCCACCCAGGGCGCCGACGTCGTCCTGGCGCGCAATGAGCAGCGCCCCGAGCAGACCTGGGCTTATAACGGCGCCTTTGCGGTCTTCAATGCGCTGTACAAGTACTTCCACGGAATCAACCTGTCACGCGAAGCGCCGGATTATCGGTTGCTAAGCAAACAGGTGATCAATTTCATCTTGCAGCACCCTCAGCCGGCCATGGCTTACCGACACATCCCGGCTACCGGAGGCTTTTCTCGGGAGAATCTTTCGTACAGCGCACCACCTCGCGCCTCGCACACAAAACATCTGGGCGACAGTGTCGATCGTGGCACTCGCTTGCTCGTGTCCACCACCCGCGCGCCGATGCGCCTGGTGACTTCGCTGTCACTGTTCGGCGCCGTCGCGAGCCTTCTCTACTCGCTCTACGTGGTTGGCGTGGCGCTGCTGAAGGACAATGTTGCGCCTGGCTGGATCAGCCTTTCACTACAGCAGTCGGGCATGTTCTTTTTGATCTCACTAGTGTTGCTGGTGCTAGGGGAGTACGTGCTGCATATGGCCAGTCTGTCCAATCAGGGACCGGCCTACCATGTGGCTCAGGAGTTCACCAGCGCGCGCATGACCCGCCAGGAAAAGCTCAACGTCGAAGAAGTCAGTACCGCATCATTGCAACCCGAACCACGCATCGAGCGGGCAGGCTGATGGGAATGCCGAACCTGCCAAGGGATGCGGTGATCATCGGCGGCGGCTTCTATGGCGCAGCGATCGCCGTCTATCTGGCGAAGCAGCGCGGCCTGCGGCGGGTTCTGCTGATCGAGCGTGAACCTGCCCTGCTCACTCGCGCCTCGTACAGTAATCAGGCCCGCGTACACAACGGCTATCATTATCCGCGCAGCTTTACCACCGCCTATCGTAGCCGCATCAACCTGCCACGCTTCATCCGCGACTGGCCGGATGCCGTGAAGATGGACTTCACCAAGCTCTACGCCATTGCCCGACGCAACTCCAAGGTAACCGCACGCCAGTTCGAACGCTTCTGCAGCGAGATCGGGGCTGAGTTCCGCGCTGCCGATTCCGCACTTCAGGCTCTGTTCGAGCCACGTCTTATCGAGCAGGTGTTCGAGGTGCAGGAGTTCGCCTTCGATACTCGGCGCCTGGCCGCTTGGGCGGAACGCGAACTGCGCGACGCAGGTGTCGAGGTGCGCTGCTCTACCAGGGTGACCGAGATAAACCGCGGCCAACTCGAAGGTCTGCAGGTCATCACCCGGAGCGGCAATAAGCGGCCGCAGCAGACCGAAGCACGGTACGTCTTCAACTGCACCTACAGTGGAATCAATCAGTTCGGAGGGGATTTCGGCGGCACCCGTAGTGGACTGAAACAGGAAATCACCGAGATGGCCCTCATGCAGATGCCGCCTGAGCTGGAGAATCTGGGCATCACCCTGATGGACGGCCCATTCTTCTCCATGATGCCGTTTCCCGCTCGCGGTCTGCACACCCTCTCCCACGTACGCTACACGCCACATCTGCACTGGCAGGATCGGGCCCGATTCGACCCCTACGAGAAGCTCGATGCCTACCCGAGGGAAACCCGTGTGGATCGCATGGTGCGGGATGTGGAGCGCTACCTCCCGGCGATCAGGGGCGCCACGCATGTGGATTCGCTGTTCGAAGTGAAAACAGTGCTGGTCAAGAACGAGGGTGACGACGGTCGCCCCATCCTGTTCGAGCGGCATCCGGAACTGCCGGGCTGCATCTCGGTGCTGGGCGGCAAGATCGACAACATCTACGACGTGCTGGAACGGCTCGACGAAGAACATTTCACAGGAAGCGAGGTGGGGCGGATCATGCCCCGGAACGACCAATGGCAAACGCGCTGATAGGCTTCTCCGGATTCGTGGGTTCGACGCTGCTCAAGCAGACCCACTTCGAATCCCAGTACCGCTCGACCAATATCGGTGAAATCGAAGGCATGGAATTCGATACCCTGGTATGCGCCGGTGCTCCGGCACAAAAGTGGATCGCCAACCGGGACCCGGACACCGATCGCCAGCGTATCGACTCGCTGATCGACCACCTGCGCAGCGTGCGTTGCAAAACCTTTGTCCTGATCAGTACCGTTGACGTGTTCAAGAGCCCGATACGGGTCGATGAGGCGACCCCGGTCGATGAAAACGACCTGCACGCCTACGGCCTCAATCGCCGGCGGCTGGAAAAGTTCGTGCAGGAGCACTTCCCTGATCATCTCATCGTGCGCCTGCCAGGTCTGGTGGGGCCGGGGCTGCGCAAGAACGTCATCTACGATTTCCTGAATGACAACAACCTCGAGGCGATCGATAGCCGTGGGGTGTTTCAGTTCTATCCCATGGTCAACCTCTGGTATGACATCCAGACGGCACTCGGTGCCGGGCTCAAGCTGGTACACCTGACCGCCGAGCCGGTAGGTGTTGCCGAAATCAGCGAAAAGGGTTTTGGCCGCCCCTTCGATAATGCGCTGGCCAACCCGCCCGCCAGTTACGACATGCGCACCCGCCACGGCGGCGTTTACGGACGCTCGACGCCCTATCAGTACAGTGCCAGCGAGACCATTCAGGCGGTACGCGCCTATGCCCAGTCCGAACCACGCAAGCCAGATGCGGAGAGCGCAGCATGAGGCTTGCGATATCCAACATCGCCTGGGACGTGGAGGAGGACGCGGCGGTCGCGGACCTGCTCGGCCAGCATCAGATCGATGCCATCGATATCGCCCCCGGCAAGTACTTTCCAAAGCCGAGCGAGGCGACTCCCGCCGAGATGGAGCGCGTGCGCACCTGGTGGGCAGAGCGTGGCATCGAGATAACCGGCATGCAGGCATTGCTGTTCGGTACGACCGGCCTGAACGTATTCGGCGATGAAACCAGTCGGCGCACCCTGCTGGACCACCTGGCCGGTGTCGCGCGCATCGGTAGCGGTCTGGGGGCCACTCGCATCGTCTTCGGCTCACCAAAGAACCGCGACCGTACAGGGCTGGACGATCAGCGCACACGCGCCATGGCCAAGGATTTCTTCGGACAGCTGGGCGACATTGCAGCACGCGAGGGTGTGCTGTTCTGCCTTGAACCCAACCCGGAATGCTACGGCGCGAATTTCATGGTGGACAGCGACGAAACCGCCGAGATCGTACGGTTTATCGACCATCCGGCGATCCGCATGCAGCTGGACACTGGTGCGCTCACCCTGAACGGGGAGCATGCCGACACCGTCCTGGCTCGGCATGCGTCGCTGATCGGTCATGTGCACGCCAGCGAACCACAACTGGTACCGCTAGGCGATGGCGACACCGACCACCGGGCTGCCAGTTCGGCCTTGCGCCAATACCTTCCGGAACATCTGATCACCATTGAAATGGTCGCCACCCGAGACGAGCCGCACCTGCAGTCGATCGAGCGCGCGCTGGACGCAGCAAGCCGCGCCTATCGAGACGGAGCAGCGCACCAATGAAGTGGCTGATCCTGTTTCTCGGCATAGCATCCAACGCCTCCGCCAGCGTGTTGGTGAAAATCGCCATGACGCATCCGCGCAGCTTTCCGTCCCTGCGCGACCCCATGGCGGCACTTACCAACTGGCCATTCTGGCTGGGCCTGGCGCTCTATGGTGGAGCGTTCCTCTTTTACGCAGCCGCCCTCGCGCGGCTCCCGCTCAACGTGGCCCATCCGGTGCTCACCTCCGGAGCCATCGCAACCGTCGCACTGCTCTCGGTCTGGCTGTTCCGCGAACCCTTTCACTGGAACAACGCGCTGGGCGTAACGCTGGTCATCGCCGGTGTAGTGCTTTTGACCTACCGCGTCGCCTGACAAGGACAACCGTATGGAAACTCAGCAACAGATAGACCCGATCCAGCGGGAAACCTGGCAGGTTCCTTCCTATGAAAAACCCTTGTGGCTCGGCGTCAGTCAGCGCTACTGCGTGGTGATTCCGGTCATCAACGAAGGGGTAAGGATCCGTAGCCTTTTGGAAAAAATGGCGGCACTGAATGTAGCCGGCATGGCCGATATCATCATCGTCGACGGCGGCAGTACCGACGGCTCGCTGGAAATTCCCATGCTGCGCCAGCTCGGCGTGAGGGGTCTTCTGCTCAAAACCGGGCCCGGGAAGCTCAGCGCGCAGCTGCGCTGTGCCTATGCCTTTGCGCTGGATGAAGGTTATGCGGGCATTGTCACCATCGACGGGAACGACAAGGATGATCCGGAAGCCATTCCTCGTTTCATTGCCGCACTCGAAGACGGGGTCGATTTTGTGCAGGCTTCACGTTACGTCGCGGGCGGCATCGCAGAAAACACCCCCGCTTTGCGGGATCTGGCGATTCGCTTCATTCATGCCCCGGCGCTCAGCCTGACTTCCGGCTTCAAATGGACCGATACCACCCAGGGCTTTCGCGCCTACAGCCGACGGATGCTGCTGGATCCGCGCGTTGCCCCTTTCCGCAACGTCTTCGGCCAGTACGAACTGCTCGCCTACCTGTCCTATCGCGTCCCCAAACTTGGATATCGCTGCCTGGAGCTGCCCACCATCAGGCGCTACCCACAAGGTGAGGTGCCCACCAAGATAAGCAGCGTGCGCGGCAATCTTGAGGTGCTTGGCGTGCTCATGAGGGTTTGCCGGGGCAAGTATGACGCCTCTAGCAAGCGATAGCGCCGACTTCGACAGCGTCACAGGCATTTTGAACTCCCGCGCAAAACACGAGTCTAGTTACTTGGAGCGCGGCGACGCTAATAGCGTATTGCCACTCATACATTTTCAGGTACGACCCGTTCAGTTGTATGTACCTCAAGGCTAGGAGGGCTTATGAACCGTCAGAAGGACTTGTGTCGATTAGATAGCAACACGATTCAGTGGCCTTTATCCATGGTCGCTGGAGGATGGATTCAGCATATGTGCCAGGGTGGCGATTCCCTCGCCCTGTTTACCCCGCTTGCGGCCCTCGCCTTCCCGGAGACCAGGTCAGATATGGCCCTGAACGCGCCTCATCGCGCCTGCGAGCCCGGCCGCCCATCCCCTGTCGATCGTAGCAGAGCAGCAGAGTACTCGCCCAGGCGGTCCTGAGGCGAAGGAAAAAGGCCGGCAGCGGGCCGGTCGACACGTCCATGCCGGCCTCAGCCTGCGGAAGCGTGGATTACCCGGCACCGTGCATGCACGGACAACGTTTTTACCAAGGAGTACGAAGATGATGAGGAAACAGCTGCTTCTATCGTCCCTCGCGCTGGCCATGAGTGCTGGCGCCGGACAAGCCGTGGCGTCAGTGGATTGCAGCACTCCGCTGGCCGCCTATTTCAGCGCCAGCCAAAGCACCAACGTCCCGACAACCGCGACCCAGCGCATCAGCCAATGCGACGAGTCGGCGGCCAGTGTCGTCAGTGCCGCCATCAGCCTCCATCCAGAGCAGGCCATCGAGATTACTCTGGCAGCGATTGATGCAGCCCCGAACGAGATCAACGAGATCATTGCCGCAGCAGTCGAGGCGGCGCCCGACCAGGCCGAAGAAATCGTTGCCAGCGTCACCGAGCACCAACCCACTGCCGCAGGTCCAGCTGCGGGTACCGGCCCGGCGTTCAATCCCGGCAACATGCCGCGCGGCGGCTCGGGCGGCGGTTCCGGCGGCGGAACAACCGCCAGCTCCAGCTAAACCAACCAGAAGAAAAACATCAATTTTGCGAGAAGGAACAACGCTACCATGAGGCTTTCCAAACTTTTCACGGCAACTCTCCTCGGGTCTGCATCGGCCTACGGCTGGGCCATCGAGCCGCAAAGCATCGACCTGCGCGGCTTCCAGTTCACCCCGACGCTGCTGGTCTATCAGGCGTACGACGATAACTACAGAGGCCTTCGCGACAACACTCTGTCTTCGCAGATCACCGGGATCGAACCGAGCTTTCTGCTGAGCGCCGAGACCGGCACCAGTGCCTATCAGCTGGAGTATTCGTTCAATACCGATTACTACTGGGATGACAGTGACGCAACCAATACCGATCACCACCTGCGCTTGCGCAGCGTGCTGGAGCCCACCTCCCGCCACCGCTTTCGCTGGAACCTGGAATACCATCGCATTGAAGACCTGATCGACACCGCGGTCGAAGACGAGAACGACAAGTACAGCCGCGCCATCGCTGGCGCCGGCTACACCTTCGGTGCCCGCACCGCGCGTAACCAGCTAGAGTTCGGCACCAGCTACGAGCAGCGTCGCTACCACAACAGCGGAACGCTCAACGCCGATCAGGAGCGCGACAGCCTAGCCTTTACCGGCACATGGTTCCACCGCGTTGGTCCGCGCACTCGTGCACTGGCAGAACTGCGCCACACCGATCACTCGTACAAGCAGGACATCGCCCAGCGAGACAGCACCAACGTCGCCGCTCTGGTAGGGGCGACCTGGGATGCCACTGCTCGCACCACCGGTACGGTTCGCGTCGGTGGTGAGCGCAAGCGTTTCGACAGTTCTGAACGCAGCGACTACAGCAGCCCCATGTGGGAAGCCGGCCTGTCCTGGGCTCCCCGCACCTACTCCGTATTCAGCTTGAACGCACGCAGGGCGTTCGACGAAGGCGACGGACGCATAGTCGAGGCCGTGGGTGGAAATCGCACGGCGACTGTACAGGACCGCACGACCGTTCTCAGCTGGGAGCACGAGTGGACATCGCGCATCTCTACTGAACTCGAGTACCAGTTATCCAATCGCGACTACAAGGCTACGGCGCGGGAAGACGACCTGACCGCCTATGGTCTAGGCGTCAGTTACTCGCTCTACCGCTGGGCCGACGTAACGCTGGGCTACCGCCGGTCGCATAACGACTCGACGCTGCGCGACGAAAGCTACAAACGCAATGTCTATCTGCTGAGCGTGAATCTGAGTCTCTGATCCGGCTACGGCCGGGTCTCTCGGATGGCCCTGGGCCGCACGCGCAGCCTCGAGCCCGCCGCTGGTGGGCCGACGCAGCCTGGAGGCCTGGTGCCAGGCATCAAAAAGGAGGAAACACCGATGTTAGTTCATCGCGCCTACAAGGCAATAACGCTCGCATTGGTTCTGATGCTCGGTACCGCGAGCGGGGCCTTTGCCAACACACAATATCAGCTCAGCTCCGGCGACGTGATTCGAGTCAACGTCTTCGGTGAGCCGGACCTCAGCTTTGCCGAGATTCGGCTTACCGATGCAGGAACCTTTTCCTACCCCTTTGTGGGTGAGGTGAACGCATCGGGCAAGACCCCAAGCCAGATCGAGCGGCTACTCACCGAAGCCCTGAAAGACGGTTATCTGGTCGATCCGCGCGTGTCGGTCAGCGTGATTAATTACCGCGAGTTCTACATCAGCGGGGAGGTCAAGGCTCCCGGCGGATACCCCTTCCAGCCTGGCCTGACTCTTGACCGGGCCATCGCGCTGGCGGGAGGCCTGACGGAACGCGCCTCTACCCGTCGAATCACCATCATCCGGGGCTCAGATGAAAGCCGATCCGCCGAGCGGGCAACGCTTAGCACCCTGGTGAAGCCAGGTGACACCATCACCATCGACCAAGGATTCTTCTGAGCATGAACAGCTCCATTCGCCCCGACCGCCAATGGCAACCGATGCCATCTGAAGATGACACGGATTTCATCGACCTGAAAAAGATCTGGCACGCGCTGTGGTCCCGAAAATGGAGCATCGCCGCCCTGGTCGTTGTCGTCACCATGTTAGCCACTCTGGCTGTCATGCAGATGACCCCCATCTACCGAGCCACCGCGTCGATGATGATCGAGACGCGCGGCAACCAGCTCGTCGCCTTTCAGCAGGTCTACGACAACACGGGCCAGCTTAACGAGTATCTGCAGACCCAGCTTGGCCTGATCAGCAGCCGGGGGACCGCCGAGCGAGTGGTGCGCGAGCTCAATTTGACGGAACACCCCGAGTTCGATCCGCGCCAGCAGTCCCGTCCCCTGATTGACGTTCGCGGTATGGTGCGCAGCGCACGGGCAATGATTCTCGGCGAGGATCTGAGCGACCGCGAACCGTTGACCCAGGCCGATATCATGGACATCGTCACGCGGCAGTTCATGGAGCGTACCGCCGTAAGCGTCGAAGGCAAGAGTCAATTGGTCAGCATCTCGGTAAGCATGGCTGACCGGCTGACCGCGGCCCAGGCCGCCAATGCCCTGGCAAACAGCTACATCGAAGGCCAGCTAGAGGCGCAGATGGAAATGTCCATGACCGCCACCACCTGGATGAACGCTCGTCTGGCCGAGCTGCGTACCTCACTACAGGAGGCGGAGAACCGTCTGCAGGAGTACCGCGAGCAGGAAGGACTGGTGGATCTGGACGGTGTGAGTACCGTGTCTGCCAACGAGCTGTCGGCTACCGGCGACCGCATGATCGACGCTCGCCGACAGCGCGCCGAAGCAGAGAGCCAGTACCGTCAGGTTCAGGCGATGGAAGGTCAGGGCTGGGAGCGCATCGCTACCGTGCCCGCCGTACTGGGCCATCCACTCATTCAGCAATTCAAATCCGAACAGGCGCGGGCGCGGGCGCGCGTCGAAGAACTTTCGCGCCGGTATGGAGAGCGGTTCCCGGCCATGCAAGCCGCGCAGTCGGATCTGGCAGCCGCTACCGCAAGTCTTCGGGCACAGGTTGAGCAGGTCGTCGCTGGAATCGAGCGCAACTATCAATTGGCCGTCGCCAACGAACAATCGTTGCGGTCTTCCTTCGAACAGAACAAGGAACAGATTCAGGACATCTCGCGCAAGGAATTTCGCGTCCGCGAATTGCAGCGCGACGTTGAAAGCAATCGTGAGCTGTACGAAACCTTCATGAATCGTCTGCGTGAAACGACCGCCACCCAGGACCTGAGCACCACCAATGCACGGATCGTCGACCGCGCCTTGCCGCCGCCCTTCCCTGCAGCGCCCAATGTCCGACTGCTGATTGCCCTGGCGGTAGTGCTCTCGCTGATTGCCGGGATCGCCATAGCCCTGATCTCCGATTTCCTCAACAACACCTTCAAGAGTGCAGAGGACGTGGAAGGCAACCTGAATCTTCCGGTGCTGGGCATCGTACCGCTGATGCCGAAAAAGCAGCAGAAGAAGGTCCCGCATCTGTTCGAAAAGGGCGAGGATTTGCGCTTCTGCGAGGCGATTCGGACCATTCGTACCAGCGTGATGCTCGCCGACATGAGCCGCCCGCAGAAAGTAATCGTCATCACTTCGTCTGTTCCAGGCGAGGGCAAGAGCTCGCTGGCGGCGAACATGGCGTTCGCCCTGAGCCAGCTGCAGCGGGTGCTACTGATCGATGCCGACCTGCGTCGTCCTACCCTGGCAAAGAACTTCGACTTCCCGGTCGGCACGCCGGGCCTGGCCAACCTGATCGCCGGTACCGCCAAGGTGGAGGACTGCATCCAGACCGTCGACAGTCAGCTCGACATGCTCACCGCCGGGGCCGTTCCGCCAAATCCGCTTGAGCTGCTGGCTTCGCCACGATTCGCCAAGTTCCTTGAGCGCGTCAAGGATCGCTATGACCACATCCTGATCGATTCCCCCCCCACCCAGGCGGTCAGCGACTCGGTCCTCATGTCGACCTACGCCGACTCGGTCATCTACGTGATCAAGTCCGAGCAGACCTCGATCACAATGGCTCAAAAGGGCGTTGGCCAGTTGCTTCAGAGCGGTGCCTCGATCGTTGGCGTTGTGCTCAACCAGGTGGACGTCAAGAAGGCCGCGAAAAAGGGCGAATACAGCGGTTATTACGACCACTACGGATACAGCGAACAGAAAGTCTGACACTGACCATCCCCCGGCGCGCAGCGTGGCGGCTATTCGAACATGTTGATCGACCTGCATTGCCACCTGCTCCCCGGGCTGGATGACGGCCCGGAGGATCTGCAAACCTCCCTGAAGATGGCCCGACTGGCCGTCTCCAACGGCATCACCCACATCATTTGCACTCCTCACATTCATCCGGGTCGCTATGAAAACTCTACGGCGATCATTCGTCAGGCCTGCATCGCATTGGCCAGCGAACTGGCGCGCAACAGGATAAAACTGAGGCTCGGCTTCGCCGCCGAGGTGCGCTTCGGCAGCGAACTGATGCTCGGCGTAAAGGATGGATCCATCCCGTTCCTGGGTGAATGGAAAGGCCGCAAAACGATGCTGCTCGAACTACCCCACGGGGATGTCCCCTTTGGTGCCGCGCGCATGACCCAGTGGTTACTCAAGCAGGGCATTACGCCTGTTATTGCACATCCCGAACGCAACAAGGGCATCATGCAGCAGCCCACCCGCCTGCGCCCCTTCCTTCAGCAGGGGTGCCTGCTGCAGATAACCGCCGCATCGGTAGCCGGCCAGTTCGGTGAACCTGCCAGACGCCTGGCGCATCATCTTCTTCGCGAACGCGTCGTTAGCGTGATGGCGAGCGATGCGCACAACCTCAAACACCGTCCTCCGCACTTGAAGCACGGACTGGAAATTGCTTCGCAAATTCTTGGGGAACGCGATGCTAAACACCTTGTCTTAGATACGCCCTGGCTGATTTCGCAAGGGCAATTCGTCTAAACGTCATCGAGTTGCGGAAGGACTCGAACGTTTGAAAGACCTGCGGCCAGGACCTGGCAAGGATGTTGAGCAATGACCGTTCTGAACCCTCATCCCAACAAACCCCGGCTCCCTGCGAGCTCGGGTAGCGCAGCGCATTCCAGAGGGCTCCCAACGGTCTATGTATGTGTTTTCGCGGCCGCGCTGAGCTGTGCCTCGCTCGCCCTGCCAATGCTGGTAGCCGGTATCGCTAGCATCCACTCCGAGCGCGCGCTGAACCAATGGGAAAGCGCCGATGATCCGCCGACGCGCAGTTACTGGGAGCTCACGTTAAAGCGTGCCGAACGCGCCGTAGCCTGGTATCCGGTCGCGAATGGCGAATATCTGGACCGGCTCGGCAGGGTAAGAGCCTGGTCGACTGCTCTGGACCCAGCCGACGGCGACCCACTCTCGCCCGAAGCAGCAGTGGATGCCTTCAGGCAGTCGACCCTGGCGCGGCCGACCTGGCCCTGGACCTGGCTACGCCTGGCCTATGGCAAGAGTGCTGCAGGCAGTCTGGATGAAGAATTCGACTTGGCGCTGCACAGCGCTGTTGCCACTGGCAGTGGCCGAGTAGATGTGAATCGCGCACTGGTCGAACTCGGGTTCGGTCAATGGGCCGCGCTGAACCGCGAGCAGCGTGCCCTTGTGCTGTCAGCAGCCGGGCGCGCGGTATCCCACAGCACCGAAGAGGCCAAACGCATCCACTCCCTCGCACGGGTTGCAGGAGTGGAACAACCGCTTTGCTGGAGCCTGGGCAGGGCAGTCCGATCGCAGCAGCAAATCTGTACGGAGGAAGGTTAAACATGATCGCCAAGCGCACCAATCCTGCGGTCAATCGCCGCGGCCTTACGTTCTGGGGGCAATGGTTGTTCGCGATGACCGCCGCCAGTGCCGTACTGTGTTATCTGGTCTGGCAGCAATATGGGATCGTCGCGACTCAGTACCGCCTGCTTGTCGTGATAACCGTTCTTTGCTCCGTGCCTGCCTACGCGCTGTTCCAGGTCTACCACAAGCGGCACAGCTACGTTACCGGTCTCGGCCATCTGCTCGCGGGCTGGTCGGCCCTGCTCGGCGGCCTGGCAACGATCGGCTATGCCAGCCAGAGCATGCACCTGTTTTCCAGCGGAATCCTTCTCAAGTGGGCCCTGTTCGGATTCATCGTTCAGGCGATACTTTATATTCCGCTTCGCTACTTCGGCGCCTTGCATTCGCAGAAGCTACGCTCCGGCCGGGTTTCTCTGGTCATCGGATCCGGTCCCACTGCCTATGAGCTCGCTCAGCGCCTGAACGACACAAACCGGGTACCACTGGTCGGACTGGTCAGTTCCAAACCCGATGCACCCACTCTGGATGGGCGCTTCCCGGTCCTGGGTGATCTGACCTCCCTGCGCGGTGTGCTCGAACAGTACGGCGTCCGCCGCGTCTATATCGCGCTGGGCCTGGATGAAGTATCCGTCATAGAGGAACTGTACCTGTCATTGCTGGACATGAGCGTGGATGTCGTCTGGATTCCGGACTTTGGCCGCATGCCCCTGCTCAATCAGTCGATTTCCCAGGTGGAACAGTTCCCGGCGATCTATCTCAATGAAACACCTTTGAGCTCCCATCCTGCAGCCGTATTCAGCAAGGAGCTGATGGATCGTGGCGTGGCCCTGATTGCCATCCTTGCGCTGAGCCCGCTGCTGATCGGTGCGGCAGTCGCCGTCAGATTGTCATCACCCGGCCCGATACTGTTCCGTCAGCCGCGCCATGGCTGCAATGGCGAGATCATCCACGTAATGAAGTTTCGCTCCATGCGAATTCATCAGGATGACCAGGTCGTCAAACAGGCCACCCGCGATGATCCGCGGGTCACGCCGGTGGGCCGCGTTCTTCGCAGCACATCCATCGACGAACTCCCACAACTGTTCAACGTGCTCAAGGGTGAAATGTCGCTGGTTGGGCCGCGCCCCCACGCGATCACTCATAACGACTACTACAGCGACAAGATCCTTGCCTACATGGCCCGCCATCGGATCAAGCCCGGTATCACCGGCCTGGCGCAGGTGACCGGCCACCGAGGTGAAACCGAAACGATCGAGAAGATGCAGCAGCGGGTCGAAAAGGACCTGGCCTACATCAACAACTGGTCGCTCTGGCTAGACATCAAGATCCTGTTCAAGACGCCCTTCACCCTGTTTTCGAAGGATATCTACTGATCGACCCATTGGTCTGGAGGCCACGCTACTGCGACCGTCCGGGCGCAGCGCAAAGATTGCTTATTTGGAAAGGAAAACGAGATGAATATCACAGTTGTAGGAACCGGCTACGTTGGACTGGTCACTGGAGCATGCATCGCCGAGATGGGTAATACCGTCTATTGCGTCGATGTGAATCCGCAAAAGATCGAGAATCTGAAACAGGGCATTCTGCCGATCTATGAGCCGGGCCTCGACGAAATCGTCAAGGAAAACCATGCCTCTGACCGTCTGCGCTTTACCACGTCATTGCGCGACACCGTCGAGGATTCCGACGTCTTCTTCATCGCGGTCGGTACGCCGCCGGGCGAAGATGGCTCGGCGGACCTGCAATATGTGCTGCAGGTTGCTCGCGAGATCGGCGGGTTGATTACCCGGCCATCGGTCATCATCAACAAGTCAACGGTACCGGTCGGCACCGCAGACAAGGTACGTGCGGTGGTATCCGAGCAGCTCGACTCGCGCGGCCTCGACCTGGAGTTTCACGTTGTCTCGAATCCGGAATTCCTGAAAGAAGGCGCTGCGGTGGACGACTTCATGCATCCGGACCGCATTGTAGTGGGCGCTGACAGTGAATATGCCCGACAGGTCATGACCGAGCTTTACGCTCCGTTCATTCGCAATCGTCCGCGAATGATGTTCATGGGCGTGCGTGATGCCGAGATGACCAAATACGCAGCAAACGCCATGCTCGCCACCAAGATTTCCTTCATGAACGAGATCGCCAGTCTCTGCGAGCGCCTAGAAGTGGATGTGGAAAACGTCCGCCTGGGCATCGGTTCCGATCAGCGCATCGGCTATCACTTCATCTATGCCGGCTGCGGTTATGGCGGCTCGTGCTTCCCGAAGGATGTAAAGGCCCTGATCAGCATCGCCCATCAGAACGATTTCGAGCCCAAGCTGCTCCAGGCGGTCGAATCACGCAACGAGGCACAGAAGCACTCCCTGTTCGCGAAGCTGGACAGCCATTTCTCGGGCGATCTCGCCGGCAGGACCATTGCCGTCTGGGGACTGGCTTTCAAGCCCGGCACGGATGACATGCGGGAAGCTCCGAGCGTGGTGCTGATCAAAAGCCTGATCAATGCCGGTGCCAAGGTCAAGGCATTCGATCCAGTAGCCAGCGAAACGGCACGCGACGAATTCCCGGCCGAATGGCTGGAAGACGGCCGCGTGGCGATCGTCGACGGTCAGTACGAGGCAGCGATCGATGCCGACGCGCTGGTTCTGGTAACCGAATGGAAACCTTTCCGTCGACCCGACTTCAAGGCACTCAAGCGTCTTTTGAAAACTCCGCTGGTCATCGACGGGCGTAACCAGTACGACCCCGCTCAGGTCACTCGGGCAGGCCTGTCGTACTATGGCATCGGGCGCATTCCGGCTCATGCCTGACCAAGCGCCCCCGATGATGGGCATGAAACCGGACAAAGGCATGGGCAGCCGTTATGCGCGGTTGCGCGAACTGGCTTCGGCGCAGTTGCGCAGCCGACTACTGCGCAACATCATGACAGTGATCACCGGCACGGCCGGCGCCCAGGCGCTGACCATGCTGTTCATGCCGGTGATCACCCGTCTTTATGGCCCGGAAGCCTACGGCATTCTCGGGGTGTTCATGGGCGTGACGCTCATGCTGATTCCGGTCGCGGCCCTGACCTATCCCATGGCAATCGTGCTGCCCAAGCGCGATGCCGATGCGCGGGCGATCGTTCGCCTGTCGCTGATGCTGGCAGTGGCGGTCTCCACGGTGAGCGCACTGCTTCTGCACTTCTTCGGCGACGCCGTGGTGAATGCCATGGGTATCAGCGAAATATCACCCTTTCTGCTGCTCCTGCCACTGGTGATGTTCTTCGGCGCCTGTCTGGAATCGGCGCAGCAATGGCTGATCCGCAAGCAGCTATTTGCGGTGACCGCCAAGGTAGCCATCCTGCACTCGCTGGTTCATAACAGCATACGCACCGCAGGTGGTCTGATCATGGCCATTCCCGCCGTGCTGGTAATTACTACGGCATTTGGTTCACTGCTGCACGCGAGCATGCTGTTACTTGGCATCCGCAAGCGCAACGCGAAGTTCGATCCGGCCAACGACCGCCGGGCCGAGGTCAAGACCAACCCGCTGGAGCCGGCAAAGACCTACATCGACTTTCCGCTGTTTCGCGCGCCCCAGATCCTCATCAACGCCGTCTCGCAAAACATGCCGACCATCGTTCTGGCTGCTTACTTCGGGCCTGCGGCCGCGGGTTTCTTCGCCCTGTGCAAGCAGTCACTGAGCATGCCGACCCACCTTATCGGCAAATCAGTAGCCGACGTTTATTACCCGAAGATCACCCAGGCGATCCATCGCAAGGAGCCGATCACAGCCATGCTGGCTAAGGCGGTAGCGGGGCTGGCGGTGATCGGTCTGATTCCGTTCGGCTTCGTATTTCTGACGGGGCCCTGGTTATTCGCCTTCGTATTCGGCGCCGAATGGGAAACCGCAGGCCAGTTCGCACGCTGGCTGGCGCTGGCCGAGTACGCGATCTTCATCAGCCGTCCCTGCACCGTGGCGTTTCCTGCCCTGCAGATGCAGCGGTTATCGCTGGGCTTTGAGGTCGTCAGTACGATTTTGCGTCTTTCGGCGCTGTTCATCGGAGCAGCTGTACTGGGCAACAGTCTGAGCACGGTGGTGGCATTCACCGGCGCCAGCATTGTCATCTACTGCGCGCTGATCTCGATCGCACTGATCGAGTCGCGCAGACGATACGCACGGGGCTACGAACGGGCCTGACCGGCCCGCCTCATTCACCTGGAAAATGGACTGACTACGGTACTCAATGAACTCTAACCTGCCCACTATCATCGTTATCGGCTACAACCGGCCCGACAGCCTGCTGCGTCTGCTGGGCTCGTTGCGCAAGGCACATTATCCGCCGGGAAATGTTCGTCTGGTCATCAGCCTCGACAACTCGGGCATCGATGATCCCCGCCAGGTGGCGGAAGCCTTCGACTGGCCGTTTGGTGAAAAGCGTGTCATCGCGCACCAGCAGCGCCTGGGCCTGCGCAATCACGTACTCAGCTGCGGCGACCTGACCGAGGAATACGGCGAAGTAATCGTGCTCGAGGACGATCTCTTCGTTTCGCCTTTCTTCTACGAATACACCTCCCGCGCGCTGACCTTCTATGCCGAGGATCCGCTGGTAGCCGGCATCAGCCTTTACAGCCACCAGTTCAACCAGACGGCCAACCTGCCGTTCATGCCGGTGGACAACGGCAATGCCGACGTCTACTTCATGCAGCTCGCCGCATCCTGGGGTCAGGCCTGGTCTCGCGCCCACTGGATCGGTTTTCGGCACTGGCTGGAGCAGCACGGTACCGACATCTCCGACGTGGACGACATCCCGCACGACATCCGTGGCTGGCCGGAATCATCCTGGCTGAAGCTGTACAACGCCTACATCATCACCCTCGACAAGTTCTTCGTGTATCCGTATCGGTCGCTGACCACCAATTTTGGCGACCCGGGGCAGCATTTTCACATCGCCTCATCGCGCTTTCAGGTGCCGATACAGCAACGGAGCATGGACTACCGCTTCATCTCGCTACAGGACAGCCTCGCCGTCTACGACGCCTACTGCGAGGTGCTGCCATCGAGCCTGAAAAAACAGAACCCCCGTCTCGCGGGCTACGACTTTTCGGTCAATCTGTACGGCTGCAAGGAACGCACCAGCGGGCTTCAGCTTACACGGACGGCCCGGCAGGGCCTGCTCAACTTCAGTCTCTCGATGAAGCCCATGGAGCTGACCGCCATGCATGATCTGGAGGGCGAAGGCATTGCGCTGATCGAGAGCTCGGATCTGGACCACGCCAGCATCAACACCCCGAAGACCGAATACGACATGTACCGGTTCTTCTACAAGTTTCCTTCACCGCAGGTCATTCTTCTGGGATTCAGGGAACGCCTGCAGATTCTGCTTCGCAGCTCTCGCTCGAAGTGACTTTTGATTAGCATCGGAGTACAGGACACAATGGAACGTAAAAAAGCGCTCATTACCGGCATCACCGGACAGGACGGCTCCTATCTTGCAGAGTTCCTGCTGGAAAAGGGGTATGAAGTTCACGGAATCAAGCGCCGCGCATCGCTGTTCAACACGCATCGCGTCGATCACATCTATCAGGATCCGCATGTCGAGAACAAGAATTTCGTCCTGCACTACGGTGATCTCTCGGACTCCTCCAACCTGACGCGCATTCTCCAGGAAGTGCAGCCGGACGAGGTCTACAACCTGGGCGCCCAGTCCCATGTGGCGGTCAGCTTCGAGGCTCCCGAGTACACTGCCGACGTCGATGCCATGGGCACCCTGCGCATCCTCGAAGCGATCCGCCTGCTGGGCCTGGAAAAGAAGACCCGCTTCTATCAGGCATCGACCTCCGAGCTCTATGGTCTGGTGCAGGAGATTCCGCAGAAGGAAACCACGCCCTTCTATCCACGCTCGCCCTATGCGGTGGCCAAGCTGTACGCCTACTGGATCACTGTGAATTACCGTGAAGCCTACGGCATGTATGCCTGCAACGGCATCCTGTTCAACCACGAATCCCCACGTCGTGGTGAGACCTTCGTGACCCGCAAGATCACCCGCGGCCTGGCCAATATCGCCCAGGGCCTGGAAAGCTGCCTCTATATGGGCAACATGGATGCACTGCGGGACTGGGGACATGCCAAGGACTACGTACGCATGCAGTGGATGATGCTGCAGCAGGAGCAGCCGGAAGATTTCGTGATCGCCACGGGCGTGCAGTATTCGGTACGTGAGTTCATCAGCTGGTCAGCTGCCGAGCTCGGCATTCACCTTCGCTTCGAAGGAACTGGCGTGGATGAAAAGGCCGTCGTCGAACGTATCGAAGGCGATGCCGCGCCGGGTATCAGCGCTGGCGATGTGATCGTGCGAGTCGACCCGCGGTATTTCCGTCCCGCTGAAGTGGAGACCCTGCTCGGCGACCCCAGCAAGGCCAAGGAGAAACTGGGCTGGGTACCGGAAATCACCGTTCAGCAGATGTGCGCGGAAATGGTTGCCGAAGACCTCAAGGTTGCTCAACGCCATGCCCTGCTGAAGGAGCACGGCCACGAAATCCCGGTCACCGTGGAGAACTGATATGGACACGCAACAGCGCATTTTCGTCGCCGGTCACCGCGGGATGGTCGGCTCGGCCATCGTGCGCCGGCTTGAAGCGCTCGGCTGCACCAGCATCATCACCCGCAGCCGCGAGGAGCTGGATCTGCTGAACCAGCGCGAGGTCAGCGACTTCTTCGCCAGCGCGGGAATCGACCAGGTATATCTGGCCGCTGCCAAGGTGGGCGGAATTCACGCCAACAACAGCTACCCGGCAGAATTCATTTACGAAAACCTGATGATCGAAGCCAACATCATTCATGCAGCCCATGCCAGCGGCGTGAACAAGCTGCTGTTCCTCGGCTCTTCCTGCATCTATCCCAAGCATGCCGAGCAGCCCATGCGCGAAGAAGCGCTGCTGACCGGCGTGCTGGAGCCGACAAACGAGCCCTACGCCATTGCCAAGATTGCAGGCATCAAACTCTGCGAGAGTTACAACCGTCAGTACGGCCGTGACTATCGCAGCGTGATGCCTACCAATCTGTATGGCCCGCACGACAATTATCATCCCGAGAACAGCCATGTCATTCCCGCCCTGCTGCGCCGCTTCCACGAAGCGACCCAGCGCGGCGACGATGAAGTCGTGATCTGGGGTAGCGGCACCCCCATGCGTGAATTCCTGCATGTGGACGACATGGCCGCGGCGAGCATTCACGTGATGAACCTGGACGATGCGACCTACCAGGCCAACACCCAGCCAATGCTGTCGCACATCAACGTCGGCACCGGACAGGATTGCACCATTCGCGAGTTGGCCGAAACCATCGCTCGGGTAACCGGGTTCAAGGGTCGGCTGTCCTTCGATGCGAGCAAGCCCGACGGGACGCCGCGCAAGCTCAT
>JAUVYN010000091.1 GCA_030603065.1 Pseudomonas sp.
CCGCGCTCCCCCGCCTGTCCACAGCTGAGGCCAATGCCGCCTGAGAGCGGCCTTTGTCACTTACTGTGGAACATCGTCATGACCGATACCTTACGTACCGGTGGCGTGCGCGCTCGCCTGCGCCGCCGCTTTTCCAGGAAAACTGCATTCCAGTTACGCTTTCAGCTGGGCCATGCCGCACTGCTCGGCGTGCTTTCGGTGAACGCTATCGCAGCTGAACTCGACAGAGAACAGCCACTCGGCCTTGCACCCCTGATCATCACTGGCATAGTGGCGCAGCAATCGCCGTTGATCATCAGCACCGACCCGACCATCCCGCGCCAGCCGATTCCGGCCAGCGACGCCGGTGACTATCTGCAGACCATACCTGGGTTTTCTGCCATACGTGGCAGCGGCTCGAACAGCGACCCTGTGTTCAGAGGCATGTTCGGCTCACGGCTGAGGCTGCTGTCCAACGGAACTGAAATGCTCGGCGCCTGCCCGACTCGCATGGATGCACCGAGCTCCTACATCACGCCCGAAAACTTTGACCGGCTTACTGTCATCAAGGGCCCTCAGACCGTGCTCTGGGGACCGGGCAACTCGGCTGCGACCGTGCTTTTCGAACGCGATCCTGAAACCTTCGGCGAGCTTGGCGGCCGCGTCGATGCAAGTGCCCTGGTTGGGAGCGTAGGGCGCCTGGATCGCAATCTCGACGCAGCGACAGGAAGCGCGCAAGGCTACGCCCGTGTACTGGCCAACCACGCCGAAGCCAACGATTACCGTGATGGAAACGGCGACCGCGTCCACTCGGCCTGGGACAAGTGGAGCGCGGATCTGGCGCTTGGCTGGACCCCGGACCTCGACACTTTGCTCGAGCTGACTCTTGGCAGGGGCGACGGGGAAGCCCGCTATGCGGGAAGAGCCATGGACGGCAGCCAGTTTCTGCGGGAAAGCGCTGCGTTGCGGATGGAGCGCGAGAATATGGGAGAACACTGGCAGAAGCTCGAAGCGCGCGTCTATTACAACTATGCCGATCACACCATGGACAACTATAGCCTGCGATTGCCGTCCGGCACCGGCATGATGGGCAACCCGATGGCCAGCAATGTCGATCGGCGCACCCTCGGTTTGAGGCTTGCGGGAACCTGGCGGTGGAGCGACCTCGAGCTGCTCGGCGGAGCTGATGCGCAGCGCAACGAGCATCGCCGGCGCCGTTCGCAGTTCAGCACCGTGACCGGTCAGCTTACCCCCGCCGATGCGTTCCCCTGGGACAAGGATGCGGAGTTTTCCAGCCACGGACTGTTCGCCGAGCTGACCCGTGCGCTCGAAAACGGCAGCAAACTGGTTGGTGGCGCGCGCATCGACCGTACAACGGTGCGGGACCGACGCACGACCGGTACAACAGCCGGTGACAGCCGAAACGAGACTCTGCCCGCCGGATTCATCCGCTATGAGCACGCACTGACATCCTTACCGGCCAACGCCTACTTCGGGCTAGGGCATACCCAACGCTTCCCGGACTACTGGGAACTGTTTTCCGGTGGCCCGCTGGCATTCGCTCAGATCGAACCGGAACGGACCACACAGCTCGATGCCGGGCTGCAGTACCGGCAGGGTCCGCTGGAGGCCTGGCTATCGGTTTATGGTGGGGAGGTACGTGACTTCATTCTGTTCGAGTACTCGACCAATATGATGGGCATGCCCAGCGCAACTGCGGTTAACGTTGACGCGCACATTCTGGGCGGAGAGGTGGGCGCAGCTTACCGACTCAGTGATGCCTGGCGCACCGAAACCAGCCTGGCCTACGCCTGGGGGCGCAACCGAACCGACGGCGAGCCACTTCCCCAGATCCCGCCGCTGGACGCACGCCTGAACCTGACCTACGAGCAGAATCGCTGGAGCGCCTCTGGGTTGTGGCGTGTGGTAGCCGCGCAAACGCGCGTGGCCGAGGGCAAGGGTCAGGTCGCCAGCAGGGACTTTGACGAAAGTGCCGGCTTCGGTGTGCTGGCGGTCAATGCTGCATATGCCTTTAGCCCGCGGGTAAAACTGAGCACGGGCATCGACAACCTGCTCGACAAGGCCTATGGCGAGCATCTGAACCTGGCGGGCAATGCCGGGGTCGGCCTTTCCTCGACCGACCGCATCAACGAGCCCGGCCGCACCTACTGGGCCCGAATCGACCTGCGTTTCTGAAGTGAGCAAGGCCCCTGCAATGGGGGCCTTGTACTGAACCCCGAGAGTCCCTTGGAGTCGTTATGCACAAGCATTACGCCTTTTTAAATTGCCACCCGGAGGACCGCCCCATGCGAAGCCCAGAAGCCCACGACCAGAGTAATCACAAGCCGGAGCAGGATCCGCTTAAGGATGAAGAGAACCAGGAGCAGAAGGACCAGCACGACGAGGAGCAACTGGACGAGACCATAGAAGAGTCATTTCCGGCAAGCGATCCGCCGGCCAACTACTGAGCCTGGACAGTATCGCTCCCGGATGTCAACTCTCGGTCAGCAGGCTGGTCTGCCTGCCTGGCTTGATATTTGCCTATGGTGTCAAACCTGTCGGGTCATTTAGCATTCACTATCCAATCTTGAGGAGACACCCATGAACAGCACATCAGGTCGTGGCGCAGAAATCCGCAGCGCGCTTCAGGTCAACCCGGCACTGGAAAGCGAAGCCGAACTCAAGCTGGAAATCGAGCGCCGTATCGAATTCATCAAGAACACACTGCGGAACGCTGGCAGCCGAGCGCTGGTGCTGGGCATCAGCGGTGGCGTGGACTCCACCACCGCTGGCAGGCTCTGTCAGTTGGCTTGCGAAGCTCTGCGTCGGGACGGCTACGAGGCCACCTTCTACGCCATGCGTCTACCTTACGATGTGCAGCATGACGAACAGGATGCGCAGATGGCACTCGACTTCATCAGCCCCGATCAGATTCGTACTGTGAACATCAAAGGCGCGGTCGATTCACTGATGGAGAATTTTGCCGACGAGCAGGCAGATGCAGGCAAGCGGGATTTCGTGAAGGGCAACGTAAAAGCCCGCACCCGTATGGTTGCACAATACACTCTGGCCAACTTCGTCAATGGTCTGGTGGTCGGTACCGACCATGCAGCCGAGGCCGTGATGGGGTTCTTCACCAAATTCGGTGATGGTGCCTGCGACATCGCTCCATTGACCGGGCTGGTCAAGGATCAGGTGCGGCGCATCGCTGCGCAGCTTGGAGCGCCGTCTTCACTGGTAAACAAGGTTCCGACTGCGGATCTGGAGGAACTGAAACCCGGGCGACCGGACGAAGACGCCCACGGTGTTCCCTATCAGGACATCGACGCCTTCCTGCTCGGCAAGGAAGTCAGCGAAGATTCCGTTCGCAAGATCATCAAACAGTACGATGCGACAGAGCACAAAAGGCAATTGCCACTGGCGCCCTGATCACGCAGGACAGGTTGTATTTCGAGAGGGGAAGCGACCGACGCCCCCCTTCTCCGTAATCCTAGCGAAGGGGCTCAGCCGAGCAGACCGGCCGCCCTGCCCCGCGCCGCATGCAGCTTTCTGTAGCTATCGACCAGCCGCTGATGCCGGTCCAGCCCTTCGAGCTTCATGCTGGTCGGGGTCAGACCGTAAAAGCGCACGCTGCCATCCACTGAGCCCAGCACCGCGTCCATCCGTTCGTCGCCGAACATGCGGCGGAAGTTGGCTTCGAAGTCTTCGAGTTCCAGCTCGTCATCCAGCAACACTTCCAGCACCACGTTCACTGCCTGATAGAACAGACCACGCTCGACAGTATTGTCGTTGTACTGCAGGAAGGCCTCGACCAGTTCCCTGGCTTCTTCGAACTCCTGCAGTGCCAGAAGGATCAGCAATTTGAGTTCCAGCACGGTGAGCTGGCCCCAGACCGTATTGTCGTCGAACTCGATGCCAATCAGGGTGGTAATGTCGGTGTAGTCGTCCAGCTCCGCCTCATCGAGCCGTTCGACCAGCGCTGCCAGGGCGTCGTCGTCCAGCCTGTGCAGATTGAGGATGTCCTCGCGGAACAGCAGTGCCTTGTTGGTGTTGTCCCAGATCAGGTCCTCCACCGGGTAGATCTCGGAATAGCCGGGCACGAGGATGCGGCACGCCGGCGCGCCCAGGTCATGGTAAACGGCCATGTAGGCTTCCTTGCCCAGTTCTTCGAGAATGCCGAACAGGGTGGCGGCCTCGATCTCGTTGGCGTTCTCCCCTTGGGCGGAGAAATCCCATTCGACGAACTCATGATCCGCCCTGGCGCTGAAAAACCGCCAGGACACCACGCCGCTGGAATCGATGAAATGCTCGACGAAATTGTTCGGCTCGGTGACCGCGTTGCTTTCGAAGGTGGGTTGCGGCAGGTCGTTCAGACCCTCGAAGCTGCGACCCTGCAGCAGTTCGGTGAGGCTGCGCTCCAGCGCAACTTCGAAACTCGGGTGAGCACCGAATGAGGCGAAAACACCCCCGGTGCGGGGATTCATCAGCGTCACGCACATGACCGGGAACTGGCCGCCGAGCGAGGCATCCTTCACCAGCACCGGGAAACCCTGCTCCTCCAGGCCCTGAATGCCGGCGAGAATGGCCGGGTATTTCGCCAACACGTCCTGCGGCACGTCCGGCAGCGCCAGCTCCCCTTCCAGGATTTCGCGCTTGACCGCGCGCTCGAAGATCTCGGACAGGCACTGCACCTGTGCCTCGGCCAGGGTGTTACCGGCGCTCATGCCATTGGAGAGATACAGGTTCTCGATCAGGTTCGACGGGAAATACACGGTCTCACCGTCGGACTGCCGCACGAAGGGCAGCGCGCAGATGCCGCGTTCGGTGTTACCCGAGTTGGTTTCGTACAGGTGCGTGCCGCGCAGCTCGCCATCGGGGTCGTAGATTTCGAGGGTGTACTCGTCGAGGAGCCCGGCGGGCAGTGCGCCGCGGCGTCCCGGCTTGAACCAGCGCTCGTTCGGATAATGCACGAAGGGGGCGCCGGCAATCTCCTCACCCCAGAACTGGTCGTTGTAGAAAAAATTGCAGTTCAGACGCTCGATGAATTCGCCAAGCGCAGAAGCCAGCGCCGCCTCCTTGGTCGCGCCCTTGCCGTTGGTGAAGCACATCGGCGACTGCGCATCGCGGATATGCAGCGACCAGACATTGGGTACGATATTGCGCCAGGACGCGATCTCGATCTTCATACCCAGGCCAGCGAGGATGCCGGACAGGTTGGCGATGGTCTGTTCCAGCGGCAGGTCCTTGCCGAGGATGCGTGTGCCTTCGCCCGCGACGTCCACTGGCATGAGCAGCGCCTGAGCATCTGCATCCAGATTCTCGACCTCTTCGATGATGAAGTCCGGGCCGGTCTGGACCGCCTTTTTCACCGTGCAGCGGTCGATGGAACGGAGAATGCCCAGGCGGTCCTTGGCGGAGATGTCCGGCGGCAGCTCGACCTGGATCTTGAAAGTCTGCTTGTAGCGATTTTCCGGATCGACGATGTTGTTTTGCGACAGCCGAATGTTCTCGGTGGGAATGTTGCGGGTGTTGCAGTACAGCTTGACGAAATAGGCCGCGCACAACGCCGAGGATGCCAGAAAGTAGTCGAACGGCCCCGGCGCAGAGCCGTCGCCCTTGTAGCGGATCGGCTGGTCGGACACCACCGTGAAGTCGTCGAATTTGGCTTCGAGGCGGAGGTTGTCGAGAAAATTGACCTTGATTTCCATGGGCTATTCCAGAGCAGCGGGCGGGACATTCGGGCCGCCATTATCCGGCTTTTGCGCTGGAAGTCATGTGATGATCAGCCAGGCGGTCACAGCGGTCTGAAACGCTCGGCATAACCGCGACTGACAACCAGCGTTTCGGTGCACCCCTTGAGGTTGAGGTTCAGGCGGCCACGAAAGTCCCGGCTGATCGATTGCACGAAGCGCGCGTTGATCAGACAGTTGCGGTGGATACGCCAGAAGTGCTCCCTGTCGAGCCGCGGTTCCAGGTCCTTGAGTGCTGTGCGGATCGGGTAGCTGCCTTCGCGCGTATGGACGATGGTGTACTTGTCCTCCGAGCGCAGGAAGAGCACTTCGTCGGTGCCAATGAGCCGGATGCGCTCACCGATGGACGCCTGCAGCCACTGCAGCGGCGGTTCGGCGGCCGGTTTGAGCAATTGATTGATCTTGTCCAGCAGTGCTCCGACCTCCATCGCACCGGGATTGGCGTCATGCATGCGCCCTTGCAGGCGTAGTACCGTCTGCTGCAGTCGCTCTTCCCTCACTGGCTTAAGCAGATAGTCCACCGCCTCGCGCTCGAAGGCATCGACGGCGTAGTGATCATAGGCAGTGACAAAGACAATATGGCAGCGGTGACGCAGGCGGGCTGCCACCTCCAGCCCGGTCAATCCCGGCATGCGAATGTCGAGAAAGGCTATCTGTGGCTGCGCCTGCTCCAGCAGGCGCACCGCTTCAGGCCCGTCCGCCGCGTGCAGAATGACGCCCAGCTCTGGCCACATCAGACGCAGCTGCCGATCGAGCTCCTGCACCAGTTCCGGCTCGTCGTCGGCTATCAGCAAGCGAATGCTCATGTGCGGGGTAGCCTCAGGCTGGCGGTGACACCGCCGTGTTCATTGTCCTGTACGCAAAGCGTCGCCGCCCCTCGGTACAGGGTCTCCAGGCGGGCCCGAACGTTGGCCAGGCCGGTACCCACCGAGCCCTGACCACTTAACCCGACACCGTTGTCGCTGACCTCCAGCAACAGATCCTCGGTGGATTCGGAGGCCTCCACCCACAGCCGGCACGGGCCGGATTTAGGCTCCAGGCCATGGCGGATCGCGTTTTCCACCAGGGGTTGCAGCAGCATTGGCGGCAAGGGGTAGCTGCGCAGCTCCGGGGACGCGGTGATGCTGAAGCCGAGGCGCGGCCCCATTCGGAACTGCATGATCGTGAGATAGTTATCCAGCAGCACCAGCTCATCAGCCAGCGTTGCCTGCTCGGCGCGACTATGGGAAAGACTTGCGCGCAGATAGTCTATGAGACGATCGAGCAGCAGCTTTCCGGTCTGCGGATCACGGCCGATCAGGCCACGCAGGATCGCCAGGGTATTGAACAGGAAATGCGGCTCGATCTGTGCCTGCAGCATGCGCAGCTCGGCCTCGACCCGCGCCTTTTCCCCGATCAGCTGCTCGAGCCGGGCCGCATCCAGCGCCTGCTCGCTGCGCAGGCTCCTTTCCCGGTAATAGGCGAACAGGGTCATCCCCGCACCGAACACCAGCCCCAAGACCAGAGCCTGCCAGAAGACCTGAGCCGCCTGATCGCCAATCCGGTAAACACCCGTTGCGAGCAGCGCCAGGAAGGTACCTAGCGTGGACCCGATGACGACTGCGAGCAACAGGCCAGCCGCTCTCCAGCGAGCGGGCGCCAGCCGCAGCGCCAGCTCGACGCCAGCGTTGATAGTCAACCCGACGCACTGTGAGAAGAGCCAATTGACCGGAAAGCTTCCGCCGAAATCGAGACCCGTGAGAAACAGCGCTATCAGCGTATTGAACAGTAGCGCGCCGCCCCAGCGCGCCCAGAGCGGGATTTGCAGCCACAGGGTCGGCGGCTCGGAGCGCGAAACCGGCGAATGCCCGAACAGACGGCTCATCAGCTGGGCACGAAATGGCTGTGAAAGCCGAGCGGCAACCCGTAGGGCAATGCCGCCTGCGCAATGGGGCCGGCTGCCAGCTGCGCCGCATCGAACAGCATCAGCCGGGTGATGCCCTGCCGTGTGTCCAGGACGGTGCCGAGCAGCCATGCATCACCGTCGGGCGCATTGGCCGTCTTGGGGATGACCAGGTGCTCTTCCACCATGAGGCCGGCATCGAAACGGTAGTGTTGCTCGCTTTCCCTGTCCAGATCGATTCTCCTTAACGCGTTGAAACCCGGGCGGTTGATGTCGGCCGTGGCCTCGGTCAGCACCAGAAAACGCTGGCGTCGCCCCACCCCGCGCGGGTCAAGTGCGGGGAACTCGCTATTGCCGGGCAACACCTGCTGATCCGCCCGAGCGAGGGACGGATGCAGGGTAACCCGAGCCAGTTGCGCGCGATGTTCAGCGAAGTCTTTTCCGACCATCACGGCACGAAAGCTGTCGGTCAGAATACGCGCGTCACTATAGCGCAGGTAATCGAACCGAATGGTACCGTCAGGTTCTTCCCAGGCATTACCCAGATGAAACACAAAGCCTGCGGGTAGCTCATACCAGCGCTGACGCGACCAGTCATTCTTGTCGATCGTCAGCACGCGCATGGGCTGACCGGCCTGCCACTGATAACTGTCAAGCACGCTTTGCCCGGCAGCAAAGCGCTCGATTTCAAGCTGCAGTGGTGGCAGCAGGAAGATCAGGTGCCTTTCGGTGATGGCGAAGTCATGAACCATGGGCAACGCCGGAACGGCAACCGCCTCGGCCCTGTTCAGTGAGCCGTCTGCACGGATGTGATAGAGCACCAGAAGGTTGCTCCCACCCACGCCAAAATTCCACAGGCTACCGTCACTATCCTTGCGCGGATGGGCCGAAAAGGGAACTCCCTTGAGATCGTCGCGCCAGGTAACCGGGCCCAGAGTCGCCAGACTTTGCGGATCCAGCTCCCAGGCGGAGCCCGCTTCCCATAGCGCCATTAGACGCTCGCCGTGCCAGAGGACGCTGATGTTGGCAACGTTCATGTCATCCGCCGAGGTGACCGCATCCATCCCGGCGAGGCGCGTACCGAAGCCAGGCCGGCGCATGCGCCCGGCTGCTTCGTCCGCGCAGTACTTGTGAGTACCCACGAATCGCCCCTGGTGAGAGATCCTGCCTCCCGCCAGGCGAAATGCCTGTACCATGCCGTCGCCATCGAACCAGTGTCGATAACGCTCGCTGGCGCGGTCCAGCCGTGCCGGTATATTACGATAGAAGCTACCCTGCAGGGCTGCGGGCCAGTCGCCGGACAGTTCCAGCGAAGGAGTACCCAGGCTGTCCTGCATCACGCTGCGAAAACCGAGCGACCAGTCACCGGGCGCGTGCAGGCCGGAGCTTGCGACCGTGCTGCCTGCCACCCGGGCCATTGCCAGAGGAGCCAGCAGCGCACCGGCACTACCAAACAGCAGGCGCTCAAGCAACTCGCGGCGGTTCATGGCTGCTGCCTCAGTTCGATATCGATCAGGAGGGGCTCATCCTGATCGAAAAGCTCGACCGCTGCTGCGGCGAAGTCCGGGCGCCCCATATTGCCCATGGCGTTCCGGCTGAACCCATAGGGCTCGGTCGGGACACCCAGCAGATTGGTGTCGAGCCTGCGGTTGCCGTTGGTGTCCTGAAACACCGTCACGACATACTGGCCAGGCGCGAGGCCGGCGAACGCAGCGGAAGGCTGGGATTCACCTTCGCGCGACATAGCGGTCCCGCGCGCCGCGCGATTCTGGTACCCAGGCTCGGAATCGAACAGGGCGAAGTACACCCGCCCGGCTGCGGGGTCCGCATTGCTGATCCGGACCTGTAGCTCGGCGCCCACAACCTGGCCGCACGCGGTCAGCATCAACACGCAAAGGGAGTATCTGAAGGGATGCAGCATCGCAGCTTGCTCCACGCAATTGACCGAAAGGGCCCCGACCTGAGTGCCTTGGCCCGCCTCGTCAATCTGGACCCGTTCGCCGGGATCGGTCATCGACTTGCGATGAAACGCCCTATGCTGCGATAAAACTGCGCGAACGACTCACCATCCCGGTGTGAGTGAAAACGGCACCCGCAGCGGCTCGATAGGACCCGAGCGCACACCGCACATTTCGTCGTGCACTACGTGCTGCACCAGCGTGCAGGGAAATGCGGCGGTTTCCGGCAGGTAGCCAATCAGGTCGCGAAGCTGTGTCGCGGACCGGACATGCATGGGTTTTCCCTGCTCGTTCAGCAGCGTGTGAAACCCGTTTTCCACCTGAACGCGCACCAGATAAAAGCCACCTTCGATCGACAGCAGTTCGAGCTCCCGTACCTGGCCCTCAGTGGCGAGCCTGGTCATTTCTCGCAGATTCATGAGCAGCTCCCGTTGAAATCCCTACCCAATACTAGCCTCACGCCAGCGAAAGCGCTTGCACGCCTAGCGGCACGACAAACCCCCAAGGCGGGGTTGTCAGATAAACATGGCGACGGCCAGCCAGCTTGCGTTATCCGCGTCCTGGAATGGATAGTGTAGTCCTGGCCTGAGTGAGCCCTAGCTGGCCATCAACTCCCGGACTCGGGACGCAAGCGAGTCGACAGCAAAGGGTTTGGTTAGAATCTGCATGCCGGGCCCGAGCCCGCCGTCGCCAATCGCAGCGCTTTCTGCGTAGCCGGTTATGAAGAGCGTCCTGAGATGTGGGCGAATCTCCCGGCCGGCATCCGCCAGTTGCCGCCCGTTCATGCCTCCAGGAAGGCCCACATCCGTCACCAGTAGATCGATGCGCGCTGACGAGCGCAATACCATCAAGCCGGCGACGCTGTCGGCTGCTTCGATAATGCAGTAGCCCAATTCTTCCAGCACGTCCTTGACCAGCATGCGCACCGTCGGCTCGTCATCCACCACCAGAACGCTTTCTCCACTGCCCAGAAGCGCTTCGTGCGGGGGGCTGACTCTTGCCTCCTCAGGTGCTTCCTCTCCGACATGGCGGGGCAGCAATATGCTTATGGTGGTTCCCTTGCCGACCGCGGACTGAATACGTACCTGTCCGCCGGATTGTTTGGCGAAACCATAGATCATCGAGAGCCCCAACCCTGTGCCCTGCCCGAGCGGCTTGGTAGTGAAAAAGGGGTCGAAGGCTTTGGCTAGTACTTCCGGAGGCATGCCGGCACCGGTATCCCTGACCGATATGCAAAGATACTCCCCCTCGGGTACTTCATAGGAGTTCGCTGCCTCGCGATCCAACCGCCGGTTGACCGTCTCGATGGTGATGCACCCACCGTTAGGCATGGCATCGCGCGCGTTGATCGAGAGGTTGAGCAGGGCATTTTCGAGCTGGCTCGCATCGACCCGCGCCGGCCAGGCGCCATACGCGCCCCGCGCTTCAACTGCAATACCCGGGCCTACCGCTCGACGTATGAGCTCAAGCATACCGGTTATCAAGGTGTTGACGTCGGTGGGTCGCGAATCCAGCGTCTGGCGGCGCGAGAAGGCCAGCAGCCGGTGAGTCAACGCGGCCGCACGCCTGGTCGCGCCGCGGGCCACCTCGAGATATCTTTCCACCTCGTCGGCACGACCCTGCGCGATCCGCGCACTGGCCAGTTCCAGCGAGCCGGAAATGCCAGCCAGCAAATTGTTGAAGTCGTGCGCCAGTCCGCCGGTGAGCTGACCGACGGCTTCCATCTTCTGTGACTGACGCAATTTCTCTTCAGCCTGCATGAGCTCAGCCGTTCGCTGGGCCACCCGCTGTTCCAGCGTATCATTGAGCGTGCGCAACTCGTCGGCAGCGCGGTCCCGCTCGGCCTCTACCGCGCGGCGGCGCTCGACATCCACCAGCACGCCGGGGAAATTCTGGGCCAAGCCGTTTTCGTCAAGTTCGACTCGGCCATTTGCCTCGATCCAGTAATAGTTGCCGTCAGCGCGTCGTACGCGATACTGATGGACATAGGCACCTCCACGGTTCACCACTTCGCGGATGGCCTGCTGCAGCTCTTCCCGGTCTTCGGGGTGCACAGTCGTTATAATCTGATCCAGCCTCAACCCCTCACGCCCTTGAGCAGGATCGAGGCCGAATGCAGTGGCAAAGGCCTCATCCACGCTGAAGCTATCGACCCTGAGGTCCCAGTTCCAGGTGCCGATGATTGCGCCTGCCGCGAGGGCGAGCTGGACTCTTTCGATGTTGCGGCGAGCCAAGGCTTCGCTAACGCGTAACCGCTCTTCGGCGTTGCGTCGATCAGTAACGTCTGTGAAGAAGATGCCTATCTGCCGTTCCGCAGGGTCCCCCACGCGCACCGCTCGTACATCGAACCACCGTTCGAAGTGCCTGGCATAATTTTCGAAGTTGGCCGGTTCACCGGTCTTGGCTACATGCCCATAGGTCTCGAACCAGAAGTGCTCCAGATCGGGCGCATACTCGGTCACCCACTTTCCGAGCAAATCGACCCCGGCCTGACGCTCGAATGCAGGGTTCACTTCGACGAAGCGATAATCCACCGGACGGTCATCAGCATCGAATTTCACCTGCACGATGGCAAAGGCCGCTTCGATCGTTTCGACGATGGTTCTGAATCTTTCTTCGCTCTGACGCAACGCGGATTCGGCCTGGCGCCGCTCGGACAGATCGAGCATCGCGCCTATGATCCGTACGGCCGTGCCGGTTGTATCGCGGATGACATGTCCCCGATCCAGCACTTCGGCGTAACTTCCATCGAAACGCCGAAAGCGATATTCGTCCGTCCAGATACTGCTGGTCCCGTAGATCACCTCCCGCAGCGAACTGCGGACGCGGTCCCGGTCGTCCGGGTGGATCTGCTCTATCCAAAAGGCTTCGTTCATGTCGGCGTCGACCAGACGGTGACCGTAGGCCTGCTCCAGCGCATCGTTCCAGAGCACCCGGCCCGTCGTCAGGTCGCAGTCCCACACCGCATCGTGGGTTGCCTTGGCGACCAGGCGGTAGCGCTCCCTCGCTTCCTGCGCTTCGGCGAGCGCTGCACGCAGGCGCAGCACTTCGCTCTGGAGCTCATCGGGATCGGAATTGTTCAAAAGCCCTCTCTTGGATCA
>JAUVYN010000029.1 GCA_030603065.1 Pseudomonas sp.
TCCACCACCACCATCCGAGTTTTTTCTCAAGCCTGTCGTGCCCAGGGAGGGCGTGAATTGCACGAAACACGACTGACGTTGCGTAAGGCCAAGGCCGCAGACGCCGGGGATATTTCCGCCTGCGTGCGCCGCGCGTATGAACGATTCGAACGCCGCCTGGGCTGCTCCCCTGCACCCATGCTGCAGGATTACCGCCGCGTAATCGCCTCGGCACTGGTCTGGGTGGCGGTCGTCGGTGATCGTGTACTCGGCGTGCTGGTGCTGTCGCACCGCTCTCGTGGAATGCTGCTGGAAAATGTTGCAGTAGACCCGCAGGCACAAGGGCAAGGGGTAGGCAAGCAGTTGTTGCTACTGGCGGAGCGTCTGGCGAGGGAGGCCGGCTATCAGTTTCTGGATCTGTATACCAATGTTCTGATGGTCGAGAACCGCGTTCTCTATGGGCGCTTCGGTTACCGAGAATACGACACCCGACAGGAAGATGGTTTCACTCGCGTATACATGCGCAAGGCGCTCACCGCCTCGCCCCAGGCCTGATCTCGCTCAGTCGAGCATATTGCGGCACAGTATTTCCATCTGCTCCGCCCAACTGGCCAAAGCGGCCTCGTCCAAATGTATGAGCATCGCGTAGCGCCTGCCGCCCCATACCGCCAGATGCAAAGCATCGACGGTTGCTGGCGCGACGGGACGAGGTAAGTCAGTGCAGGCGGCGAACAGGCGATGCCACATTTGCCTGAGTTCTTCATGGGCGCGCTGCTGATGTTTGTGCTCGGCAATACTGGGCTCCAGCTCGAGCAATTTCGGGTGAAACCAGGGCATGCCCTGGCGCTCGACACCGCATAATCGCTGTAGCATCCGATGCAGGCGGTCTTCCCATGCGAGGTCAGGCGGTTCGATCGCCGCTTCGTTGACTCGCAGGATGAGCTGTTCGATGCAGTAGCGGACGTAGCCCGATTGCAGTGCAAGCTTGCTGGGAAAATACTCGTAGAGAGTTCCCACTGCCACGCCGGCCTCGAGCGCGACGGCTCGAGTCGTCGCGCGCTCCCAGCCATCGCGTTGCCAAATCCGAACAAAAGCATCGAACAGCGCCTGCACGGTGGCTGTCGCCCGTGACTGCGAGGGTCGTTTCAGTGGTTTGGCCCGGGCTTCCGGCGGCGTGGAGCGTTGGCTCACCGGGAACCGAACCCCCCGGCGAATAGGCTGAGGTAAAGTCGTTGCACCACTTGGCTCCTTTGACAGGACGGATCGACGATGACTGAAATCACTCAGCTGCAGAGCGACAAGTCCGCGCTGCACCATACGCGAATCCTAACCACTGAACAGGCCGAACTGAAGCCCGGCCAGGCGCTCATGCGGATCACGGATCTGGCACTGACGACCAACAATATCACCTACGCTGCCTTCGGCGACACGCCGCATCTGCGTTACTGGAACTTCTTCCCAACTGGGGAAGTGGGCTGGGGCCACATGCCGGCTTGGGGCTTTGCCGAAGTGGTCGAATCAACGGTGGAAGGCGTCGAGCCTGGCGAGCGCTTTTACGGCTATTGGCCGATCGCCACGCATCTGGTTGTCGAGCCGGTGCGGGTCGGTGAGCGAGGCTTCTACGACGGTGCCGAGCACCGCCTGGATCTGACCTCGGCCTACAATCACTATCAGCGCACCCGCACAGACGCGGCCTATCGTGAAGAATACGAGCCCTATCAGGCGCTGTTGCGGCCGCTGTTCATCACCTCCTTCATGCTGGCGGATTTCCTCGAAGACAACGATTTCTTCGGCGCCCGGCAGATCGTGGTTTCCAGTGCCTCCAGCAAGACCGCCTATGGCACCGCATTCTGTCTGGAAGGGCGTGATGACGTGCGGCTGGTAGGCTGGACCTCGAATGGCAACCGCAACTTCGTCGAATCTCTTGGATGCTACGCGCAAACCATTTCCTACGACGAACTCGATACACTGGACGCCAGCATCCCGACCCTATATGTCGACTTTGCCGGGAATGACGGCCTGCGCACGAGAATTCACAACCACTTCCATGACACGCTCGTATACGACTGCTACGCCGGTTCTGCGCAGTCGCAGGATCACCTGGACAATGCCGACCAGTCGCTCCCGGGCCCCAGCCCACAGCCGTACTTCGCGCCGTACCAGATCAAGAAGCGCAACGCAGACTGGGGGCCTCTGGAAGTGACACGCAGGTTCAATGAGGCGCAGCTGGCCTTCATTGGCCGGGTGAGCGATGCCGAGCAGCCGTGGCTGAAGGTGTCGAGGCACGAAGGATTCGAGGCGGCCCAGACGCTGGTGGCCGAACTCTGCGAAGGCCGTGTCGACCCGCTGGAAGGGCACATGCTGAAACTCGCCTGACATCATCTGGCCCGTCGAGATCGACCCGCATTATGCTCCATTCATGCGGGTCATAGGCTTGCCGGACGGCGCGAACTTGCCTAAGTTGGGCGGTCACTGAATCCGGAGCGCGATCCGATGGACACTGTTCAGCCTTATATCCTTTATGGCGTCCCTCACTCCCTTTATACCGGTAAGGTGCGCTGCTATCTGCGCAACCAGCGTATTGACTATGTCGAACGCCCAACCTCGCATCCTGACTTTGCGATGCACGTCGTGCCGCATATCGGGCGAAGCATCATTCCGGTGCTGCAGACGCCCGAAGGCGAGCTGATTCAGGACAGCATCGACATAATCGATCATTTTGAAAAGCGAGGCAGTACCTTTTCGGTTTACCCGGACACGCCGCTGCAGCGAATGGCCGCGATCATCATCGAGTACTACGGTGGTCAGGCGATGCTCAAACAGGCCATGCACTATCGTTGGTCCTTTCTCGACGAGCAGCAGCAGTTTCTACGACACGCCTTCGCCAGCGGTTCGGGAGCCGAGATGGCAGACAGGATCATGCAGCGCATGCAGTCCTATCTTCCGCGGCTGGGCATCCATGCATCCAGCATTGCGCCCATTGAAGCGTCTTTCATCGCGCTGCTGGACATTCTGGAGCGGCACTTCGAACAGCTCCCGTACCTGCTTGGCGGTCGTCCGTCGGTAGCAGACTACGGCCTGATCGGGCCGATGTTCGCGCACCTCGGTCGCGACCCCGTGCCCTCGGCGATCATGAAAACGCGTGCTCCCGGTGTATACCGCTGGGTAGAACGAATGACGGCACCGGGCCTGGATGTTGTGGAGTATCCCGACTGCGAGCCCTCCTTTCCCGCAGATGACCGGTTGCCACCCACCCTCGAGCCGCTCCTCAGGCACATCGCCCGGGACATCTTTCCGGAGTTGTCCGACAAGATCGCATTCATGGACGACTGGCTCGCCCGGGTTCAGCCGGCGGATGGTGATCCGGTGACCGATAAGCCTCAGGTCAGGCAACTGGGGCTGCTCCAGACTCAGTATCATGGTGTGCCGATTGAGGTCGGAGTGGAGCCTTATCTGATGATTGTTCTACAGCGTGCCACGCCCGACGTCGGGGCCTTCGACGAGGCAACGATGAAACGAGCATATGAAGTTTTGGCTTCGCTTGGATTGAGTGAGGCTCTGACAACTTTGAGGAGTTATAAAGTTGCTCGCGTTAATAACAGGGAAGTCTGGGTGGCTAAAGAGTGAATGGCGGAATAACCCAAAAGGGTGAGCTGTTTTATCGAACATGAAATAACTCATAAAGTCTTTTTTATATATTAATTATCAGATACTTGCTGTTTTATCACCCTAATGGGTGGGGCGTGCTTCACCCATTAGGGTGGACTTTAAAAATCCATATTGACTTGTATTTGTTTCAAAATAAAACTCCGAATCCGGCGGTTGGTAAGTATGTGTGCAGTGGCCATCGCCCCGATACCAATAACAATCAGTTTTCCTCGGAGTTACAATGAAAACAAATACCATTAACAAGGTATTGCCCCTTATCGCCGCCGGCGCGCTGCTGTTTTCCTCTGCTCTTATGGCCTCCAACCCCGCACCGACCCCGGAGCCAACCGACCCATCCAATCCGTACCAGCGTGGCCCCAATCCTTCGGTTTCCTTTGTCGAGGGGGCTGGGCCGCTCAGCGTTCGAACCAGTCGGGTTTCGGGCCTCGTCAGCGGATTCGGTGGGGGAACAATCTACTACCCGACGGGCACCACCGGCACTATGGCTGCAATTGTCGTGATCCCGGGCTATGTGTCCAGTCAGTCATCAATCGAGTGGTGGGGCCCTCGACTTGCTTCTCACGGTTTCGTGGTCCTGACCATCGACACCAACAACAGCACCGATCAGCCTCCGTCCCGTGCTCGCCAGATCAATGCAGCGCTTGACTATCTCATTGCCCAGAACCGCTCCAGCAGCAGCCCCGTCAACGGCATGATCGATACCGCTCGCCTGGGTGTGGTCGGCTGGTCAATGGGTGGCGGTGGTACACTTCGCGTGGCGAGTGAAGGCCGAATCAAAGCTGCCATTCCGCTGGCACCATGGGACACCACCACCTTCCCCAGCGTGAAGGCTCCGACGCTGATTTTCGCTTGCGAGAGTGACTCCATCGCACCGGTTCGCAACCATGCATCCCCGTTCTACAACCAGATCCCGACCTCTGTCGCGAAAGCATTCGTCCAACTCAACCGCGGCAACCACTACTGTGCCAATGGAGACAACTCTTTCAACGCGGACCTGAGTCGCCTGGGCGTGTCCTGGATGAAGCGTTTCCTGGACAACGATCGCCGTTACAGCCAGTTCCTGTGTGGGCCGAACCATACGTCTGATCGGGACATTTCCGAATACCGCGGGAACTGTCCTTACTAGGCTGAACCCCGTCAGTAAAAAACGGGCCGTCGGGCCCGTTTTTTATTCCTATTACTTTCGAGTCGGGCGTACATCCAGATACTCGCGCTCGATGACCGTTTCCAGCGCACCAGCAGCTTTCACCAGTTCGTCATAGGTCTCGCGGTGATGGCGTAGCCGCTGGATTTGCTCATCGGTCGGCGGGGCGTCGGTAGAGGCCCTGGCAAGGTCGAGCAGTTCGCGCATGTACAGTGCACGGGATCGCGCAACCATGGTTATCAGAGGTCTGAGATCGTCCAGACTCAAAACCGGAATAAGCGGGTTAATGATCTCACGGTTGATTTCACGGCGCAGTTTTTCCGCTTCGAGCAGCATTCTATTGTTGTCGATTGCCATGTCGTGCTTCCTGATAACCGAGTGGGGTAGGCAGAAACTAGTATAGCGGGGAAGGCGCGCACCTGGTCAGATCGGCTGAGCATTTCCGGTCCTGTGATTGTCTGCAGATTGGACGGCGGTCTCGCTTATCCTGGCCCGCCTGGACAGCAAATCTAACAAGGTCGCTCATGCCCAAGAGGATTTCCCTTCGCTATCTCCCCTGGCTACTGGCGTTGATCGCAGTGGCGTTGCTTGTCGGAAACATCATCGCATTCAATGCCTTGCCACTACCAAAACGCATGTCCGACGGGCTGGAGCTGGAATATGGGGTGCGCGATCCGCAGTTTCGGCAGACGCTCCAGGTGCTGCTGCATAACCCCATCGTCCCGGGAAACAGCGCGGAATTGCTCACTGACGGTGAGGAGATCTTTTCGGCCATGATTGAGGAGATATCCCGAGCGGAGCACACAGTTACTTTCGAAACCTATGAATTCTTCGGAGAGCGGGCGGCCGGCGCGCTGGCCGAGGCGCTAGCGCGGGCTGCCAGTCGCGGGGTCGAAGTCCGTGCCCTGATCGATTTCATCGGCTCCACAAGGGCTGATCAGTCGAAGTTCGAGCTGATGGAAGACGCGGGTGTCAAGGTCGAGCGCTATCGCGCACCGGTATGGTACAAGCTGGATCGCATCAATTACCGAACCCACCGCAAGATCCTGGTGGTGGACGGGCAGGTGGGGTTCATTGGCGGCGCGAACATCGCCGACCCCTGGTTGCCCAGTGAAGACGGACCGGGTTACCGGGATCATCATTTCAGGCTGCGGGGGCCGATCGTTGCGGGTCTACAGGCAACCTTCGCCGAAAACTGGCTCAACGCCAGTGGTGTGCTATTGGAGGGTGCGAGGTTCTTTCCGGTGCTGGAACCGCATGGTGATCTGCAGATGCAGGTGCTCAAGAGCGCACCGCAGGAGGGCCGCAAGCGGGTGCGCGGCACGTTGCTGTACGCGCTCGCTGCGGCGCAGCGGGATTTCACAGCCTCCACGGCTTACTTCTATCCGGATGTGGCTTTTCTGGAAGCGCTCAAACTGGCGGTGGACCGGGGCGTCAGGGTGCGCATTTTGATGCCGGGCGGATCGATGGACAAGGGCTTCGTGCGACACGCATCGATCAACCGCTGGCGCGAAATTCTGGAGGCCGGAGTGGAACTGTACGAGTATCAGCCATCGATGTATCACGCCAAGCTCATATCGGTAGACGACTACTGGGGTAGTTTTGGATCGGCCAATCTGGACAATCGCTCGTTCCGTATCAACGACGAGGCCAATGTGGCGGTATGGGACGAGTCCTTCGCAATATTCCTGCGTGAACTGGTCGAGAGTGACCTCGAACAAGCGGAACGATTCACCCTGGACGACTGGGAGAACCGTCCACTGAACAAGCGGCTAGTGGGGTGGGTAGCCGGGCTTCTGGGTGCCCATTACTGAACGGAAGGTTCGGCCTTGCGCGCGCCGCTGAGCGGTTTCCCACGATCGAGCCAGCGCCGCACCGCGAGATAGAACAGGGGGATGTAAAACAGTCCCAGCAGGGTCGCCAGAATCATTCCGCCCATGACCCCCGTTCCCACTGCGATCCGACCGCCCGCGCCTGCTCCGCTGGACAGCACAAGGGGGAGCATTCCGAGGATGAAGGTCAGTGAGGTCATCAGCACAGGCCGGAAGCGTAGCTTGACGGCGCTGATAATGGCGTCGTTGAGAGGCTTGCCGCGTGCCTCTTCCTCCATGGCAAACTCGACGATGAGAATGGCGTTCTTGGCAGACAGCCCGATGATGGTCACCAGCCCCACATTGAAATAGATATCCGCGTTCAGATCGCGGAGCATAGCGAACAGCATGGCGCCGAGCGCGCCAAACGGCACTACGAGCAGCACCGCGATAGGAATGGTCCAGCTTTCATAGAGCGCAGCCAGCACCATGAGTACCACCAGCAGCGACAGGCCGAGCAGCAACCCAACCTGGCCGGCGGCCTGTTGTTCTTCGAAGGAAATGCCCGACCAGGCGAAGTCGAAACCGGGCGGCAGATCCTCGGCCAGGCGCTCCATTTCCCGCATGGCCTCTCCGCTGGAAAAGCCCTGCGCTGCGTTGCCTGAAATCGTCATGGACGGATAGCCGTTGTAGCGCTGCAATTGCGTAGCGCCCGTGGTCCATTCCACGCGGGAAAAGGCGCCGAAGGGAACGCTGGCACCCTCGTCATTGCGCACCTGCAGGTCCAGCACGTGCTGCGGAGTCATGCGAAAAGGCGCGTCAGCCTGTAGCAGTACCTGAAACACCCGGCCGTCGTAGTTGAAGTCGTTTGCATAGGCGCTGGCGAATGCGCTGCCGAGTGCGCTGTGGACGGTTTCAATGGACAGGCCGAGCGAGCGGGCCCGAATACGATCGATATCCAGCCGAAGACGCGGTGCTTCGTCCGCCCCCTCCGGGCGAACATCGGCCAGCACGTCACTCTGGCTGGCAGCGCCGAGCAGTTGGTCGCGGGCGTTTTTCAACGCTTGATAACCCTGATTGCCGCGGTCTTCCAGTTTGAATGTGAACCCGCCGGAAGTCCCCAGCTCCGGAATCGCGGGCGGGTTCATGGCGAATACTCTGGCTTCGCGTAGTTGAGAGAAGCGCGCCATCGCGCGCTGTACCAGCGCCTGGGCGCTCTGGTCCGCATCCCGTTCGCCCCAGGGGGTCAGCCGCACGAATGCCATGGCATGAGCCTGCCCCTGGCCAAAGAAGCTGAAGCCAAACACGGCGACGGTGCTTTCAACTGCTTCTTCGGCCTCGTAGAAGCTCTGCACCTCGCCCATGGCCGTAGCGGTTCGTTCGAGTGTGGCACCCGGAGGCGCCTGGACCACCGTCATGATCGAGCCCTGATCCTCCTCCGGAAGAAAGGCGGTGGGCATGCGCAGGAACAGCCATGCGGTGAGCGCGCAAAGCAAGATGAAGCCGAGCAGAAACCAGAGGGGATGAGCAAGCACGCTGGCAACTGCCCGGTGATAGCCCGCTGTGGCGCTGCTCAGACCATGGTTGAAGGGGGCGAATACTCTCTCGCTGAGCCCGGCGCTGCGTTGCGATTGCCCGTGGTCCGCCTTAGGCGCCTTGAGCAGAGTTGCCGCCAGGGCAGGAGTCAGAGTCAGCGCGAGGAGGGTGGATATGCTCACGGCAATAGCCAGGGTTACCGCGAACTGCTGATAGATTCCGCCCGTGGATCCCGGAAAGAACGCCAGCGGCACGAATACTGCGATAAGCGCCAGGGTCGTGCCGATAATGGGCGCAGTTACCTGCCCCATGGCCTTGACGGTGGCTTCGTACGGCTGCAGCCCTTCCTCGTCGATCAGGCGCTTGACGTTTTCCACCACCACGATGGTGTCGTCCACCAGTGTGCCGATTGCCAACACCATGCCGAACAGGGTTAACAGGTTGATGCTGAAGTTCAGAAGCCAAAGGCCCAGGCAGGTGCCGATCAGGGTTACCGGGATCACGATGGTGGGGATCAGCAGGGTGCGCCAGTTCTGCAGGAATACCAGCATCACCAGTACGACCAACCCAACTGCCTGAAGCAGCGTAAGCAGTACCTGGCGGATGGAGGCTGAAATGAACGGCGTGGTGTCGAAGGGGATTTCCCAACCGATGTCCTGTGGGAAGCCGCTCTCCAGCTCAGCCAGACGCTGGCGTACCGCTTCCGAGACCTCGAGCGCATTGGCGCCCGGCGCGAGCTGGACGGCCAGGCCGGCCGCAGGTCGGCCATTGAGCTCGGTACGGCTGGCATATTCCTGAGCACCAAGTTCGACACGTGCCACGTCACGCAGACGAATCGCCGAGCCATCAGGGTTGGCACGCAGGATGATTTCGGCAAACTCCTCAGGTGAACTGAAGCGTCCCTGGGTCTCCAGGGGCGCGTGGATCTCGATGCCGTCGGTGAGCGGCAGGTCGCCAATCGCTCCGCTGGCCGGCTGAGCATTCTGCTCGCGGACAGCGCTCATCACTTCCCCGGCAGTCAGCCCGAAACTCGCAAGCCGCTCCGGATTCAACCAGATGCGCATGGCGTAGGAGGTATAGAACTCGCGGATATCGCCAACGCCGCGAATGCGCCGGAGTTCGCTAACCACATTGGTGGTGGCGTGGTGGCCGAGTTCCAGGCTGCTCAACTCGCCACTGCGCGAGATGATCGAGACGATCAGCAGAACATTGGAGCTGGACTGAAACACCCGTATGCCTTGACGTCGAACCTCTTCGGGCAGCCGTGGCTCGACCCGACTCAGCAAATTCTGGATCTCCATCTGGGCGATATCGATATCGGTACCGGGCTCGAGCGTCAGTTCGATGGAGGCGGTGCCATTGGACCGGCTCGTCGAGTCCATGTACAGGTAGCCGTCTACGCTGTTGAGCTCCTCCTCGATGATTTGCGTGACGTTGGTCTCCAGTACCCTGGCATCGGCCCCAGGGTACGTGACATTGACGTTGATCTGAGGTGGCGCGATGGATGGATACTGTTCCACTGGCAGGGCCCGCAGGGCCATGACCCCGCCCAGCAGTATCCCCAGCGCGATGACCCAGGCAAAAATCGGGCGACGGATGAAAAATACCGGCGTCATTCGGCAGGCGCCCGATCAGCCCGCTCGCCGGCAGTGTAGGGTTCGGGCAGGACTTGCTGCCCAGGCCGCACCCCGTCCCACCCCTCGACGATGACCCGCTCTCCCGGTGCCAGACCCTCGCGTATCACCCAGTAACCGTCCTGCATCGCTCCGAGTTCGACTCGGCGGGGCTCCGCCTGGTCTTCGGCATTCACCAGCATAAGGCCTGGCCCCGCCTGATCCATTACAACCGCACGCTGGGGCACGCGAATGGCGTCCGGGCGCACACCTGCACGCAGCTGCGTGCGCACGAACTGACCTGGCAACAGAATCCGGTCCGGGTTGGGGACCTGGGCCCGGAGGGCCAGCGTTCCGGTCGCGCGGTCAATGGACATTGAAAAGAAATCGAGATATCCCGCGTGCGGATAATCCTGCCCATTTTCGAGCGTCAGGCGCACCTCGATGCGCTTGTCTTCCGGGAGCTGCAGTTCGCCAGCTGCTACTTGCGCGCGCAGGGCTAGCAGATCGGTGCTTGACTGGGCCAGGTCAACGTAAACCGGGTCGAACTGTTCGACGCGGGTCAATAGGGTCGCCGCCGAGGCGGATACCAGGGCGCCAACGGTCACCTCTGCACGGCCCGCGACGCCTGCGATAGGGGATATCACTTCGGTGTAGCTGAGCTGCAGGCGGGCGCTTTCGACTGCGGCTTCGGCACGGGAGACCTCCGCCTCTGCGGTACGTCGGCGGGCGACGGCAGTATCGTAATCCTGCCGACTGATAGCGCCGCGTCCGACCAGTTCTTCATAGCGCTGTGCATCGCGTACGGCATTGGCTGCATTGGCTCGTGCGCTGTTCAGCGCCGCTTCGGCAGCACTGAGTTGGGCCTGCATTTCTCTCGGATCGATGCGAAAAAGCGCCTCTCCGGCCTCCACGTCGGTACCTTCCTCGTAGAGGCGTTCCTCGACGATGCCGTCTACCCGGGCCCGGACCTCGGCCAGAGCGACCGCTTCGACCCGACCAGGCAGGTCGAGGAATACGTCGACTGGGTCGGCCTGAACCTGCATGACCGAAACCGCAGTTCCTCCTGCCTGCGCTCCCGCGTGCTCGTCCTCAGGCTGGGTGCATCCCAGCATGAGTGCGGGCAGTACCAGGGCGAGAAGTCGTGACGCATACTGACGCATGATGTGCTTCCTTGGGGGTACAGGTATCTCGACCCTGAGGGCCTCCATCCGTTCCGGTCGGGCGTATCGCTGCGGAACAATCGGCCGCTGCAGTTGGCAAAGATGCAGGGAAACCTTTCAAGCGGAGATGAGCATCATGAAACATGTACTGATAACCGGTGCGAACCGGGGCATCGGCCTTGAGCTGGCACGGCACTATGCGCAGGCCGGACAGCAGGTCATCGGCGTCTGCCGGGAATCGTCTCCCGAGCTGCAGCAGGTGGCGACTCGGGTTCTGGCCGGGGTGGATGTGACCAGTGAGAGCGACGTCGCGCACCTGACCGATTCCCTGGAGGATCTGCAGCTCGATCTTCTGATAAACAACGCTGGGATACTGCAGAACGAAGAGCTCGGAATCATCGACTTCGATTCGATTCGCTGGCAGATGGAAGTCAATGCCTATGCGCCGCTAAGGGTCACCCAGGCATTGCTGCCGCTGATCGCCGAAGGAGGGAAGATAGCGAATATCACCAGCCGCATGGGCTCCATTGCCGACAATGATTCTGGTGGGCGCTATGGATACCGTGCTTCCAAGGCTGCTCTCAACGCCTTCGGAAAATCTCTGGCAATAGACCTTCGTCCCCGCGGCGTCGCGGTTGCACAGATTCACCCGGGCTACGTGAAGACGCGCATGGTGGGCTTTTCGGGAATGATCAGTCCGGAGGAGGCAGCGCGGGGAATCGCTGCACGTATCGCAGCACTCAATCTGGACAATTCCGGGTCGTTCTGGCACAGCAACGGCGAAGTGCTGCCCTGGTGACACATCAGAGCACCTTGTCGATCAGGCCCGGCGCATCGATCGCTGGCGGGGTGCGCCGCCAGCGCCATTCCGAGCCCAGAATGAACAGGCAAAGTAGCGCCTCGCAAAGGATTACCACCAGAGCGGGAGCGATCAGTCCGTAAACCGGTATGCACAATACGTTCAGCACGACGCTGACCAATCCACAGCCGACGCGCATGCGCACGAAAGTCGCATATCTGTCACGGGCGACCCAGTGCATCTCGAAGACCACGTTGACCAGCCTGAAAATGAAGAAAGCTGACATGACCGAAAGAATCAGTGCGCCTTCGGCGTAGCCGTCAGGATAGAAGTGATCGAAAAGATATCTGGCGAAAACCTGATACCCTGCGACCATCCCGAGCGACAAGGCCATGGCCAGCGTGACGAACTTGCGCAGACTGAATACCTGATCACCTCGGGATATGCGTGGCATGTACAGTGACCAGAACGCCGTGACGACGATCTGGCCCAGGGCGATAAAGGAATATGCCGCCGTATAGACCGCGAGCGATTCGGCACCCAGCAGGGCTTCCACCAGGATCCTGTCCGAACCGAAATACAGGAAGAACGCGAAGAACGAAACGGTAAACGGCAGCCAGGCCCGCCAGAGCCTTAGCATGGCGATCAGCGAGCGAAACGGCTTGAGTTCCCTGCTTAGGAAGGTGCCGCTACGAAGGCAGGTCAGGTAAAACCAGCAAAAGTATGAAAGCAATGCGAGTAGTGCACCGCAGCCTACCGCAAGCACCAACTCCCCGGTGAACCAGAAGACCAGCAGCTTGATCGCGAAAGGGGCTGATTTGTGAAAGGCGTCAAGTGTGGAAAAGCGCACCAGCTGGTCTTCGCGCTGGTAGTGAAAGAACAGACAGCGTTGCAGGATGCCGAAGGCCGCGGCCTCTGGTAGGGCGCAAAGCAACAGGGCAAGCGCAATGTCCGCGTCTCCGAGGTATTGGGTGTAGGCTACGCTCAGGCTAGCCAGGACGAGGAAGCCGAGTCCCGAAGGTACTAGCAGGTTTTCCCCGGTAGACAGGCCACGACGTATCGCGCTCTTGCTGAGCAGATAGTCGCGCAGACCCAGGTCGGCGAAGCCGACGATGAGCGACATCAGCACGATGCTCAATGCCAGACCCCCGTATTCCTCCATGGGCGCACGTCTGGCTACCAGCAACAGAAAGCAGAAGTTCAGAAATGGTTGCAGAACCATTGGGAACAGCACCAGCCCCATCTTGCCAAGCTCGGCATTGAGCTTCTTCATCACAGTCCGTCCTTGTGAGCCTGAGCTCACCAACTGAATCGCTGGAAGTGGAAACGCAAAAAGCTGCGCAGAGTTGCGCCTGTGCGGATCGAGCAGGACGTTCGATCCCACCTCCCCAACTGATGTCAAACCGATGTGATGCGGGGATTGCAGAAAAGACCGCTAACCTTGCCGTTGGTTCGCTTGAGTCACAGGTTTTATCTACTGATGGCGTTGATGGAATTCGCCTCTGGCGTTGCGGTCAGAAAGGGCCGATTGGGCAATGGGGAAGGCTGATGTCGTCTAGAGGCTGGTTGCGGAGATTTACGAGCTTGCTCACATTGTCGTTCGCCTGTGTTGCAATGGCCGGCGAAGTGACTCCTCTACGCATTGCGGAACTACAGCCGTGTCGTCTGGCGAAAGATGTAAGCTCCCAGGAATTCTGTGTGCTGACGCGGGGTTTGCGGACGGCGGATTTTCGAGTGCATATCGGCCAACAACTGATACCGCCGGACCAGGTCGAGAGGGAGGGCGATATGTTGCGTATTCGTCTGGGGGCTGATGATTTCAGCAGTCGTCCGCTTTGGCTGCAGCAGGGCGACGAGTCCAGCAATCCGGTCTGGCTTAGCCTGAAAGGCGCCTACGTGGTGGCCGCATCCGAGGCGGAGACGGTCCGCAACCGGTATGGCCAGAACACCTACGTGGATCTGGTCAGCCTGGTGATTCGAGAAGAGTTCGATGGCGCCGAGCAGGCGCGGCGACTGGCGGCAGCCTACGATGCCGAGGTCGTCGGTGCCATTGAACCCCTGAATCTCTACCAGTTGCGGCTGCCGGTCGATAACCTCGATGCGCGGGACGCACTGGTGCTGCGTCTATGGGGTGAGCTGAGCGTTGCCGGGGTGGTTATCGAAGAAAGCTCACCCGAACAGCCATTGGGTGATGAGGAGCGCGTCAGGTCGCAGCCACCCGATAACCGGGAGTGGGCGGCAAATCGATTTCTCGAGGCGGTCGAGCTCTATCGGCGTCACAACCTGGGCCCCGGAGAGGGCGCCGCCCGACATCCGGTACGAATCGGTGTGATCGAGCGCAATATCGATTTCGACACGCCAGACTTTTCCACGTACGTAGGTGATTGCCGCGCGCAGTGGCCCAGGCTTTGCGTTTACGCCCGTGATGCGAGCGAGCCCTCGGGGCATGGCACGGCAGTGACAGGCGTGATAGCAGCGGTATGGGGGCAGGGCGGAAATAGCGGATTCCTTCGCGGCCTCGAAGGCGCCGCGCCGGGATTCGAGGTGATCGTCGACCGCAATTCCAATGGAGGGCTTACCGCCAACATAGCTGCCACGGTCAACCTGATCCGTGATGGCGCCAGGGTCGTCAACTGGAGCTGGGGTATTCATCGGGTCGGCGCGATTGACATCGATGGCGAAGAGGTGGCCTCGCTGACACGGTCCGGGGAGGCCATGCGGGGTTACCGGGTATTACTCGAACGTTTTCTCAACTGGCTTGAAAGCGAGTACCCGGACGTGGTGATCGTCAACTCAGCCGGCAACGCATCCTTCTTCGCCGGGCGAAGCGACTACCGTTTGCCCTCTTCGTTCTTTCACGACCAGTTGATCGTGGTCGGTGGGCACGAAGTGAGCGACGCGGAGCTTTCGCGCAGGGATCCGGACCATGTGGCGCGCCGCAGTGCCTCGAGCTTGGGGATGCGCGTCGATATCAGTGCTGCGGCATGTATGCGAGGCACCAGTCTGGAGCCGGACGAGCGCGGTGATCGACGCTGTGGAACCTCTTTTTCGACGCCGCTGGTAGGCGCTTTGCTGGCCGCCCTCCTGTCCATAGACGATAGCCTCACGCCGATGCAGCTACGCGGGATCCTTCGTCGTACTTCGCTCACCATCGGAGACCCGGTCCACTTCGGTTCGGTCGATGAGTATCATCTCACCGCGCCCATACTGCCCTCGGAACGCCCGGGCGACCCGGCGGACCCGGATATAGGACGCTCCGCCCGTCTGGACATGTATAGCGCACTCAGGCTTGTGCTTGAAAAGGCGGAGCAGCATGATTGACAAGTGGCGCAGGCTGCGCCAATTGCCTTCCGCTCGCGAACTCGACCCGTCGAGAAGGGTCTTGAAGCTAGCGGCCCTAGTTGAAAGGACAAACACCACATGCGCCAGAATTGCAGATCAATCTTTCAATTGCTGGTTATCGGTTTCACTGCGAGCCTGATGGTCGGTTGCGGTATCAACCGCATTCCGACCCTTGACGAGGAGGTCTCTTCCGCATGGGCTCAGGTCGAAAATCAGTATCAGCGACGTGCCGACCTTGTCCCCAATCTGGTCGAAACGGTACGTGGCTTTGCCCGGCAGGAGCAGGAAACCCTTACTGCAGTCATGGAGGCCCGCTCGAGGGCAACCTCGATCCAGTTGAGCGTGGATGACCTTGATGATCCTGAAAGGTTGCGCCAGTTCGAACAGGCCCAGGGCCAGTTGACGGGGGCACTCAGTAGGCTCATGGCTGTGTCCGAGGCCTACCCCGAACTACGCTCGAACCAGAACTTCCTGGCCCTGCAGTCCCAACTTGAAGGTACCGAGAACCGCATCGCTGTCGCCCGCCGTGATTACATTACGGCGGTGCAACGCTACAACACCGAAATACGGACGTTTCCTGGGCGTATCTGGCACCGGCTGCTTTACAGTGACCTGCCGCTGCGCAGCAATTTCCAGGCGACAACCGAAAACGCCGAGCAGGCGCCGCAAGTACAGTTCCAATGAGTCGGCTACTTGGGGCGCTGCTGGCGCTGGTTCTGCTGAGTGCTCCGCTTGTGGCGCAGGACGCGTTCCCGCCGCTCACCGGACGGGTGGTCGATCAGGCCGGCATGATCGATACCCAGGTAGAGGCGCAACTGACCCGGATGCTCGCCGGGCACGAGCAGGCTACCGGCGAGCAGCTGGTAGTGGTGACCATTCCGACTCTGGCCGGGCGGAGTATCGAAGAATATGGCGTTGAGCTAGGTCGTCACTGGGGCATAGGTCAGCGGGGGGAAGACAATGGCGCGCTGCTGATAATTGCCCAGGAAGAACGCCGCCTGCGTATCGAGGTCGGGTATGGCCTGGAGGACAGGCTGACCGATGCCCAGGCGGCGATGATCATCAACGGCATCATCACGCCTGCGTTTCGCCAGGGGCAGTTTCAGCAGGGTATCGTTCGCGGCACTGAGGCGATGATACAGGTGCTTGGCGGAGACCCACTGCAGGTAGCAGGGGACCCCCGCGTCGCCCAGGAGCCAGAGCATCCGCCGGCGATCCTGCTGCTGTTTCTGTTCATCGTCATCATGTCGGTGCTCGCTGGAGGGCGGGGTGGGCGTGGTCGGTTCGGGCGCGCCGTGCTGGCCGGTGCGCTGCTCGGTGGTATGGGTCGAGGCGGCGGGCGCGGAGGTTTCGGAGGAGGTTTTGGTGGCGGCGGAGGTGGCTTCGGTGGGGGCGGCGCCTCCGGCGGCTGGTAAGGAGGCATTGATGACATTATTGACCGAAAGTGAACAACGCCAGGTCGCCGAGGCGATCGACCGTATCGAGCTGGAGACGGATGCAGAGGTGGTTACGGTGCTCGCCGCCCAGGCCGACGACTACCACTACATCCCCGTCCTCTGGGCCAGCCTGCTTGCGCTGCTATTGCCCGGACCGCTACTGCTGGTGACTACCGATCTCGGGCTCGGTTATCTGTTGCTGGCGCAGTGGTCGGTGTTCATCCTGCTGGCTTTGCTATTTCGCCTCCCGGCACTGACCGGCCGCCTGATTCCCCGGGGCGTTCGGCACTGGCGTGCCAGTAACCTGGCCCGCCGACAGTTCATCGAACTGAATCTGCACCATACCGATGGCGACACCGGTGTACTCATTTTCGTTTCCGAAGCAGAGCGATACGTCGAGATTCTGGTCGACCGGGGCATTGCTGCCAGGATCGACAACGCCGCCTGGGAAAGCATCGTCGCAGCCTTCACCCGGGATGTGCGAGAGGGAAAAGTGCTGGATGGTTTCCTCAGGTGCATTTCCAGCTGTGGCGAGCTGTTGCGTGAGAAAGTTCCTGCAACACATGAACGCAACGAATTGCCGAATAGGCTGGTTCTGCTTCGGTGAAGCTGTCTATCATTTTGTTTTTTGCGCAAGGAGCTGACTGATGATTCGTACCATTTCGCTGCTGGCAGCAGCATCCGGCCTGGCACTGACCAGCGTCTCGGCGACGGCGGCGAGCCTTTCTGCTCACGCGGGTGCCGATTATTTCGGGATAGAGGCGAGCCAGATCCTGACGCCTGGTATCCGCGTAGGTGCTGGTTACACTCAGACCGACGACAGTGGCCGCGACGCCAGGCTCTACAACGCCTCCTTGATGTTCTCGCCGGCGACCCCGGTCGTGGATGTGTCGGTGGGTGGCCGCTATCAGTATCAGCGGACCGACTGGGGGAACGGTGGTGGCCTTGGGCTGGGCGGCTCCGTTTTCGTAAACACACCGGTACCGAGGGTCGCAGTCGGTGGTTATGCGTTCTTCACTCCTGAGGGGCTTACCCACGGCTCGGTTGATGAAAGTCAGGAGTACGGTGTCCAGGCTCGCCTGCGGTTGTTCTCGCAGACTTACGCTCAGGCTGGTTATCGGTACACCCGCACCGACTTCGGCAGCCAGGGTGATCGGCGCCTGCACCGTGGGCCGGTTTTCAGCATCAGTCTTGGTATCTGATTCGACCGAAGAGGAGTGATGAATGGGAGAGGCGAAACGCAGGCGTTCTTCAGGCCAGGCCGGCAGCGAGCGGGCCAACGCCCAGCGTCGGCTCCTGCTGAAGAGAGTCGGACTGGGGGCGATAGCACTTCTGGTCATTGCACTACTGGTGCTGCTTGCGTGGCCGCGCCAGTCGCAGGAACCTGTCGAGTTGCCCACCGAAGCTGGTCGCTTCCCGGAGGAAGCCGAGGTCTTTGGAGTCCATTTGGGGAATCCTGATGCTCCGGTAGTTGTGCGGGAATTCGCCGATTTTCAATGCCCCGGCTGCGCCAACTTCGCTCAGCATCATGAGCGGCTACGGGAAGAATACATCGATACCGGCAAGGTGCGGCTGGTGTTTTTCGAGCTGCCGCTCCCGCAACATCGCAACGCGATGCCAGCGGCCCTTGCTGCACGCTGCGCCGGGGACCAGGGCAATTACTGGGGGATGAGCGCAAGGCTTTTCGAAAATCAGGCACGCTGGGCAGCGGAGCTCAACCCCCTGGATCATTTCGTCGACTATGCCAAGGATCTGGGCCTGCACGAGGGACGCTTCGAAAACTGTGTGCAGCGCGAGCATAGGCGCGAACAGATCGAGGAGGCGGTGGTGGTCGCCCGGCAGCTACGTGTTGCCAGTACCCCTACGGTGTTCGTCGACAATCGTCCCCTGAACCGTCTGGGCTGGGAGCAATTGTCGGCGACGATCGAAGACCAACTCGCTCGCCAGCGCTAGGCAAGTGAATTCACGTGGAGGCGCCATGCAAGCTGATCCCTGGCATTTTCTAGGTATTTTTCTGGCGCTTCTGGTTGCCGTTCTGGTGCTGAAAAGCGTCTTGCGTATTATTGCGCTGGCGGTTATCGGCGTGGTCGCCTTCGTCATACTGACCGGCGGCCTGCCCGAGTTGGGACTCTAGGCTGCAATGCGTTGAAGCAAAGCATCGTCCTCTGTGGTGGGAAGCCGGCAGCGCTTTGCTCTAACATGGGCTCGAAGCCAGGAGGTAGCCGGCATGAACGACAAGTCCCTTCCCAGCCGCTCCGATAGTCGGGCCATCGAGCTGTTCATCAAGCAGGTGCGCAGTCTGCCGCCTGTGACGGCCGACCCCGGGCGGGTAATCTTTGCCCTGGACGCCACAGCCAGCCGTGGACCGACCTGGGACCAGGCTTGCGATCTGCAAAGCGAGCTTTTCCGGTCCGCTGCGGATCTCGGCGGGCTCGCCATCCAGCTTTGCTATTACCGAGGCTATCAGGAATTCAAGGCGACTCGGTTCGTCAATCAGACAGACCAGCTGCTGCAGCTGATGAATGGGGTCAGTTGTCTTGGCGGTATTACCCAGATCGGGCGGCTGCTGCGGCATGCCCTGGGCGAAACGCGGAGCAAGCCGGTCAAGGCGATCATCTTCATTGGTGATTGTTGCGAAGAGGATATCGACCCGCTGTGTCACGCTGCCGGGGAACTCGGCATGCTGCGCACTCCGGTGTTCATGTTTCAGGAGGGCGAAGATGCCCATGCCAGGCTGGTCTTCGAGCAGGTGAGCAGGCTTTCCGGAGGGGCCTACGCACCCTTCGATCGCTCCAGCCCCCAATTGCTCCGCGACCTGCTTGGCGCTGTTGCAGTCTACGCGACGGGCGGTAGGAGGGCGCTGGCCGACCATTCCAGAACGAGCTCAGACGCCGTGAGGCGTCTGACTCGTCAGCTTCGTTGAAGGCGCAGCGCTCATGGTTGCGTTAATCGTGCTTCTGCTGTTGGGAGCAGTCACCGGCTGGTATTGGGTGCAGGCACAGCCTCCCGCGCAGCGGCGTGGTGCGATGCTCAAGCTGGTGCTGTTCGGCGCCGGTGCGCTGGTGCTGCTGGCCGCGCTGACCGGTCGGATGTACATGGTGCTGGCGGTGCTCGCGGCGCTGCTGCCGCTGCTCAAGAAGCTGCTGCCGGGCCTGTTGCTCGGAAAGTTTCTCCGCGGGGGTATTCCGGGGATGGGGAAACAGGGATCGGGACCTCGGGCGGGTAACCAGTCCCGAGTAGCGACCGATATCCTGGAAATGCAACTCGATCATGATTCCGGTGACATGGCTGGTCGGGTGTTGCGAGGCCCCTTTGCAGGGCGCTCGTTGAGCGATCTCGGCGAGGAGGAGTTCATCGAGCTGCTGAAGTTCTGCCGAGGGACAGATGCCGATTCAGCGCGGCTACTGGAAAGCTATCTGGACAGACGCTTCGGTGATTCCTGGCGCGCAGACGATCCGGCTGCGGAGAACGAGGACTCCTCCGGAACGGGTTCACGTCAGCACCCCATGGATGAACACGACGCGCTGGACATCCTCGGGCTGGAGCCGGGTGCTTCCAGGGAGCAGATTATCCAGGCCCACCGGCAGATGATGCAGAAGCTCCACCCCGACCGTGGTGGTAGCACTTATCTGGCGGCGCTGGTCAATGAGGCGAAAAGCGTTTTACTGGCGGGTCTCGGATCCTGACGGTCGAGCTGTTGCGCTGATCAGCCCGACCGCTGGGAAAGGTCGCTGGGGCCCCGTGGACGCTCGTATTCCGGCCAATAGGTGCCCCCAACCTGGAGGCAATGTCTTACCCAGATCGAATCGGGGTGGACGTCGAACCAGGCACTAGGTCCAGATCTCAGTGCAGAAGTTGCGCTTTGCCGGTCTGGAAAACGAACCGGCAGATGGTAACCCGCCCGTTGCAGTTCATCCGGGAGGAGCAGTTGGGTGCCGGGCCCATCAGCGATGCTCCAGCCCCCGTCGCGCAATTGAACGACGAACAGGCCGCGCTCCAGTGGAATCGCTTCGGAATAGTCGTTAGGGATCGACATGTTCGGGCTCCTTCAATTCGGTCGCAGCGTCAGCCGCCCAGAGTCTGGTCCTGCTTGCTGAACCATTCGAGCGCCGCTTCGAAGTGCTGTGGATCGAAATCCGGCCAGTACTCGTCACAAACGTAAAAGTCTGCATAAACAGACTGTACGGGCAGGAAGCCGCTCAGGCGGCGACCACCGCCCCAGCGTACGATCAGGTCGAGCCGGGATACATCGCTCGAGCGCAACCCCCCATTCCTGAGTCCGTCCAGATCCCATTCCCAGCCGTAGTTGATCAGCAGATTCACTTTCATGCCACGGCCACGGCGCTGACGAAATTCGGCGAGCTCCGCAGGGAACTGAGCGGAGCGCTCGTCACCTACCACCAACAGAGCCACTTCGCGCCTGGCCATCTCTTCTGCGAATTTGACCGCCGCACTGCGGAAGGCATCCTTCTGCGCTGACGGCCGCTTGGTATTGTCCTTGGTGAAGCAGTAGATGGATGCCTCTTCGATACCGAGCGCTTCGCACTGTTCATACAGTCGCAGCCCGGGCATTAGACCATGGGCGTAGCCTGACTCTCGGGTCATGCCGTGCTCTTCGGCCCAGCGGCGGTTGCCGTCCGGAATGAAGCCGACGTGACGCGGCAGCTTGCGTTTGACCATGTTGTCTCCCATTGCTTCAGCTCGCTTGTTTCAAGGCTTCTGATCCCCTGGCGAGCGGGGCGTTCCACAAAATCGTACGCAGATTCATTCAGGCAGCGCGAAGGCCACCACGCTGTCGCCCGTCTTGGTTTCCAGCCGGGCGTGTCCGCCGGCGGCGATGACGACGAACTGTCTGCCGTTGTGCATGTAGGTCATTGGCGAAGCCTGGCCGCCTGCGGGCAGACGACCGTCCCAGAGGAGTTCGCCGGTATGGGTGTCGAAGGCCCGCAGATAGTCGTCCTGGGCAGCACCGATGAATGTCAATCCGGTACTGGTGTTCACCGAGCCGCCAATATTCGGCGTCCCGATGCGGATTTTCACGCGGCTGGGAATGCCGAGCGGGCCCATATCGAAACCGGTCCCAAGAGGCTGGCTCCACAGCAGCCGTCCGGTGCGCAGGTCGGTTGCCGAGAGGTAACCCCAGGGCGGAGCGATGCAGGGCACTCCAAGTGGCGACAGCCACATGGGACGGTCCACCCCAAAGGGGGCGCCCGCCTGGGGTGCAATATCCTGATCTGGCCGATTGCCGCCGCGCCCTATCGGCTGATCGTCGACCTGCTCCCGGGGATACAGCTTGACCCGATTCGGCAGCCGGCTGTTGTTGGTGATCAGTATTTGCTGCTCTGGGTTTACCGAAACGCCACCCCAGTTGAGCCCGCCAATGGTTCCAGGCAATAGCAGCATGCCGTCGCCCCGATCCGTGGGCGGCGTGAAGATGCCTTCATAACGCATTCGGTTGAACTGAATGCGACAGAAAAGCGCATCGAAAGGTGTCAGGCCAAACAGGTGGGACTCATCAATGCGCTCCGGTTCCCGCCCCGGCGCCCCGGCGAAGTTGGGAAAGTAGGAAGATTGCGGCTGGCTAGGTGCGGTCCAGTCACCCTCGACAGCGCCCTGGGGCGCGGCGCGACGTTCTACCGGGAATAGCGGTTCTCCGGTGGCGGCGTCCAGTACGAACACTGAGCCCGTCTTGGCGCCCTGCACCAGCACGCGACGCAGCTCGCCGTCGATCTGCATGTCCAGCAGGGTCGGCTGGGCGCCTAGATCGTAATCCCACAGGTCATGGTCTACGGTGCGGAAATGCCAGCGCGTCACGCCGGTCTCGGCTTCGACTGCAACGACCGAGGAGGTGAACTCCTCGTCCTCCGGATCCCGATCGCCGCCCCAGTGGTCGTTCGCCGCGTTACCGGTTGCCAGATACACGAGCCCCAGGTCCTCGTCCGCGGAAATCAATGTCCAGACATTGGGTGTGCCCTGCGGCCATATTTCACCTTCAGCCAAAGGCTGCTGGGTGTTTTCCGTCCGCTTGGCGTCCCATGCCCAGGCGAATTCGCCGGTGATGGCGCTATAGGCGCGAGTCACGCCGGAAGGGGCATCGCGGCGCTGGTTGTCACTGACCTGTTGGCCAATGATTACCAGATCCCCAACGATGGCGGGCCCCGAGGTGCTGGAAGACAGCCCTATGGCCTGGTTACCCATGCCGTCCGCCAGATCGACGGTGCCATTGTCACCGAAGTCGGAGCAGATTTCGCCGGTACTGGCGTTCAGGGCTATGAGACGGCTGTCTACCGTTGCCAGAAGAATCCGGCGGGGACATTGCTGGTTGGGTTGGGGCTCGGTCATCTCGTGGTAGCCAAGCGTCCGGCAGGCTACGCTGAACAGCGGTTCCATCGCGTCCGGATCTATCTGCGGGTCGAAATGCCACTGCTGACGTCCGGTTGCCGGATCGAGAGCAAAAACCTGGTTGGCACTGGAGCAGACGTAGAGGCTGTCTCCGATCTTCAGGGGGGTATTCTGAAAGGCGTAATATACGCGATCGGTGGGTGCTTCATCCCCCGTATTGAATTCCCAGACCTGTTCGAGGCGCCCCACATTGGCAGGGGTTATCTGCTCGGCAGTAGAAAACCGCTGCGCCAGATTGGAGCCACCGAAGGCGGTCCATTCTTCCGCGCTGCGCTTGGCGCCGGCGCGGCCGACCTGCGTGCCGGGTGGGCGCTGTTCGATGATGGGCAGAACCGCTGCGGACGGTGGGGTATCTAGTCGGCTTGCCTCGTGCCATCGCATTACCAGAATCGTCGTGACTGCCAACGCCAGTAGCGGGACGGTGAGAATGATCGCTGCCCGACGATGATCGGATTGCCTGCGCCGCGGACGACGCATGAACCACAGCGGAATCAGCATGGCCAGTAGAAGTGCCAGGTGTACACCGATCCGTCCCGCCAGATCGAAGCCCCAGGCGTGCATCCACGCCTTGCGGTCGATTTCCCAGATCGCCCAGGCGAGGGTACCAAGAACGACCAGCAGGAACAGGCCAACACCTGCCCGGTAGCGCCCTCGCATGATAACCCAGCAAGCCCAGGCGCCAGCCAGCCCCGCCAGGAGGTAATAAAGCGAGCCACCCAGGACTGCGAGCCAGGCGCCCGCTCCCGCGATTGCCAGGCTGATCAGAAAGGTTAAGAAGGCTACCAGCAGGAGGGTCCAGCGGGCCAGCAGAGGGCCCGGCTTCCTTTTTTTCATGTCGACCTCATGAAAGGCGGCGTATGGTTAGATACTGCCGTTTGGCGTCCGTATCCCTGATCACTCTATCGACAGACTCGTTCCGCTAAAATTCCGCCGCCAGTGTCAGCCGCTCCCAAACAGGTGCGGCGCGGCACGTCCCAGGCGTATTCGCAGTGCCCGGCTCAGAGAAGAAACATAGGAAACCGAAAGGTGGTTGTGGTCGCGATAGAAGAGGTATTCGCCGTAAGCCGTGTAACAGGTCCGGTCGTCACACAGGAAGTCGTTCATGTCGATCGAATGCATGTCGGGTATGCGTTCGAGCCAGCTTTCGACCGGATTGGTCGCTTCGAGCGCCTGCGCCCGCTCGATGGTGCAAGCGGTATCGTCATCGCTGTTAAGTGCCAGGCAGGTGGGCACGTCGAAGTCGTACCAGGGGTTGTCGCGAATGCCGATGATGGTAATGCCCATATTGGCCACAGCCCGCCACTGGCCTACGTACTCCATGGGGACGCTCTCGCCCCGGGGCCCGCTTCGCGTTGAATTGGTGATGATTGCATCGGGTTGCAGCCTGGCCAGTTCGTCGAGTGCATTCCGGTTCCAGGCATGGCAGGAGGGGTTCGAATTCGGCATCGCGCCGAAGGGACAGCCGCTTTTGGTCATGTTGATGACCCGGACGCCGTGCTCACGGCCGATGGCATCCAGCGCGGGCAGCCACTGAGTGGCGTGAGACCCGCCGACCAGTACCACCGTAAGAGAGGCCTGGGTGTCCCCCAACTCACAGTGGATGGCAGCGTCTTCGTTGATGTCCTGATGGCAGCCGTCTTCGTAGACGGATGGCAGCATCGATTTCACCGCGCGCAGATCTTCCTCTGCAAGGTCCAGGTGAAATGCTTCGAAATCAAGATTTGCCAGGCGCGCCTGACGGTCTTCGCCCTCGGTCCAGAAGGCTGCCCGCTCCTGCTGGACTGCCGCTACGCTGGACTTGAAATTGAGCGAGGTGATCATCAGAGGCGCCAAAAAAGCCAGGCCAAGGGCGTAGGAGGTCAGCGGTTCTCGCCAGCGCAGCCCCTTGAGGGGCTTCTCGAACAGGTGATGGGTGGCATATGCCAGCCCGATGGAACACAGAATGATCAGCGACCCGGCCAGCGGGCCAGGCGTTACGACATTCGCGTGGTACTGGTAAAACACCAGTAACGGCCAATGCCACAGGTAAATGGTGAAGGAAACGTCACCCAGCGAAACCAGTGGTCTGGATGCGAGCAGGCGAGTTGCCGGCCCGGGGGAGCTACCGAGGCCTGCGGTAATCAGCAGCAGCGCCGCGCTAACGGGCACCAGAGCGATATGGCCTGGAAACGCGGTTCCCGGTGTCGCGAGAAGGCCGGTCAGAAACAGCAGCGCGAGTCCTAGCAGCCCGCATCCGGCGCGTATGGTGCCGCCCAGGCGGATATAAGGTGAAGCGATCGCGAGCAGGCTGCCTGCCAGGAACTCCCAGGCTCTGGCGCCAGGATTGAAATAAGCCTGTGCCGGGTTGGACGCTGTTACCAGCAGGGAATAGACAAAGGATGCCATCCAAAGCCCGACAAGCAGGCCGAGCAGCGGCAGCAGTGTGCGCCAACGAAAGCTGAACCAGAGCCCCGCCATCAGCAGCAACGGCAGGAATGCGTAGAACTGCATCTGTATCGATAGTGCCCAGAACTGCTGGACCGCGCTGACTGGTTCGTCGCGAGCAAGATAGTCCGTTGCGGTATGGATCAGCCGGATGTTTTCAAGGTGCAGGGCGCTGTAAATGACTTCCATGACCAGGTTCTCTACCAGCGGGCCGGGCGCGCGGAAGTAGCCATAGATCAGGGTAAGCAGCAAAATGAGATAGGCGGATGGAGCAACGCGGCGGATTATCTTGCCCCAGAACGCGAGGGGATCGAGGCGGCCATTACGCGCATGGGCTTTCAGAAGCAGGGCGGTCATGAGAAAGCCGGACATGACGAAGAACACATCGACGCCGCCGGAAACCCGGTGAATCCATATGTGGTAGATGGCAATCAGCAGGGCGCCGATGGCGCGGACGCCCTGGATGTCCGGCCGGTAAGGCCAGTCGCGATACTGTTGCAGAAGGTCGCTGCGAAGGTCGGATTGCGGGTGCTGCATATTCGGAGTCCGGGCTGGCCGCGAGGGGCGGTACCCGATTCGACCCGCGATCCGCTCAAAAGTGCATTCTTAGATAATTCATGGGGTTGACGCTGTTAGTTCGGCCAGTACCTGAATTCCTTTGGTTATACGCTACACTTCTCGCCAGCCTATTCAAGGAGCCAGCCAGCTTGAAAGATTCCACCGAGATGTTCGATTTCGATCAGCCAATCGCGAGGGAAGGTACCTCCTCGGTGAAGTACGACAGACGAGAGGCTGTCTTCGGCACTGCTGACGTACTGCCGTTATGGGTTGCCGATATGGACTTTGCGGCACCTCCAGCGGTGACCCAGGCGCTAATCGAGCGGGCATCGCACCCCGTGTACGGCTACAGCTTTTTTCCCGAGGGGCTTTACCGGGCGATGATCGACTGGTTCGGCCGACGTCACGGCTGGCACATCGAGCGGGACTGGGTGGTGATCGCTCCCGGTGTAGTCCCCTCGCTGCACGCTGCCTGCATGGCCTTCGCCGCGCCGGGGGAGGGCGTCATCATTCAGTCGCCCGTCTATCCCCCATTTTTCGCTGCTGCAAGCAAAACCGGTCGCAGGCTGTTGGAAAATCCTCTGTACGTGCGGGACGGCACGTATCGCATGGACCTTGATCACCTGCGAGCCTGCGCCAGGCAGGGGGCCAGGCTCCTGCTGCTTTGCTCGCCGCATAACCCGGTTGGCCGAGTCTGGACCGTCGAGGAGTTATCTGCAGTACTGGATATCGCCAGAGAGTTCGAGCTGGTAGTGTTCTCGGACGATATTCACTGTGATCTGGTGTTCAGCGGTCATCGTCACAGGATGCTGGCCGCGCTTGCCCAGCCGGGGGACCGTGTAGTAACCGCAGTGGCACCCAGCAAGACCTTTAACGTTCCCGGCATGGGGCTTTCGGCACTGGTCGCTGCGGATGCCACGGATCGTCGGGCGCTGCAGCTTGCATTCGACGCAATGCACATGGAACAGGCCAATCCATTCAGTCTGACGGCGTTCGAGGTCGCCTATCGCCAGGGTGAAGCCTGGCTCGATTCATTGCTTTGCTACCTCGAGGATAATGCGCGGATGGTCTGTGAGTTCATCGCAGAGCAGATTCCGCTGATACGAACCCGGATGCCTGAAGCGACCTACCTGATGTGGCTGGATTGCAGCGCGCTGCAGATGAGTGATGCCCAACTCAAGACGTTTTTCATCAGGGAGGCCCGGCTGGGGCTCAACCCCGGACTGAGCTTCGGACCGACCGGCAGCGGTTTCATGCGCCTGAACATCGGCACGCGGCGCGCGCTACTGCGCCAGGCGCTGGAACAGCTTGCCGAAGCCGTGAACAGGCATGGCCAGAGTGGTTAGACCGCGCGCAGCGGGGCAGCCTCTCCGGCAACGAACTGGAGTTCGGCAAGCCGGGCGTATAGCGGGTTGTCGCGAATCAGTTCCGCATGGGTCCCGGTTGCCACTATCTGTCCCTGATCCATCACGGCGATACGGTGGGCGCTCTTGACCGTGGCCAGGCGATGCGCGATGAAGATGCAGGTGCGTCCGCTCATCAGGGCTGGCAGCGCTTCCTGAATGAGGTGCTCGCTTCGTGCGTCCAGCGCGCTGGTCGCTTCGTCGAGCAGAAGGACAGGTGCGTCGGACAACAGGGCGCGGGCAATCGCCAGGCGCTGTTTCTGGCCACCGGACAGCCCTATGCCACCATCGCCGAGATGGGTGTCGTAACCCTGCGGCAAGCCGCTGATGAACTCGTGCGCATGGGCTATGCGCGCTGCACGCTCGACGTCCGCCATGCTGGCATTCGCCCGCCCATAGCGAATATTGTCAGCGATACTACCGAAGAACAGCGCTGGGTTCTGCCCGACCCAGGCGAAGCAGGCGCGCAGCTCGGTCGGGTCGAGCTGCCGTAGGTCGATGCCGTCCAGAGTGATCTGACCGGCGTCAACGTCGAAGAAACGCAGCAGCAGCTCCAGAAGGGTCGATTTTCCCGCGCCGGAGGGCCCGACCAGAGCGAGCGTTTCCCCTGCGCTGATCGCAAGATCCAGCGACTTCAGCACCGTCGCCTCCGGTCGGGTAGGGTAGGCGAAGTCAACCTTTCTGAACTCGATACGTGCCGGCGTACGTGCAGGCAGGTGCTGCAGGTTCTCCGGGGCACGGATCTCTCGCTCGGTATTGAGCAGTTCTACGATTCGCGCGCCGGCACCGGCTGCGCGCTGCAGTTCGCCTATCACTTCGCTCAGGGCGCCTGCCGAGACACCGACGATCAGGCTGTAGAAGACGAAGGCTGCCAGCTCACCTGCGGAGATGCGGCCCTCGATGACGTCCATTCCGCCTACCCAGAGCATTACCCCGATCGCGCCGAGCACCAGGGCGATGACGACTGCCGTCAGCCAGGCGCGTTGTCGTATCCGCCGTCTGGCAACGTCGAAGGCACTTTCTACCACCGCGCCAAAGCGCTCCCGATCCTGCTGCTGGTGATTGAAGGCCTGCACCGTTCTGATCTGACCCAGCACCTCGCCCACGTAGCTGCCCACATCGGCGACACGGTCCTGGCTCTGTCGTGACAGTACCCGGACCCGCCGGCCAAAGAAGATGATCGGCACGACAACCAGGGGAATGGCGAGCATCACGATGCTGGTCAGCTTCGGATTGGTGATGAACAGCAGGATGATGCCGCCGATCAGCATCAATGCGTTACGCAGTGCGATGGATACGGTCGAGCCGATGACCGTTTGCAAAACCGTGGTATCGGCGGTCAGCCGCGACTGGATCTCGAGCCCCCGGTTGGTTTCAAAAAAGCCTGGATGCAGGTCAAGCAGATGGTCGAAGACATCGCGGCGAACGTCTGCCACAACTCGTTCACCTATCCAGGAAACGAGATAGAAGCGAATGCAGGTACCCACCGCGAGGGCCATTACCAGCAGAAAGAATAGCCCTACCGACTGATTGAGCAGAGTCTGCGAGCCGGTGGCAAACCCCTGGTCGATCAACAGGCGCAAACCCTGGCCAAGCGAGAGAGTGATGGCGGCGGTGAAGGCAAGGGCGGCAAGGGCGCCGGCAACGCGCCAGCGGTACGGCGAGATCAGCGTCAGGGCTAGCTGCAGAGCCCGGCGTGGCTGGGTTGAAACGTCGGCAGACATGGCGGGTTTCCCGCTGAGTTTAACAGGGCCACTATGCTACTCTTATTCGCGGACCATCCCCATTCGATAATTCTTGCTGGAACAGGAATCTGATGAGCTCAACTAAAATATGGACCCACAAGGGAACCTTCCTGCTAGCTGCCGTAGGTTCTGCGGTAGGACTCGGTAATCTTTGGCGGTTTCCCTACCTGGCCGGGGAAAACGGCGGCGGCGCCTTCATCCTGATCTATGCAGTCACCATCATGATGGTGGGAATACCGATCCTCATTGCCGAAACACTACTCGGACGTGCCGGTCGTCGTAGCCCGATCATGGGCATGAAGTACCTCACCGAGAGCCATGGCACCAGCAAGGGCTGGCGTGCGATCGGGTGGATGGGAGCTGCTGCGGCTTTCATCATTCTCAGCTTCTATTCGGTCATCGCCGGCTGGGCGATTCACTACACAGGATTGCTTTTCTCCGGTTCGCTGGACGGTGCCAGTGCCGATGCCATTGGTGATTCCTTCGGCGATCTGCTGGCATCGCCTGGCCTGCTGCTGACCTATCACACGCTGTTCATCGCTGCCTCAGGACTGATCGTGGGATTGGGTATTCACAAGGGTATCGAGAGCGGCCTGCGGTGGATGATGCCGGCGCTGTTCCTGATTCTGCTCATCGTGCTGGGTTACGGGGTGATGGTCGGGGACGCTGGTGCGGCGCTGTCGTTCCTGTTTACCTTCAACTTCGATGACCTCAGCCTGGAGGGCTGGCTACAGGCAATGGGGCAGTCGTTCTTCACCCTGAGCCTCGGCATGGGCGCTATCATGGCCTATGGCGCTTACATGTCCAGCGAAACATCGCTGACCAAGACCGCCATTTCGATCGCGGTAGTCGACACTCTGATCGCTCTGATGGCCGGTGTGGCTATCTTTGCCCTGGTCTTCGGCAGCGGGATGGAAGCCGCTCAGGGCCCGGGTCTCATGTTCGTCACCCTGCCGATCGCCTTCGCCGAACTGCCCGGTGGTTCGATACTGGGCGGTGTGTTCTTCGTCCTGGTGATTGGTGCTGCTATTACCTCGTCGATCTCGCTGATCGAGCCTGTGGCGGCCTTCATCGTCGAACGTTTCGGACTGTCACGCCCGGTAGCGGTGGGACTCATGGTGTCGGCCTGCTGGCTGTTGGGTCTGGCGACGGTGTTCAGCTTCAATATCTGGGCTGAAGGAACGATCTCGCACCAGTTGTTCGGCCGCTCACCCTTCGACGTGCTGGAGTTCATCACCAATGTGCTGATGCCACTGGGCGGTCTGCTGATCGCACTGTTCGCTGGCTGGGCCCTGAGTCGTGAGGAAGTCGTAAAGGAGATGTCGACCCACGCCGGCTGGTTCGAAGTTTGGCAGTTCCTGGTCCGCTTCATTGCGCCGACCGCAGTGGCCTTCGTGTTTCTGCGCACCATGCCGCAGGTGGAAGGTTACGTTGCGCCGGCAATCGGAGCAGTCATCATTATCGGTGCCTTTACTGCTGGTAGAACCTTCATGGTTCGGCGCTGAAGCGAAGGCATTCCAGAAAGCGGGCTTCGGCCCGCTTTTTTTTGTGCGACTGCATCTCTGGAGGGGCTGAGTGTTCGCCAGCCGACAGCTGCGCAACAGTCTGTTGTCCGTTTTTTTTGCCGATTTCTGTCATCATGCCCGGGAGGCCGCTGCTCGGCGGCCAAGGCAGCTTAGCGCGGAACCCTTCATGCCTCTCAAACTCCTGCTCATCCTCGGCGGTGTAACGGCTTTTGGCCCACTAGCGATCGACATGTATCTGCCTGCCTTTCCGGCGATGGCAGAGGCACTGGGCGCCCAGCCGAGCCAGATACAGCTGAGTCTGTCGGTGTATTTTCTGGGCCTGGCGATGGGGCAGGTCTTTTATGGGCCGGTCGCGGATCTGATCGGCAGGCGCAAGCCGCTGTTGTTCGGGATCGTGCTGTTCTGTCTGGCCTCGCTGGCCTGTGCCTTTGCGCCCAGCTTCGAATGGCTGCTGGTCGCGCGCTTTGCGCAGGCGCTCGGCGGCTGCGCCGGAATCGTGGTCAACCGCGCAGTGGTGCGGGATCTTTGTACGCCCATCGAGGCGGCCAAGGCTTTTTCCCATCTGATGCTTATCATGGGCGTTGCGCCCATTCTGGCGCCGCTGCTGGGCGGTGTGCTGTTGAGCGCTGTTGGCTGGAGTGCAATCTTTCTCTTCCTGGCGCTGTTCTCGGGAATCTACGTGCTCGCGGTATATTTCGGTTTGCCGGAAACCATTCCCGCCGATGCGCCACGCCTGCCGCTGTCGAACGCGTTCGGCAGTTACATGCTCCTTTTGCGCGAGCCGGTTTTCATGTTTCACGCCCTCACCGGCGGTGTGGCCATGGCGGGTATGTTTGCCTACATCGCCGGGGTGCCCTTTGTGGTGATGCAGCTTTACGACATTCCGCCGGAACGCTTCGGCTGGTTCTTTGGAGCAAATGCGGCGGGTTTCATCTTGTTCGCGCAGTTCAATGCATTCATGCTCAGGCGTCACTCGCCGCTACAGATGCTGCGTCGCACCACTGCGTGCTACGCGGTGTTTACCGCGCTGTTGCTGGTTGTAGCACTCTGGCAGCCGGCGAGTATCTGGCCGATGGTGGTACCAATGTTCGGCAGTGTGGCGATTATCGCGCTGGTGCTGCCCAACTCGTCCGCCTCGGCAATGGCTGGCTACGGACACAAGGCGGGTGTGGCCTCGGCATTGATGGGCACGCTGCAGTCGGCGATCGCCGGCATCACCTCGGCGATGGTCGGTCTGCTCCACGATGGTAGCGCGGTGCCCATGGCGGCGATCATGGCTGGATGCGGGCTCGTGACCGTGCTGATGGCCTGGGCGGCACGCCGAGCCACTGCGACCGCTCAGGCTGCCGCAAAACAAGCAGGCTAGCGCAACGTTCCTAGAGCGCCAGACGGCGGTCACCAGCCACTCGCCGGGTCAGTCCGGCGCGGTCCATGCACTCCAGAATGGCGACGCTGTGGTTGCGGCCGACGCCGCTCAGGTCGCGGAACTCGGCTGTGGTAAACCCCGTTTCGGGATTGGCTGCGGTCAGCTGGCGAGCCAGGTCGGCCAGACGCTCCAGGGTATCCGGTTTGAGATAACGGTTGCGCGCTACGCGCACCAGCATCGCGATGGCGCTCAATTGCTCCAGTTCTTCGAGCAGCGGTTCGCGCTCCAGACCAAGGCGCTGCATGATGTCGCCGAGCACTGGGGGGCGCGGTTCCGCCGCGTTGAAGTCAGGCTCTAGCCGTGCCAGCCAACGCAGCCGTTCCGGGTCAGGTTTCGGCTGAAAATCGGGCAGAGCGAAGCGTGCTCCGCGCTGCGTCAGCGCCTTCTCGTCCAGGCATTGGCGCAGGGCGCAGCGCAAGAGCCCGCTGGCTAAGCTCAGTCCCACCTCCCGCGCGAGTCGGCCCAACTCGATGCCACGCCAGCCAGGCTCGCGCTGGTGATACTGCGATGTCGTTTCGACCAGCTTCACGCAGACGCCGGCTATCCTGGATCTCGGACAGACCAGCAGTCCGCTGCGAATCAGGGGGTCGGTGCTCTCCAGCCGCACCAGAGCGTCATCCAGCGCCTGCCGGGTGAACTGGGTGCTGCGTTGAAACCACTGCAGGTCGAGCATCTCTGGGAGCTCGGCAATCAGCCGGCGAAGCTGCTGCTCGGGTGTCGATTCGCTCAGCGCATCCAGTGTCAGCCTGCGGATCGGCAGATGCCGGCCCTTGTCCGGAGCGAAGGGATCGAGCACGCGGCCGCCTGCCAGCAACCTCTGTCCGGCCGGGTCACGCAGGACCAGCCGGTCGCCGCTTCGGCAGACCAGCGGCTCGCTCAATACCGCCTGGAACCGCCGGCTATCTGCGCTGAACAGCGGCACCAGTCGTGCGTTGACGACCGCGCCGTTGACATGAACCTGCAACTGACGGGGCAGACCCCCACAGATCGGCTCCAGCTCGATATCCATACGGCGGGTAGTAGCGAATACCGTCGGCTCCAGTAGCTGTGCTCCGCGTTCGATACGAGCGGGAAGCTCGCCCACCAGGTTCAGCGCACAGCGCTGGCCGGCGCTCGCCTGATCCACCGCCGCGCCGTGTATCTGCAACCCGCGAACGCGCACTCTGGCACCGCAATCGGACAGGACCAACTGGTCACCGGTTCGTATATGGCCCTGCGTGAGGGTACCGGTGATTACCTGGCCGATGCCTGGCACAGCGAAGTGTCGGTCGATCAGCAGCCGTGTGCACAGGGGATCAGCGGCGGCGCGGCCCGGCGGTAGGCGCTCCAGCTCGGCATGCAGCGCGGGCAGGCCCGCGCCGGTCAGGCTGTCGACCACGCAAACCGGCGCAGCTGCCAGCTTGAGCTCAGCTGCGTGCCGCTGCACGGCAGCAGTGACCTCCGCGATCCGCTGCGGCGTTGCCCGACTGCATTTGGTCAGCACGACCAGTGCCAGAGGAAGCCGCAAAAGACTGATCAGTTGCAGGTGCTCCAGCGTCTGCGGCATCACGCCGTCGTCTGCGGCAACTACCAGCATGACCGCATCCACGGCGCCAACCCCGGCGACCAGCGTACGCATGAAACGGGCATGCCCGGGCACATCCACCAGGTCGAGGGTGCGGCCGCCGGACAAGTGCAGCCAGGCGTACCCCAGCTCGATGCTCATCCCGCGGCGACGCTCTTCTTGGGTGCGGTCGGTCTCCTGACCGGTGAGCGCGCGGACCAATGAAGTCTTGCCGTGATCCACGTGTCCTGCGGTGGCGATGATCATGGCAGCGGGGCTGCCCGGAGCTGGCTGACAAAGGTTTCGTCGTCATCCAGACAGCGCAGGTCCAGCAACAGATCGCCGTCGTGGATACGGCCTATCACCGGTGTGGGCAGGGCGAGGAGGGCGGTCTGCAGCCGTTTCAGCGCCCCGGCGCGCTGGCGCCTGGCTGCGAGCGGGGTAAGCGCGAGCGCATGGCTTGGCAGTTCTTCTACAGGCTGTGCACCGCTGCCGATCTGACCCATCACCGGCCGGACACTGACGTCGTAATGTGCTCCTGCCCAGCTCGCCAGCGACGGCTTGAGCCGTTGGGCCTGTACCAGGATGTCAGCGGGCGCCCGGGTCAGCCAGCGCAGGCTCGGGAGACGCTCGGCCAGACGGGCCGGGTTCGCATAGAGCTTCAACACCGCCTCGAGCGCGGCCAGGGTGAGCTTGTCACAGCGCAGGGCGCGCTTGAGGGGATTGCGCCGTAGCCGCTCTATCAGAGCACGGCGTCCCACGACGATGCCGGCCTGCGGGCCTCCCAACAGCTTGTCACCACTGAAGGTGACCAGATCAGCGCCATGGGCCAGGCTTTCCATCGGGGTGGGCTCGCGGGGTAGCCCCCATTGGGACAGGTCTACCAGACTGCCGCTGCCGAGATCGACGACATAGGGCAGTTCCGCCTCGGCGGCGATCTGTGCCAGCCTTGCCTCGGGAACGCGGGCGGTAAAGCCCTGGATCACGTAGTTGCTGGTGTGGACCGTCATAATCAGGGCGCAGCGGCTGCTGATCGCCTCCTGGAAATCCCTGGGATGGGTGCGGTTGGTGGTCCCCACCTCGTGCAGGCGGCACTGGGCGCGACGCATGATGTCCGGCACGCGAAAGGCGCCACCGATTTCCACCAGCTCGCCGCGCGAAACCAGCACCTCCTTGCCCTGCGCCAGGGTATTGAGGCTCAGCAGCACCGCTGCGGCGTTGTTGTTGACCACCAGCGCGGCCTCGGCACCGGTCAGCCGGCAGAGCCAGTCTTCGACATGGCTGTCGCGCTCACCCCGGCGGCTGCTCTGCAGATCGTATTCGAGGTTGCTGGCGCCCCCGGCGACGGCGCAGATGGCCTGCAGTGCCTCTTCGGGCAAGGGCGAGCGCCCGAGGTTGGTATGCAGTACGGTGCCGGTCAGATTGAACACGCGGCGCAGGGAGGGCGCGAGCAGCCTGGTCACGCCACGGTGTATGTTCTCCACCAGGGCGTCGGGGTCACAGGGGGCGAGTTGCCCACGCAGCAGCGCCAGTTCATCGCTGACAACGCGTTTGACCAGGGTGGCGCCCTGCTGGGCGACCAGTACTGAAATCAGGGGCCAGCCGAGGATCTGATCCACCGACGGCAGGGTACGACGAGGATCCACTGGCAGGTCCATGCGATCTCCAACGGGGCAGGCCCGCTGGCGATCAGCGGCCCTGCCGGGTCAATGCTTCCACGATCTGCCCCAGCGCGCCTTCGGCGAGCGCACGCAGCTCATCGTCGGTGCGGTCCTGGATCGGATGCTGCACGAAGACCATCTCCGGCTGCATGCCCAGGGCCTTTGCCTGGAGCGCGGCAGCCTCGACGAACTCGCTCGACGCTATGCCCACGCCTGGAAGGTTTCGGCTTTCGAAGTCGCCTATATCATGCATACAGCACGAGGTACAGGAGCCTCAGTCAGCCAGCCCTTCTACGAGCAAATCACATTCTTCGACGATCTGCTGCTTCAGATCGGTCGGGGCGATGCGTGCGAATGTCGGCTTGCGATAGCGTTTCACGACGATGCCCTGGGCCGAGAGCAACTCGTCCAGGCGATCCAGCAATACGTTGCCGCGTGCCTTGGAAATGTCCAGCAGGCCCACCGTCAGTCCCTCCAGGCGGGAAGGCCTGGGGGCGAGGCTGCGACCGGAAGGCGCGCGCTCGGCAGTGGGGTCGAGCAGTATGGTCGGCGAGTTCATGCCGAAACCTCCTTGCTTACCGGGGTGGAGCCGGCGGGGCCGGAAGCGGCCCAGCCAGCGATGACGGCGGAAAACAGGCCGGCCGGGCCTCCGGCCCGGACGATCAGCAACCCGCCTGGTCTGAATTTGGGAAGGGTGGCCTCGCGCAGCGTCGGTGGCATGCCCTCGGCAATGCCGCCGGCGCCGGCGACCAGTTCTTCGCCGGGAAACATCAGCAGCGCCTCCAGCTCTTCACGCAGCCGCGCCTTGCTCCAGCCAGCCTCGATGAATACCCGGGCATGCTCCGGCGACACCACCAGCATGGCGTCGCCATGCATCATCAGCTTGTGGTGATCGACGCTGCGCAGCGATAGCGCGAAACTGCGTGCCAGGGACTCGGGTGTCCGGGATTTCTGGTCGACTATGCCCTGTACGCCTTCGGCGGCGAACAGCGTGACCGCGGAGCGGCCTCTGGGGATACCCCGTTCCTCGGCCAGCGGAAGCCAGTCGCTGTCTTCCGCTTCGGCGAAGCAGAAGCTGTACTTGCCGGGGGTGCCCAGGGTCGCCCGGTCGATTTCGCCTGGTCGACCGCCGCCGACATTGCGCACCACCAGTTGCAGGGCCCGACCGATGGTGGCGTTGGCGCGGTTGCCCTGGCCCAGCGCGTTGATGCCGCTGTTCATGCCGATCTGCCGCGTGACGGGGCCGTTGACCAGAACCAGAGGTGTGGCGAACATGGTGGTGCACAGTACGCCGTGAAGCCCGAATTCGTCCACCAGCGCCGCCTCCACCGCGGCGAGCACCACCGGCAGATAGTCGGGCTTGCAACCGGCCAGCACGGCATTGATAGCGACCTTCTCTACGGTGCAGGGCACCAGGTCAGGGGGCATCAGCCCGAGCACTTCATCGGGCTTTCGGGAGGTGCCCTGCAGCATGCGCCAGACCCGTTCCGGGGTTGGTGGAACGACCGGCAGGCCATCGCTCCAGCCGCGCTCGAAGCAGGCTTCGAGCGGGTCTTCGCTTTCGCCCAGCGGCACCTCGCGGGAGCTGAAGGTGATCGGGTTGAAGCGAATCGCGAGCTGTTCCTGCATCCCGGGGTCCTGCGTCTTCGAGCCGCAGCCGGGGCGAGAGGCGGGGAGTTCGGGTGCCAGACCCGTACAGCCGGACAGTGCTTCCCAGTCCTCCCTGAACCAGCCATAGGTACGGCCCGTTTCGGCGCCATGCTCGCGGCGGATCAGCGTGGGAACGATCTCGCAGTCCAGATGCCATGACAGACCCAGGTCGGTGTCCAGCACCTGCGTGCCTTCGCCGACCTGAAAATCGGCTTCGTCCTGGGCGATCACGGTGAGCGGGATGCCGCCCCGCGACAGCTGATCGAGTACGGGTTCGATCAGCGTGCAGGTGGGGCAGGCACGCTTGACGATGACGATGAGTCCTTCGGGTAGGGTTTGCATACACCTGTTTTAGCAGCTTGGGGCTGCATCGCAAGCATTATCAATCTACCTGATATCTGAACCTTGTGTCGCTCGTTGAGACAGTTCGCCTATGCTCGTCCTGCCCGTGACAGTGGGACCTGCAAAGCTTCCCGCCAATCGGTCGTCTGGTCGAGCAATGCCGAAAGCCTCACGTCGACCCCGATGACGTAGCGAGTCTGACCGCGCTCGTCCAGCACGGGTACCGACAGCGTAAAACAAAAGGCATCCGTGGCTGCGGAGCGGTACACCGGCGTAATGTGGCAGCGCCCAGAGTCCCGCGCCTTCTGAAACCAGGGTCTCGCTGCCCAGTTGCGGCCTTTCGCCGACTCGCGGGTCTGGTCGGCCAAGTCGGCTGCGAACAGGTTTTCGCTAACCTGGATACCCTGTGCGTCCACCAGATAGATGAGCTCGATCCTGGCGTCACGGTGCAGGAACTGGCGCAGGTGCTGCTCCGCCTGGCTTGGCATTCC
>JAUVYN010000038.1 GCA_030603065.1 Pseudomonas sp.
AACTGCCAGAAGTCGGGCATCAGCCAGGGATGCGGATAGGAGGAGAGGCCCTTGCCGTCGACCTCCTGGCGGAAGTTGTCGATCTGCTCCTCGCTGATGCGTCCTTCCATGTACGCCCGGGCGTACACGCCGGGCGAGGCATGGCCCTGGAAGAACACCAGGTCACCACCGTGTTCCTCGGTCGGCGCCTTGAAGAAGTAGTTGAAGCCGATATCGTAAAGCGTGGCGCTGGAGGCGAAGGTGGAGATGTGGCCACCCAGATCGGGATCCTGCAGGTTCGCGCGCATCACCATGGCCAGCGCATTCCAGCGCACCAGCGAGCGAATCCGCCGCTCCATGAACAGATCGCCCGGCATGCGCGCTTCATGGGTGACCGGAATGGTGTTGCGGTACGGGGTGGTGATGGCGTAGGGCAGGGGGGTGCCGCTGCGGGTGGCGAGTTCGCCCAGGCGGGTCATCAGGTAGTGCGCGCGGTCCTCGCCTTCGTTGTCGAGCACCGATTCCAGCGCATCGAGCCATTCCTGGGTTTCCAGCGGATCGATATCGTCTTGCATCATCTTTGTTGTCTCCAGACCTTGTGGGCCTCGTCGCCTGCCCAGCGGTTGGCTGTGGCAGATGAGTGGGTATTTGCGTGTGTAGTTTAACTACAAAAAATATCAAATGACTAGGTGGTCAAGCCTTTTTTTGTAGTTAAACTACAAATAAACAGCGGGCGTTCACTTGCCGCGCAGCCGCCCTTTTCTGGTGACGCGTCCCGTGGCAAGCTGCGGCTTTGCCCTATCAACAGGATAGACCATGCCCTTTTCCTTGCCGGCTTCGATCCCCGCTTCACTCCGTGCACAGGCCGATCATCACCTGGACCAGTGGCGAGCCGCCGTGCGCGATGCGGGGCTGGAGTCCCGGCTGGAGACCCTGGGCGAGAGCTTTCATACCCAGCTGCAGACGGTTCTGGCGGTCAGCGATTTTGTCGCCGAACAGTTGCGACGTGATCCAGCCATGGCCTGGCGACTCGTCGAGGATGACCTTCTTGCTCGCAATCTTCGCCCTGGCGAGATGGGCGAGTTGCTGGCCGAGCGACTGGAAGGGGTGGTGGACGAGCAGGAGCTGGGCAGGGTGTTGCGGCGGTTCAGGCAGCAGCAGCAGGTACGCATCATTTGGCGAGACCTGACACGTCAGGCTGCCACCATGCAGACTACCCGCGAACTGTCCGATATGGCCGATGCCTGTATCGAGCAGGCCTATCGCTGGCTGTACGCCAAACTTTGCGAGAACACCGGCGTGCCAACGGGATACAGTGGCGAACCGCAGCATATGGTCATTCTCGGCATGGGCAAGCTCGGTGCCCAGGAGCTCAACCTGTCGTCCGACATTGACCTGATCTTCGGCTATGCCGAGGCCGGCGAAACCCAGGGCGGACGCCGAAGCATCTCCAATCAGGAATTCTTCATCCGGTTGGGCCAGCGTTTGATCAAGGCGCTGGATGCCATCACCGTCGAAGGTTTCGTGTTCCGAGTCGATATGCGGCTGCGGCCTTACGGTGATAGCGGCGCTCTGGTGTTCAGCTTCGATGCGCTGGAGCAGTACTACCAGAGCCAGGGCCGCGATTGGGAACGCTACGCGATGATCAAGGCGCGGGTGGTGGCCGGAGACCAGGCTGCTGGCGCTGACCTGCTGGCGATGCTCAAGCCTTTCGTGTTCAGGCGTTACCTGGATTTCGCCGCCATCGAAGCCCTGCGCAACCTGAAACTCATGATCCAGCGGGAGGTGCAGCGAAGGGGCCTGCAGGACAACGTCAAGCTGGGTTCCGGAGGCATCCGAGAGATCGAATTCATTGGCCAGGCCTTTCAACTGATCCACGGCGGTCGTGATCGCAGCCTGCAGCAGCGTCCGATCCTGCCTGTGCTGGACGTATTGGCCACCAATGCCTATCTGCCGGACCAGGCGGTAGACGAACTGAAGGGCGCCTACCTGTTTTTACGCGACACAGAGCATGCGCTCCAGGCAATCGATGATCGCCAGACCCAGATGCTGCCGACCGATCCTCAGTCGCAGGCCCGCATCGCCTTTGCGCTGGGTTTCGATGACTGGGAATCATTCCGAGCAGCGCTTGATCGTCATCGCGACCGCGTGGCTCGCCACTTCGCAGGCGTGATCGCCGATCCGGATGAGGACGAGGCGCAGGAAGCTTCGCAGTACGACCAGTGGATCCCGCTCTGGGAGGGCTCGCTCGATCCGGACCAGGCGGTCGAACAGTTACGGGAAGCCGGGTTCGCTCGGCCCGACGAAGCGCTGCGGCTGTTGTCTGCGCTGACGGCCTCTGGCCAGTTACGGGCGATGCAGCGTGTTGGCCGCGAGCGACTGGATGTTTTCATGCCCCGGCTACTGTGCATGGCTGCAGAGCATGCCGACCCGGATCTGGCGCTGGAGCGGGTGCTGCCGCTGGTCGGCGCCGTTGCCCGGCGCTCGGCTTATCTGCTGCTGCTCACCGAGAATCCCGGTGCCCTGCGCGAATTGTTGGTTCTATGTGCCGCCAGTCCATGGGTTGCCGAGCAGATCACGCGCTATCCCGTCGTGCTGGATGAACTGCTCAACGCGGGCCGCCTGTACCGTCCGCCGGAAACCGAAGAGCTCGTGGATGAGCTTCGTCAGCAGCTAATGCGCATTCCTGCGGACGACCTCGAGCAGCAGATGGAGGTGCTGCGCTACTTCAAGCGCGCGCATGTGCTGCGCGTGGCCGCCTCGGAGATAGCCGGTACCCTGCCGCTGATGAAGGTCAGCGATTATCTGACCTGGATTGCCGAAGCCATTCTGCAGCAGGTGCTGCAGCTGGCCTGGCGCGAACTCAGTGCTCGGCATGGCGTGCCGCGCCGGCGAGACGGCAGCGCCTGCGAACTGGATTTCGTGATCGTTGGCTACGGCAAGGTGGGTGGTATCGAGCTTGGCCACGGTTCGGACCTGGATCTGGTGTTCATTCATGACGGCGACCCCCAGGCCGAAACGGATGGGCCCAAGCCGATCGAGGGCAACAAGTTCTACACGCGTCTGGGTCAGCGCATCATTCATATTCTCAGCACCCAGACCACCTCGGGCGCGCTCTATGAAGTGGACATGCGGTTGCGGCCATCAGGCGAGTCGGGGCTGCTGGTGAGCTCGTTGGAGTCCTTCGCACGCTATCAGCGCGAAGATGCCTGGACGTGGGAGCATCAGGCGTTGGTGCGCGCTCGCGTGCTGGCTGGCTGCAAACGATTGAGTCACCGTTTTCTCAACCTGCGCGCCGAAGTCCTGGGCCGTCAGCGTGACGAGGCGGAGCTTCGCGCCGAGGTCGCCGGCATGCGCCACAAGATGCGCGACAACCTGGGTACCAGCAGCACCCGTGGCGGCGCCGCAGACCTGGCCTTCGAGCCGAGCGGACTGTTCGACCTGAAGCAGGATGCCGGAGGTATCGTCGATATCGAATTTATGGTGCAATATGCCGTTCTGGCCTGGTCGTGCCGGTTTCCAGAGTTACTGCGCTATACGGATAACATCAGAATTCTCGACGGGCTGCGTGATGCCGGCTTGATCGCCGCAGAGGACGTAGAACACCTGCAGGAGGCTTACAAGGCCTACCGCGCGGCAGCCCATCGACTGGCCCTGCAAAAGCAGCCAGCAAAGGTAAGCGGCGACCAGTTTCACGAATTCCGACATTGCGTCATCGCGCTTTGGCAGCGATGGCTGGCGGATAATCCCTAGCAGCGGGCAAGCCCGCCGCGTGGCACGGGCGGGCCAGGACACAACCTATGTTCGATAAAGATCAATGAATGGAGCTGGCTGCTATGTCGATGGCCGATCGTGATGGTGTTATCTGGTTTGATGGTGAATTGGTGCCATGGCGCGAGGCCAACGTGCATGTGCTAACCCATTCGCTGCACTACGGCATGGCAGTCTTCGAGGGTGTCCGCGCCTACAAGACCCCGGACGGCACCGCCATCTTCCGTCTGGAAGCGCACACTGATCGCCTGTTCGACTCTGCCCACATCATGGGCATGAAGATTCCCTACACCAAGGAGCAGGTCAACGAGGCGGTACGCGCCGCGGTGCGCGAGAACAATCTCGAGACCGCCTACATTCGCCCGCTGGCCTTTTACGGCTCGGAAGGCATGGGTATTCGCGCAGATAACCTCAAGGTCCACGTTTCCGTCGCTGCCTGGCACTGGGGTGCCTACATGGGCGAAGAGGCCCTGGAACGTGGCATCAAGATCCGCACCAGTTCCTTCACCCGTCACCACGTAAACATCACCATGACCCGGGCCAAGGCCAGCGGGGCCTACATGAATTCGATGCTGGCGCTGCAGGAAGCGGTATCGGCCGGTGCCGACGAGGCGCTTCTGCTGGATCCGGAGGGCTATGTAGCCGAGGGTTCGGGCGAGAACATCTTCATCATCAAGAAGGGCGTGATCTATACCCCCGAAGTGACCGCCTGCCTCAACGGCATCACCCGTGAGACGGTCCTGGTACTGGCGAAGGAGCTGAACATCCCGATCGTCGAGAAGCGCATCACCCGTGATGAGGTGTACATCGCCGACGAAGCCTTCTTCACCGGTACTGCCGCCGAAGTCACGCCTATCCGTGAACTCGATAACCGTCAGATCGGCGCTGGTCGCCGTGGCCCGATTACCGAGAAGCTGCAGAAGGCCTACTTCGATCTGGTCAACGGCAAGACCGGTGCACACCCCGAATGGCGGACGCTGGTACGTTGATCCCTGACCGGAGGCATCCGGCCGGTTCTGCAGTCCGGCCGGATCTGACGCCATGAACATCCTTATCGTGGGCCCGAGCTGGGTTGGCGACATGGTCATGGCGCAAACGCTGTTCACCTGTCTTCGGCAGCAGCACCCGGACTGCCAGATCGATGTGCTGGCGCCGGACTGGAGTCGCCCGTTGCTCGAGCGCATGCCCGAGGTTCGGGCGGCTCTCTCGTTGCCGATGGGGCATGGCGTGCTGGATCTGGCCGGGCGCAAGCAGCTTGGTCGCCAGCTCAAGGGGCAGTACGATCAGGCAATCCTGCTGCCCAATTCGCTCAAGTCCGCACTGGTGCCCTTTTTTGCCGGCATCCCGGTGCGTACTGGCTGGCGCGGCGAGATGCGCTATGGGCTGCTCACCGACCTGCGCAAGCTCGACGAGCAGAAATACCCCCTGATGATCGAGCGATTCATGGCCCTTGCCTATCCGCCTGGCCATGAGCTGGCAAAACCCTATCCCCGCCCGCAGTTGCAGATCGATACGGCAAGCCGTGCGCTGGCACTGGAAAAATACGGCCTCGAGCTCGACCGGCCGGTGCTGGCGCTATGTCCGGGAGCCGAGTTCGGTGAGTCCAAGCGCTGGCCGACGGAGCATTACGCTGCGGTCGCCGACCAGAAGATTCGGCAGGGCTGGCAGGTCTGGTTGTTCGGGTCCGCCAAGGATCGCGGCGTGGGCGAGGAGATTCGCGAGCGTTTGATTCCGGGGCTGCGCGAGGAGTCCTGCAATCTGGCGGGGCAGACCAGTCTTGCCGAGGCGATCGATCTGATGTCCTGCGCCTCTGCTGTGGTCAGTAACGATTCCGGATTGATGCACGTCGCCGCCGCCCTCGACCGCCCGTTGGTGGCGGTCTACGGCTCCACCTCGCCTGGCTTCACGCCACCGCTGGCATCATCGGTGGAAACGCTTCGCCTTGGTCTCGACTGCAGTCCGTGTTTCGAGCGGACCTGCCGCTTTGGTCATTACAACTGCTTGCGTGACCTTTCCCCGAACGGCGTGATTGCGGCACTCGACCGCCTGGTCGGCGATCCGCTCGCCGATCCGCAGGATATCTGACCATGCGGGTACTGCTGGTTAAAACGTCCTCGATGGGCGACATCATTCATACCTTGCCTGCGCTGACCGATGCGCGTCGGCTCGTTCCCGAGATCACCTTCGACTGGGTCGTCGAAGAGGGCTTCGCGGAGATTCCGGCCTGGCATCCGGCCGTCGCCGAAGTGATTCCGGTAGCGATTCGGCGCTGGCGCAAGCATCCGTTCAGGGCCTGGCGCAGTGGCGAATGGGCTCGCTTCCGCCAGCGACTGGGCCAACGCGATTATGATCTGGTCATTGATGCCCAGGGGCTGCTGAAAAGCGCACTCCTGACCCGTTATGCCCGCGCTCGAACAGTTGGGCTGGATGCGGATTCGGCCAGAGAGCCTTTGGCGAGCCGCTTTTACGACTGCGGAATCAAGGTGCCCAAGGGGCAACATGCGGTGGAGCGGGTACGTCAGTTGATGGCTGAGGCGCTGGGCTATGAATGCCCGACGGAGCTCGGTGATTACGGACTCAGTCGCAGCTACCTGGCTGGCGAGCAGCCCTTCGAGGCTTACCTGCTGTTCCTTCACGGCACCACCTGGGCCAGCAAACACTGGCCGGAAGCCTACTGGCGCGAGCTGGCCGAACGCATGGTCGCCAAGGGATTCACGATTCTCCTGCCCTGGGGCAACGACATCGAGAGGGCCAGAGCCGAGCGCATCGCCGATGGTCTGCCGGGCGTGCAGGTGCTGCCCAAGACGTCTCTCGCCGGTATGGCCAAGATTCTTGCCGGCGCCTCGGCCTGTGTGGCGGTGGATACCGGGTTGGGTCACCTGGCCGCTGCGCTCGATGTGCCCACCGTCTCGTTGTTCGGTCCGACCAATCCCGGTTACACCGGTGCCTATGGGCGGTCTCAAACGCATCTGGCCAGCGACTGGCCGGGCTGCGTGCCCTGCATGAACAAGAAATGTACCTACGAGCCGACGCCTGACGACGCGCGCCGGTTCGACCTGCGCCGTGAACAGCCGCTATGCTTTACTCGGCTGAACCCCGCTCGCGTCGAGTCGCAACTCGATGCCATGCTGCAGGAAACGAGACAGACCTGATGCAATTGGCTTTCGTGCTTTACAAGTATTTTCCCTATGGGGGGCTGCAACGCGATTTCATGCGGATCGCGCAGATCTGTCAGGCGCGCGGGCATGCCATTCGCGTCTATACGCTGATCTGGGAAGGGCCGGTACCGGAAGGCTTCGATGTCCGAGTCGCGCCCGTCAGGGCTTTTTCCAATCACCGGCGCAACGAAAAGTTCACCGCCTGGGTGCAGGCCGACATGGCCCGGGAGCCGGTCGATCGTGTGGTGGGTTTCAACAAGATGCCGGGTCTGGACGTGTACTACGCAGCCGACCCCTGCTTCGAGGACAAGGCCCAGACGCTGCGTAGCCCGATCTATCGTTACTGGGGTCGCTATCGGCATTTCTCCGATTATGAGCGGGCGGTTTTTTCGCCTTCGGTGCAGACCGAAATCCTGATGATCTCCGAAGTGCAGAAGCCGCTGTTCATGCGTCACTACCGTACGCCTGCCGAGCGCTTCCATGTTCTGCCGCCGGGTATTTCGCCGGATCGCCGAGCCCCGGCCGATGCGCCGCGCATCCGTTCCGAGTTGCGATCCGAGTTTGCACCGCGGCATACCGACCGACTGCTGGTGCAGATCGGTTCGGGGTTCAAGACCAAGGGATTGGACCGTTCGATTCGCGCGCTTGCTGCGCTCCCGACTGCTCTGCGCAAGCGAACCCGGCTGCTGGTAATCGGTCAGGACGACGCCCAGCCGTTTATTCGTCAGGCCCGCGAAGCCGGAGTCGGCGAGCAGGTTCGCTTTCTCGGCGGACGGGACGACGTCCCCCGCTTTTTGCTCGGGGCCGACCTGCTGATCCACCCTGCGTACAACGAAAACACCGGCACCGTACTGCTCGAGGCTCTGGTAGCGGGACTGCCGGTACTGACCACCGATGTGTGCGGCTATGCGCACTACATCGAGGAGGCAGATTGCGGCCGCGTCATGCCCAGCCCGTTTTCCCAGGCCCAGTTCAATCAGACGCTGGAGCGAATGCTCGAGGACGACGAAGCACGGGCGCGCTGGCATGATCAGGCTCTGGAATTCGCTGACCGAGCTGACCTGTACAGCCTTCCCGAGCGCGCTGCCGACGTGATTCTACGGGTGCCATCTTGAAACTGGTATTGGCCGAACCATTTCGTGGCCTGTGGGCCGGGCGGGATCCCTTCCAAGCGGTTGAGGCGTTGCAGGGCCAGGTTTTTCGTGAACTCGAAGCCAGGCGCACCCTTCGCACCGAGGTGAACGGGAAAGGGTACTTCGTCAAGATTCACAGAGGTGTCGGCTGGGCCGAAATCATAAAGAACCTGGTGACGCTCAGGGCGCCGGTGCTCGGCGCTCGTCAGGAGTGGCTGGCGATCGAGACCCTGACCGCTGCGGGCGTACCGACCATGACCGCGGTCGCCTTTGGCGAGCGCGGTGCAAATCCCGCGGCCCAGCACTCGTTCATCATTACCGAAGAGCTGGCGCCGACAATCAGTCTGGAGGATTATGCACGGGACTGGCTGACCGAGCCGCCCGAGCCGGCCTTCAAGCATCAGCTGATACGCCGAGTGGCCGACATGACCGGACAGATGCATCGGGCCGGGGTCAATCACCGCGACTGCTACATTTGTCACTTCCTGCTGCACACCGACCCGCCGCCTGATGCGCAGGCCTTCAGGCTTTCGATCATCGATCTGCACCGGGCACAGATCCGCCGACAGGTGCCCAGGCGCTGGCGCGACAAGGATCTGGCTGGGCTGTATTTCTCGGCGCTCGGCATCGGGCTGACGCAGCGCGACAAACTGCGCTTTCTGCAAGCCTATTTCCAGCGCCCGCTGCGCCAGATTCTTGCCGATGAAGCGCCGCTGCTCGCGGACCTGGAGGCCAGGGCAGAGCGACTGCAGGAGCGCTTCGAACGTAAATACGCCAGGGGGGGAGTCGCTTGAGTCTGTGGACGCTCAATCCGGAATACGCTACCGGTGACAGTGGGCGCTGCTTTGCCAGTCTGGATACGGTGTTCGCGCTACAGGGCGAGCAGGTCGCCCGTGATCCACTGAGCACCGTACACAAGGTCTGGGTGGGTGACCGATTCTATTACGTCAAGCGCTATACCGACGCCGGCAAGCATCTTCGGCGCTACATCGGGCGTCCGCGTGTCCAGGCAGAGTGGGAGAATCTGTTTCATTTCCAGGCCTGGGGAATCCCCACCGCCACCATCGTCGGGTTCGGAATGGAATACCGCTCCGGCCGTTTTCACCGCGGTGCGCTCATTACCGAGGAACTGGCCGATACGGCGGACATGGCCCACATCGCCAAGGGCGGCGACCCGCGTTTTGCCGACCGCCGCTGGGTCGATCATGTGTCCCGACAGATCGCCCACGCTACACGCATGATGCATGATCAGAACTTCACCCATAACGATCTGAAGTGGCGCAACATCCTGGTCAATCGAAAACCCTATCCGGACGCCTTCATGATCGACTGTCCGTCGGGCAGCTTCTGGTTCGGTCCCATGCTCGGCTATCGTATCGTCAAGGACCTGGCCTGCCTCGATAAACTGGGCAAGCGGGTTCTGTCGCGTACCCAACGGCTGCGGTTCTATCACCAGTACACTGGCCGCGAAGGCCTGACCCTCGAGGACAAGCGCCGCATCAAGGCTGTCCTGATCTTTTTCAAGGGACGTGAGTGATGGTCGCGCCTTTCATTGCGGTAAATGCTCGGGACACTCTGGCCCGCCATGGTCTGGACAGTTTCGAGGCGCTCTGGACACTGCAACTGGATGCCGTTGACGCGCCCAATACCGAGCGCGGAGGCTGGAGTAGCGTCTACCGACTCGAGCTTGAGGACATCAACGGAGCCACGCAGAGCTTTTACCTGAAGCGGCAGGAAGGCTATCTGGCCAGAAGTCTGCGCCGCCCGCAGGGTGAGCCGACCTTCGCAAGGGAATTTCGGGCCATCCAGGAGTACGCCCACCGTGGTATCCCAGCGCTGGAAACCGCGTTCTTCGCCCAGCGCACCATCAATGGTGTTCAGCAGGCGATTCTGCTGACCCGAGCACTCGATGCCTACCGTCCGCTGGACGCCTGGTTCGAGGAATGGCGCACGCTCGGCTGGCGCGGGCGGCAGGATCTGATCCTCGCGGCTGCTGCCCTGGTGCGGGCCCTGCATAACACGGGCCGTATTCACAACTGCCTCTATCCCAAGCACATCTTTCTCAAGCTCGATGGCGACGGCGCAGGTGCGCGGCTGATCGATCTGGAAAAAACCCGTCCGGCCTGGCTGGGCGAGCGCGACTACGTGCGAGATCTTGAAAGCCTTCATCGGCGCAGCACCGTCCCGAGTCGCAGTCAGCGCCTGCGGTTCTTCCTGTCCTATCTGTGCCGCCCTCGGCTGGACGAGGATGCCAGGCGCTTGCTCAGGCGCATCGACCGTCGCGGTTCCGGCAAGGCAAAGCGCCCATGACCGTTACGCAGCAGTTGCGCGAAGCCGGCCGCGAGCCGGGCGTACCCTTCGATGTCGAGCTGGGCACTGATCGCCTGCGGGTGACGCAATGGCTGCGCGTGCTTCCCGGCAAGCGTCTGGTTGGACGCGGCGAGTATCGTGGCCGGCCGGTGCTGGCCAAGCTGTTCGTCGGCGCCAGCGCCGCGCGCCATGCCGAGCGCGAAGCAGCGGGCATCGCGGCGTTAAGCGCGGCGGGTATTGCCACCCCCGGCGTCGTTGCACAGGGGTTGATCGAGGGGGGTGGCAATTACCTGTTCACCGAATTCCTGGCCGAGGCCGTGACGCTGCAGGCGAAATGGGACGCGTTACCTGGGGTGAAACCCGGCGACAGCGAAGCGGTGTTGCTGTTGGGGATGGCGTTGCGGACGATAGCGCGAATGCACGCTCAGGGGCTGCTGCAGGGCGATCTGCATCTTGGTAACTTTCTGCTCGCGGGGAATGATCTCTACGTTATTGACGGCGACGCCGTCGAGGCGTCGGCACCGGGCGAACCTCTGCCGCAGCGGCAGGCCGAGACGAATCTGGCGCTCTTCTTCGCCCAGCTCACACCGGGCTGGGATGCGCTGCAGGAATTGCTGCTGGTCGAGTATCTCATGATCAACCCACACCACGCCCTCCAGACTCAGCGACTGGAGACAGAGGTGCGTCGGCTTCGCAGCGAACGATTGAATGACTTTCTTGGCAAGACGCTGCGCGATTGCAGCCAGTTCTCGGTGCAGCGCAGCTGGAGCCGATTCACCGCGGCGCTGCGTTCCAGAAGGGACTCGCTGGACACTCTGCTGGCCGACCCCGACCAGGCGTTCCAGGGGCCGCTGCTCAAGGACGGCGGCAGCAGCACGGTCGCCAAGTGCCGCATCGATGGTCAGGACCTGCTGGTCAAACGGTACAACATCAAGGGCTTCGTGCACTGGCTCAAGCGCTTCTGGCGGCCCAGCCGTGCCTGGCATTCCTGGCAGGCTGCGCATCGGTTGCGGTTTCTAGGTATTGACACGCCAGAGCCGCTGGCGATGGTCGAGCGTCGGTTCGGGCCGTTCAGACACAGGGCCTGGCTTGTCACGGAGTTTTGTCCGGGTGAGCCGCTATTAGAGGTCCTGGGGATGGGGGCAGATGTTCCTGCCACTGACCTCGGCCTCGCCATTTTGCAGACCTTTTCCCGGTTACGCGAGGCGCGTATCAGTCACGGGGACTGCAAGGCGACGAACTTTCTGTGGGACGGACAACGTATCAGCATCATCGATCTCGATTCGCTTGCTGTTCACTCCACCGGAGCTGCCTGGGAGCAGGCTTGGGCAGTGGATCGCGCAAGGTTTCTCCGCAACTGGTCTTCCTCCAGTCCTCTTTTTAACTGGCTTGATGAGAAGCTGCCTCGCTAGACGCGGTTTTGAACCAAAGCAATATCTCCGGAACTAACAGCTCTAGGATTTCCGGCTAATCGTAAGGTTTGCGCCTCGCGATCCGGAAGCCGTTGCCGATCACGGAGATATCAATGGAGAAGCACCCGGACCAGCGCTGCGTCTTGCAGATTTGCCACAACTACAGTGGACCCTTCCTCGACTATGCGCGCCAGTATGCAGCCCTTTTCAAGGGCACTGCATACAAGGTGACTACGATCTTTCTCTCGGGGGAGTCGAGCGCTGAGGTTGCTGCCAAGTGCGATTCTGACGAGGTATTGTTTCTGGGTTACAAACCCGCCGAATTGCGGGGCTTGAAACTGCGTGCGATCACTGAGGTGCGGCGTATCGCCCAGGAGAGATCGCCAGAGCTATGCATCGCGCATCGCTCGAAACCTGCGTACCTGGCATGTCTGGCTACCAAGGCGCCTGTTATGTGGGTGCACCACGTATATGGCGTTTATGATCGAAGGATTCGCAGACTTTTCGTCCAGGCTTTTCGAAACCGTTTCAACTTGATTGCAGTATCCGACTCGGTAAGGGACGACCTGCGCGGGCAGTTCAATACCTGGCCCGAAGAGCGAATTCGAACGCTGTACAACCGGATCGATATTGCCGCGGTGCAGTCCGCCCAGTTTGACCGTGACCAAGCCAGGGAGCATCTTCAGCTTCCTGCAGGTGTTTGGGTGATCGGTAACGTCGGCAGGTTGCATCCGGACAAGGACCAGGCCACCCTCATCAAGGGTTTCGCAGCCGCAATCAGTAGTTTGCCCGACAATGCGGTACTGGCCATTCTTGGTCGCGGACGACTGGAAAAGGAGTTGCGGGCTCTCGCCATGCAACTGAACGTATCCTCTCGTGTGCTGTTTCTGGGGGAGGTGCCTGATGCCAGGCGTTACTTCAAGGCGTTCGATGTGTTTGTTCTCAGCTCAGACCGTGAACCTTTTGGAATGGTGCTGCTAGAAGCGATGGCTGCCGGGGTCCCCGTCATCTGCAGTGACTGCGGTGGTGCGCGGGAGGTGGTAAAAGGGGCGGGGAGCCTGTTTCGACAGGGGGATGGATTGGCTTTGGCTGAGTGTCTGGTTGAAACCTCCAAAGCTGGAGACACAGAGCTTGGTGATCGGCGTCATGCCATGTATGAGCGACTCCAACATAAGTTTTCGGACCGGGCGGGGCGTCAGGAGTTCTGGAATATGGGAATCGTGGAATCAAGGTAGGCAGTAACTCCGCGGTCTCACGACGCCCTTTTGTTCTGGTAATTCTGTACAATGCCCCAGCCTCGGTCTGGTAGGCCTTTGAATGGTTGACATGTAATGGCTGGTACTGCTTCAGGATGAAGACTATGGCGGTGGGAGCGGGTGAATCTTGGGTGCTGCAGTTGTGCCATGGCTACGACGGCCCTTTTCTTGACTGTGCTCGGCAATATGCTGTTGCCTTCAGGTCGACCGAATTCAAGGTGTGTACTGTCTATCTGACCGGCAAGCCTAGTGAAGAGGTCGAACGTGGTTCTGCCTCAGACGAAGTCTTGTTTCTTGGTTATTCGGGGCGCGACCTACGTGGCCTGAAACTCCGAGCGATCCGCGACGTCCGCCAGCTTATGGCTGGACGACGCTTCCGGATATGCATTGCTCACCGCTTCAAGCCAACATATGTCGCATTGTTCGCAACGGGACTGCCGGTGTTGTCAGTAAACCATGCGTTCGGCGTTTATCAGCGGCCGATGCGCCGGTTGCTCGCAAACGTGTTTCGCTCCAGACTAACTCTTCTCGGAGTTTCTCAGGCCGTTCGTGATGACCTGAGGTCCTGTCTGCCGGGATGGGAGGCGATGCGAATCCAGCATCTCTATAATCGCATCGATCTTGAGGCGTCGACCTCCTTGCTGCGTAATAGGGCGGAGGCTAGGGACATTCTCGGACTACCACCCGACTCGTGGGTAATCGGCAATGTCGGTCGTCTTCACCCTGATAAGGATCAGTCGACCCTGTTGCGGGGCTTCGCTCAAGCATTGCCTGGTCTTCCTCCTCGCAGCCTTTTGGTCATTTTGGGCCGCGGAAAGCTGGAGTCTGAACTCCGGCAACTCGCTTCGGAGCTAGGGATTTCAGAGAAAGTTTTCTTCCTTGGGCAAATCCCCAATGCGAGACAATTGTTTGCCGCTTTTGACGTGTTTGTCTTGAGTTCAGATCATGAACCATTCGGCATGGTACTGCTTGAAGCGATGGTGGCTGGCGTTCCGCTAATCTCGACCGATGCAGGCGGAGCGAGGGAAGTCGTACAAAGCGTGGGGCAGCTGTTTCCTTTGCGTGACCCGAGCGCGCTTGCAAAGTGTTTGATCATTCGCGCGGAGATGGGAGCGAACGAGCTTGCACGAACCAGGTTAGCCATGCGGACCCTGCTCGCCGATAGCTTTTCCGACTCAGCGGTGTCCCCCCGGCTCGTGGACCTTGCAACTCGTACCATCGGCTTATCGCCCGGGAGTAGTGAATGAAGGCCATGGGCTGCATCTGGCGCAGGTGGCAGTAATGAAGCGAATCAAAGTGCTGCAGTTGCAGCCTGACTATAACGTCAAGCAACATGATTTTGCTGATCTCGCCGAGCAGATTATCCTGACATTGCCTGCAGATGAGTACGAGACTGTCAGTGCGTTTTTGTCTGGCAAGGCAGCATCAGACCAGCCTGAGAGTCGGGCTGAGCGCTCCGTATATTTCAGCTTCAGCTCCAGACAGCTCAAAGGGCTGCGGGTGCGCGCGCTCTGGCAGTTGTATTCCCTGTGCCGCGCCGAGCAGTTTGATGTGATTATCGCGAACCGTTTCAAGCCCATCAGCATGTTGCTCTTGTTATCGCGCTGGTTTCCTCGTACCGGATTCATCGGGATCGTTCACGGCTTTGGTGACTTCGAGCGAAGTTATCGCCAGCGCCAGGTCCAAAGACTGGCCGGTCCGAACTGGAAGTTCGTTGGTGTCTCTCCGGCGGTTCGTCAGCATTTGCTGGACTATCAACGCGGTTTCACGGAAGCCAATACCATCGCCATCACCAATGCAATCGATGTCGACAAAGCACTGGGTCTGCAGCTCCAACGACCTGAAGCGCGACGGCGCTTGCATCTGCCTGCGGAGGCGACCCTCGTCGGAGTGGTTGGGAGGCTGGTTCCGGTAAAGGGGCATGACATACTACTGAAGGCTTTTGCCGCGCTGAAAGATAGATATCCGGACACGCATGTGGTGATCATTGGTGAGGGGCGTGAGCGGCCCAGGCTGGAACGACTCATTGCCGAGTTGAATCTCACTGGGCGGGTACATCTGCCGGGGTTTGTACCGGATGCATTGCAGTACGTCAGGGCCTTCGACATTTGGGCAATGCCGTCATTATCGGAAGGGCTGGGACTGGCCCTTCTTGAAGGGATGTGTGGCGCGCTCCCCGTGATTGCTTCCGATGTCCCAGCAATGCAACCCTTGATCGAAGGGGCGGGAGGTTTGGCCGTCAAGCCGGGGGACGTGGGCTCGCTTCAGCAGGCCTTGGACACTTATCTTGCTCTATCTGCAGACGAGCGCAGAGCCAAGGGTGAGGCTGCCTTCGCCTATGTTCGCGCATCCCATTCCATCAGTGAGTATCGCGGAGCCTATAAGCGCCTCGTCGATGTGATGGCGCAGTTTTCTTCCTCTCGCTAATCAGGCTATCCGTCAAGTGCTGTTATCTGTGACCCGTTTCCGTGAACAAGTGAGCGCCGAAAAATATTTCACTTTCAGCATCGTCGGCTTGCTTCTGGCATTCGTGTTATTGCCGAACTCTAAATGGGTCGCTAACTACTACTACGTATTCGTGCTGCTTCCGGCTACAGCGCTTCTGCTTACTCTACGTGTGCCAAAGCAGCCCCTCAAACCACTTTTGATATTATGGCTTTCGTTCGCGTTCTGGTTGCTTACGAGTGGAGCGCACGGCGGAGATTTCGGCTACTTCAAGCACTGGGGCTATCTTGTTGCTTTTTGCGTGGTGATGGTGTCCTGGGTCGAATTTCGACGTTTTCGAACCCCGCGGTTTTTTGAAGCTTGTTTTATCATGTTAGGGGCTTACATTCTCATTAGTACCTTTGTGCTTTGGGCGCAGGGGGCTCCTGTCGGGGAACGCATCCTCGAGCTGCCGCTTCGGCTATCGGGCCCGATCCTCACCAGTATGTTGCTGGTTGCCCTGCTGACAGCCTGCCTGCCTGCGTGGCACAGCGAGGCGAAAATTTGGAGGATCGCCGTTGCATTTGCCCTCGCGTTATTCTGCGTGGGGTTTGTTCTGCAGAGTCGTTCCGGCTTGGTGGGGTTAGTCGCTGTTACAGCAGGGTATTGCTGTTATCTACTGATGCTCACCAAAGGGCGGTTTCTGCGGCTGGTTGTGTTGGTAATGGTGGGTGTCTCTGTGGCGTCCGTGATTTGGGCGTTGGAATACGTAGAATCACTACAAATGCTCGTGAGTAGAGGAGATTCGGGCCGTTTTGAGCTCTGGAGCGCGTATCTTCGTGAGTTGAACCAATGCGGCGTGTTTTGGGGGTGTGGGCCTTCTTTTGTGGCAGAGATCTATGTTATGGACGGCACGTTGCTCATACAGCATCCGCACAATATCTTTCTCGTAGCCATCGTTTATCACGGACTGTTGGCGCTGATACTGCTTCTTGTGCTTTCTTGTGCAACGCTCTGGTACGCTTGGCAGCAAAAAAACCCTTGGGGCCTATATCTTCTGGTGGCACTGTTGATGCTGCAGTTCGATGGTAATCGGCTGGTCAACAGGCCCGACGAAATCTGGTTGCTCGTGTACCTACCTTGCATGCTTATTCTGGCGGAGGCGGTTCGGATCCGGGACACGCCTGGAGGCAAGGAGCTATCCTCGGCAGGATGATCCGAACCTTCGGTTGAGAGGTCGTGCCCGAGGTACTAGAAGTGTAGAATCGCGAACAAAGCAAACCTGTTCATGAGGCACTCCCTTGGCACTGACCATTCTCGGCCTGTCTGGCGCCCTTAGCCACGACCCTTCAGCCGCTCTATATATTGACGGCAAGCTCATCGCCGCAGTGGAAGAAGAACGATTCGTTCGCGACAAGCATGCCAAGAACCGAATGCCCTACGAGGCGGCAAAATTTTGCCTGGAGCAGGCCGGAATCAAGCCAGCCGACGTCGATATCGTTACCATCCCGTTCGCCCCCATCAGTCTTTTCGGCAAGGCCAGATGGCATTACGCCAAGCGCTACTGGTACGCCCCCGATCGCTCATTAGATGCCATCCTGATGGGCAACCGGCGGTTCAAGCGTTACCGTAAAAAGATCATCTGGTGTCTGGAGCAACTCGGCTTTGATGCGAAGAAGGTACGGCTTGAGCCCGTCGAGCACCATCTTGCCCATGCATCGAGCGCCTACCACTGCTCCGGCTTCAAGGAGAAGACCGCCATTCTCGGCATCGACGGCAAGGGCGAGTACGCCACCACCTTCTTCGGCTATGGCGAAAACGGCAAGATCCACAAGATCAAGGAATTCTATGATCCAGACTCGCTGGGCGGGCTCTACGGCGCTTTGACAGAGTACCTAGGATTCGAAATGCTCGACGGCGAGTTCAAAGTCATGGGAATGGCTCCCTATGGGGATGCCGCGAAATATGACTTCTCGAGGCTCGCCAAATTCGAGAACGGCGAACTGACTATCAACACCGACTATGCCAACGTGATCGGTTTCAGGCGCTACAAGGACAAGGGCAAAGGCTACTATTTTTCCCCGAAGCTGATCGACTGGCTTGGCCCGAAGCGCGAAGGTGACATTGCCGACGACCCCTATATCCATTACGCAGCCAGCATGCAGGCACTGTTCGAGAAACTTGCGCTCGAAATGATGGATTATTATCTCGGTGATATCCTTCGCGAGACAGGGCGCATCGCCTTCGCCGGTGGTTGTGCGCTCAACGTCAAACTCAACCAGCGGATCATTGCCCGGCCTGAGGTAAGTGAGCTCTTCGTGCAGCCCGCCGCAGGTGATGCAGGAACTGCGGTGGGGGCCGCAGCGTTTGTTTCCGAACGCAACGGTGTCCCGGTCGAAAAGATGGAGCACGTTTATCTCGGGCCGGCATACAGCAACGAGGATGTCATCGCGGCGTGTACTCGGCACCCGGAGAAGCCAACCTTCAAACTTCTGGAGAACGTTCCGGAATACATTGCCGAGGTGCTTGCAGAGGGCAATCCGGTTGCCTGGTTCCAGGGGCGTATGGAATTCGGCCCACGCGCGCTTGGCGGCCGTTCCATCATTGGCTGCCCGAGCGTTGCAGGTGTAGCCGATCGCATCAATGCGCAGATCAAGTTCAGAGAACGCTGGAGACCTTTCTGCCCCTCGATGCTGGATACGGTGGCGCCGCAGATGCTCGGAATCGACCATCCATCACCCTTCATGACCTTCACCTTCGAGGTCAACGAGGAATGGAAATCCCGGGTTCCAGAGGTGGTGCATGAGGACGGTACGGCCCGTGCGCAGGTGCTCAAGCGCGAATACAACCCGCGCTATTATGACCTCATGAAAGAGCTCGAGCGGCTTACAGGTAACGGCGTTGTGCTTAATACATCACTAAACCGCCGAGGTGAACCGATGGTATGTTCTCCGCGCGACGCGCTGGACATGTTTTTCGGCTCGGATCTGCAGTATCTGATCATGGAAGACGTTCTGGTCACGAAGGGTGGGGTGAGGTAACGTCCTGTCAGCTTTTTGGCCTGGGCGGGGGGGAATACTACCTCGCCTCGGGCCTATTTCCCTTATGTCAGGAGCGAGCATGGGTACACATCCCGTGGATTGGTCAGGTATCCGAGTCAGGATTCTGCCTATCGAAGCACTCGGTGATTTAACCATCTATCTTCAACTGGCCTGGCGATTTTATGAGCAAGGGGCCGATGTCGAGTTTTTCAGTAACGCGCTTAAGCCTGCCGAGGGGCATTTTCCTTGGCTAAGGGTATGCACGTTCAACGGCGAAGATGTTACCCAGCTTGCTGGTTCCTGCGATCTGCTGTTCGCTAACTACGAAAGAAGCGCTATACACGCTGTGTGGACCGAGGCTCATGCTTCACTGGAGAACGTGGCGCTAGTAAGTTCGAAGCGGGTTCCAGCCGGGGTTGGTGCGGCTGTGGTTAACGTCGGCGGAGTTAGCTTCGAGGGGGCCAGTCGGGCGTTTTGTACAAATTCGGATGCGGGACTGACGCTCGTTGATTGGGTCAATCAATACGTCGAAGTAGTGTTCGGGCTGCCTCGAACTCAGACCACACCGGAAGTCTATGTTTCCCGAGTCCAGGACAGTTCGAGGATACTCATCTTCCCTACCACCCCTGAGCCGAGAAAGAACTATTGGCTACGTGGATTCCGTTGGCTCGCGTATCGCTTGGTCAAGCGCGGATGGGAAGTTGAGTTCGTATGTCTCCCCAAGGAAGTAGATAATCTTCAGGCTGCGCTGCCTGGTCAGCGAGTCAGAAGCTGTCAGGATATCGGTAGCCTTCTACGGCTTGTTGCCACCGCGAGGATAGTGGTGAGCAATGATTCTGGCGGCGGTCACCTGGCCTCGCTCTTGGGTTTGCGGACCTTCACTATAACCAGACGGGGGGAAGGTTTCGTTTGGCGCCCTGGCTTTAACGGGTCCAACATGGTCCTCAAACCACTGTTCAGGATGAAGCTGTTCGGTCGGTATATCTGGCGGCCGTGGGTGCCGGTATGGCGGATTCCTCGTCTGGTTGGCCATGTGAATACCTGCCAGACCAAGAACTGACATGCCAGCTGCATTCGCCCACGGGCTGTTCATTACTGCTTGGTTGGGTACAAGGTACGTCTCAGAGCCTCAGGCGATGCTTGCTCCCAATCGCTCGCATAACGCATCAGATGGCGCAAATTGCGTTTTCTCAACTGGAAGGACAGCGGTTTCGCGAAACAGCGCATGTCTGAAATGTCAATGAGTCCCAGCTCGCCGTCAGGAGTTCGTACTACGTTCCCCGGGTGTAGAGAGCGAAAATAAATGCCCGCTTCGTGCAAGCGAGTCACGAATACGGCGAGATCGGAGAGCAGCCGCTCTTGCTGCTCTTTTGAGGCGGCCCCGAGCAGTTTACGAAGCGTGTCCCCTGGCAGGGGGACGTATTTCACGAGAGTTCGGGCTGGTTTATCGAGGCGAAACACGCCTGTGACGCGGGGGCAAGGTATTCCCCGGCGCGCAAGCTCTTCCGCGTTGTCCGCGAAACGTTGAGCGGGTGGCCAGAATAGGGTCTTGGACAGCCAGCGCTTGCGGCGAAAGATCTTCAGAAAGGTGCCATCGTCCAGTAGCAGTACTTTCTCGCCGTGCCCGTCGCGCTCAATCACTTCCGCGGTCAGCCGCCATTGCTCAAAAATTTCGCGAGGTAGGGTTTCCATGACCGCTCCGCATAAATCGCCATTCTACCAGCTTCGATTGGATCGTGAGTTCTTTGCGGAGGGCACCCGGTTTGTCTTGTCCGCGTCGCACTCACCGATAATGCTTTCTTTGCATGTGGTAAACTGCCGAAACGGTTCTGAACGACGAAGGGCACATGACCGACACCAGCAAAGAAAGCTTCATGCGCTCCACCGCGCGGATCTATCTCCGTCTACTTGGGTATGTAAAGCCTTACTGGATAGCATTTGCAATCAGTATCCTTGGCTTCATGATTTTCGCATCCAGCCAGCCGGCAATGGCGTGGATGCTGAAGTATTTCGTTGACGGGTTGACGTACGGGCAGGGCGCCATTTTTCTCGGGGTGCCGCTGTTATGGGGTTTTCCGTTGTTTATCATTCTGGTGGCCCTTTACCAGGGTATCGGCTCTTATCTTGGTAATTATTTCCTCGCCAAAGTATCACTAGGGGTGGTCCATGACTTGCGCACCAGCCTCTTTCAAAATCTTCTCACGCTGCCGAACAGGTTCTTCGATCAACAGAACTCCGGGCACCTGGTATCACGTATAACCTTCAATACAACGATGGTTACCGGAGCGGCGACCGATGCAATCAAAGTGGTCTTTCGGGAAGGGATGACGGTAATCTTCCTCTTCGCTTACCTTCTGTGGATGAACTGGCAGCTAACCCTGGTGCTTATGGCCATCCTCCCGGTCATAGGGCTGATGGTAAATAGTGCAAGTAAACGTTTTCGGAAGCTTAGCGTAAAGATCCAGACCGCCATGGGGGACGTGACCCACGTGACGTCCGAAACGATTTCTGGTTATCGGGTAGTGCGTAGTTTTGGTGGGGAGCGTTACGAGACTGAACGCTTCTACCGTGCTAGCGAAGAGAACCGCCAACGTGGACTGAAAATGACGCGCACCGGTGCCATCTTCACGCCCAGCCTGCAATTGGTGACCTACAGCGCGATGGCTGTGGTGATGTTCCTGGTGCTGTTTCTGAGGGGCGATGCGACTGCAGGCGATCTAGTGTCGTATATCACTGCGGCGGGTCTCTTGCCCAAGCCGGTGCGGCAGCTTTCCGAAGTCAGCGCCAATATCCAGAAGGGTATCGCGGCGGCGGAGAGCATCTTCGATCAGCTCGACGAGGAGCCGGAACTCGATACCGGAAATCATGAGGCGGACCGTGTCACTGGTCGACTTGAGATTCGCGATCTGAGCTTTACTTACCCATCGGCGGAAAAGCCGGTGCTAGAGGACGTTCAGCTCACCATCGAGCCGGGTCAGATGGTCGCCTTGGTAGGGCGTTCGGGAAGCGGGAAATCGACCCTGGCGAGTCTGATCCCTCGTTTCTATCAGCATACCCAGGGCCAGGTGCTGCTGGACGGGGTGGATATTTCCGAATATCGGTTGCGCAATCTGCGCCGGCACATCGCCCTGGTAACGCAGAACGTAACTCTGTTCAATGATACTGTGGCAAATAACATCGCGTACGGAGACCTCGCAGGTGCTCCGCGACAGGATGTAGTCGCCGCAGCTGAAGCCGCCTACGCCAGGGAGTTCATCGAAAAGCTGCCCCAGGGTTTTGATACCCTGGTCGGAGAGAACGGCGTCCTGCTTTCTGGTGGCCAGCGCCAGCGCTTGGCCATAGCCCGTGCCCTGCTGAAGGATGCTCCTGTGCTTATCCTTGACGAGGCCACCTCTGCACTCGACACAGAGTCGGAGCGCCACATCCAGGCGGCCCTGGACAAGGTCATGGAAGGTCGGACTACACTGGTGATCGCGCATCGGCTGTCCACCATCGAGAAAGCCGACCTTATCCTGGTAATGGATCAGGGGCGCATCGTGGAGCGAGGGACTCATGCGGAGTTGCTCGCTCGCAATGGGCCGTACGCCAGACTCCACAGTATGCAATTCGAAGACCAGGGCACACAGACCTGAGTCAACTGCTCCCTTCCGGGAGCCATCAAAGGGAATAAACGATAGCTATGATATTAAGCATGCCCCGATTCGACTCCGCCCCGGTGCTGGTCGTCGGCGACGTGATGCTGGACCGCTACTGGCATGGCCCGACGCACCGCATTTCCCCGGAGGCGCCGGTGCCGGTGGTCAAGGTCGATCAGATCGAGGATCGTCCGGGCGGGGCCGGTAACGTCGCTTTGAACATTGCTGCGCTTGGTGCGCCGGCCTGGCTGGTTGGCGTGACAGGCGATGACGAGGCGGCGCTGAGCCTGCGTCAGCGGCTCAATGCTGCGGGTGTTTACTGTGATTTTCAGACCCACGCAGAGCACCCGACTATCACCAAGCTGCGCGTCATGAGCCGTCATCAGCAATTGATCCGGCTTGACTTCGAAGAGCGTTTCAACACCGATGGCCCGGCATTGCTGGAGTCCGTGCGTGGGTTGATTGGCAAGGTCAAGGTAATGATACTGTCGGATTACGGCAAGGGCGCGCTGGTCAATCATCAGGAGCTGATAGCGCTTGCCCGCAAGGCTGGGGTGCCGGTGCTGGCTGACCCCAAGGGCAAGGACTTTTCGATCTATCGCGGTGCCACGCTGATCACCCCCAATCTATCGGAATTCGAGGCAGTGGTAGGTGAATGCCCCAGCGAGCAGGTGCTGGTCGACAAGGGCATGGCGCTGATCGATGAGCTGGAACTGGATGCGATACTGGTGACCCGAAGTGAGCAGGGTATGACGCTGCTCTGCCGGGGCCAGTCGCCCCTGCATCTGCCGGCGCGAGCCCGTGAAGTCTTCGACGTGACGGGTGCTGGCGATACGGTCATCTCCACGCTTGCCACTGCGCTGGCAGCCGGCGAGGCGCTGCCGCAGGCGGTTGCGCTATCCAACCTGGCGGCTGGCATCGTGATCGGCAAGCTGGGAACTGCTGCCATCAGCGCACCCGAGTTGCGCCGCGCAGTGCAGCGTGAGCAGGGCAGCGAACGCGGTGTGCTGGGCGCGGAGCAACTCCTGGTGGCGGTGGAAGATGCCCGCGCCCATGGCGAGCGCATCGTGTTTACCAATGGCTGCTTCGACATCATCCACGCTGGCCATGTGGGTTATCTGGAAGAGGCCCGGCGCCTGGGCGACCGGCTTATCGTAGCGATCAATGACGATGCCTCGGTCACCCGCCTGAAGGGGCCTGGCAGGCCGATCAACAGTGTCGACCGACGCATGGCGGTATTGGCCGGGCTGGGTGCCGTGGATTGGGTGGTGAGCTTCGCCGAGGACACGCCCGAAGCGCTGCTCGAGATGATAAGGCCCGATGTGCTGGTCAAGGGTGGCGATTACAGCGTTGAGCAGGTTGTCGGTGCTCCCATCGTGCAATCCTACGGTGGCGAAGTGAAGGTTCTAAACTTCGTCGACAGCTGCTCGACCACCGCCATCGTGCAGAAGATTCGTGACAAGCGCGACTGAGTATTAGTGTTCGGGGCGGCGTCGGGCGTTGCGGCGGAACCACGGTGGATCTTCATGTTCCTGCGCAGCGCCTTCCACTCGCAGCAGCAGGCGGAAGGCCGCACCGCCCAGGTCGGACTCGCCGAGGGTAAGCTGTCCGTCGTAGCTGTCTACGATGTCGCTGACCACTGACAAACCGATGCCCTGACCCTGGTGCTGGGTATCGAGCCGTTCTCCGCGCTGGACGATCCGCTTGCGCTGGTCTTCCGGTACGCCAGGACCGTCGTCCTCGATGATCAGCTCGCAGCGGTTCTGGTGCAGTCGGGCGGTGATTCGGATTCTGCCAAGGCATAGTCGATAGGCGTTCTCCAGCAGGTTGCCGAGCAGTTCCAGCAAGGCTCCTCGCTCGACCGGCACCCAGCACTCCTCGGAAAAGTTGCGTTCCAGCTCGATACGCTTGTCCGGATAGACCTTTTCCAGCGCGTCGCAGAGTTGCTGCACCAGCGGTGCCAGCAGCTCGCGGTGCTGCACCAGCCCGCTTCTGCGCAGGCTGGCACGCTGCAGCTGATAGCCGATCTGCTGGCTCATGCGTTCGATCTGTTGCTCCAGCACCACGGCATGTACCGTACCATCCGACTGTCCACGCAGCTTTTCCGCGACCGCCTGCAGGACGGCCAGCGGGGTTTTCAGGCTGTGCGCAAGGTCGGCGAGGGAGTCGCGATAACGGCTGCGCTGGCGCCGTTCGCTCTCCAGCAGACGGTTCAACGAGCGGGTCAGTCGAAGCATCTCCCGGGGATAGGTTTCGCTCAGGCGATCCCGGCAGCCGCTTTCGATCTCATCGAGCTCGCTGCGCAAGTCTTTCAATAGCCTGAAACTCCATGTAAGACCGACCCAGAGCAGCAGCAGTAACAACGCCAGGCCACCGACCAGCCAGGTATGCAGGCGCCAGCGGTAGCTGTGCTGCAGTTCGGCGAACTCGCTGGCCGGCAACATGGTGACGAAGCTCAGCGGCAACACCCCGTTGCCGCTCAGTTCGAGCTCGACATCGTAGACGTAGAATTGCCGCCCGTATCCGTCCTGGATGCGCACGAAGTCGGTGCGTCCTCCCTGGTAGGCCGGCCGATAGGTGATCTGCTCGTCCGCCGTCGAGCCAGATGCCCAGAGCAGTCGGCCGTCGGCGTCGTGTATATATCCCAGCAGCGAGGCCTCGGGCAGGTTGAATTCCTCGTTGGGCAGCAGCTCCGGCATACGCAACCTGCCCTCGTGAACGGACGCGGCACCTATCAGAGTGTTGGCATCGGCGGCCAGACGTTGCCGAATGACCTGCTCGAGTGTCTGGTTGAACGCGCTCTGCAGGGCTGGAATGAGGGCGAGCACAAAGAGCACCGCGACAGCGGCGGCGCTCAGCATCATCCGTGAGCGCAGCGAGCGCGTCATCGGCAGGGCTCGGTGAACAGGTAGCCCTGACCCCGCACCGTATCGATCGGACGGAAATCGGCAGCCGCCTCGAGCTTTTTGCGCAGTCGCCCGACCAGTACCTCGATCACGTTCGGGTCGCGCTCTTCGTCGTCTGGATAAAGCTGCTCGATCAACCGCTCCTTGGGGACCACTTGCTGGTGGTGGCGCATCAGATACTCCAGGATGCGATATTCGAACGCAGTCAACTGAATCGCCTCGTCCCCGGCACTGGCCTGCTTGCGGTTTAGGTCGAGCCGAATAGGTCCGGATTCGATCGCAGCCTGAACGAAGCCCGCGGAGCGACGCAGTAGCGCGTTGAGCCGCGCTTCGAGCTCCTCGAACTGAAAAGGCTTGACCACATAATCGTCGGCTCCGGCGGTCAGGCCTTCGACCTTGTCCTGCCAGTTGCCACGGGCGGTGAGAATCAGAATGGGAAAGGTCTTGCCGCGACTGCGTAGTTGGCGAATCAGATTCAGACCGTCCATACCTGGCAGGCCCAGATCGATGACCGCCAGATCATGGCTGTACTCATCCACCCGGTACAGCGCTTCCTCGGCGTCCGGAACAGCATCCACCACATGGCCGGACTCCCCGAAGCGGGAGGACAGGTGGTGACGCAGCAGGGCTTCGTCCTCTACCAGCAGCAGCTTCATTTCGATCTCGTCCTTGCGGTTGAAAACGCAATCAGGCCCGCGCGGTGATTACCGGGCGGGCCTGTCTACCGACCTTCATCAGAAGCGATAGTTTACCCCGAGATAGGCGTGGTCGATGCTGTTGAGGTCGAAGGAGCCCTGGTTCTGGCCGCCGCGTACCCGAACGTCCGAGCTGGCGTTGGTGCGCAGGTAGCGATAGCCGGCTTCCAGCGAGGCGTTCTGTCCTACCTGTTGCAGGATGCCGGCCTGCAGCCCACCAGCCAGACCGATGTCGCTGTCACGGCGGATGCCGGGGGACTCGTTCTCGAGCTTGGTCAGGCCCAGGCTTACACCGCCGAACAGGTTGGTGGTCGGCCCCAGCGGCAGGAAGGCATCGTAGCTCGCCAGAAGGTTCTGCTGACGCAGCTTGTATTGGCGCGAGTAGCGATCAGAGGTGTACTCGTAGGTCGCATAGGCGCGGCCGCGCTCGGTCTGCTGGCCACCGCGAATACCCCAGGTCCCGGAATTCTCGATTGCGTGATCGATCATGCGGGTCTCGGGAAACTGCTTGAGGGTGCTGGAGCGCTGAATGTTGTTGCTGCTCTCGCCCCAGGTCAGGCCGACGAAGTTTTCCGCCGAATGGGCAGCGACGCTGGCAAGAATCAGGCTGGTACCTACTGCGACATGCTTGAGCGTAAATTTCATTTTGCATCTCCATCGTTACGCGTTGTGCGATGGAACGCATACTGCCTGAACCCGCCTGAACAGCTGCTGAATGGTAGCTGAACCGGGGCTGAACGAAACCTCGATCCGGGTCTAGAGCCGGCTCAGGCCCTCCGGCCAGCTGCTGCCGCCGGCGTCGATGATCCATCCGGTCTGTTCGGCCAGGGCTTCGCTGAGGCGCAGGCCCTCGGTTGGCTGGCGGATCAGGACGCCCTTGCGCAGGGTGTACAGCTGCTGGGTCGGCCTGCCGTCGCGCAGCTCGGCCAGATAGAGGTCTGGCTCCTGCTCATCCATCCGCGCGATCAGCTCGCCGCTTTCCGCGTCCAGCGCCTCGTCGGCGTGCAGCGCGCTGAGCTTCTCGCAATGATCGGGCAGCTCCAGGCACAGATGGTAGACAAGTTGCAGCGAATTGGTCGGCAGGTGCACATAGGCTCGTGGCCGTTCGATCAGTGGCAAATCGCCGCAGAAGACCGGGCGTGTATGCCCGCTGACAGGTTTCAGGCTGAAGGCATCAGCGGGGTCCAGGGGCAGGGAAGCGGAGTAGGGTGTGGGCAACCAACTGCCCTGATATTCCCCGCCCAGCCAGCCATTGCTGCCTTCGAGCAGCAGCTCCTCGGCAATTTCGGTCATCACCGTCAGCAGTGGCACTCGCAGTTCGTGCGCAGGCACGTAGCCTGACAGCAGCTTGAGGACGTTGTCGCCCATGTCCTGGCGATCCTGCCGGACCAGCAGGTGAAAACTGCGGCCCTGCCATTGCAGACAGATGTCCACAGAAACGCCCAGATTCGCGACGGTCACCTCGAAGTTCCAGGGATCATCTATCGAGATCGGGCGGCGCTTGGCGTGCATCTCGCGAAAGCTCATCGGGCTGCCCACGGGAAGGTAGGACAGAGCGTCGTCACTGGCGCAGACCTGAATGGCCTGGGTCTTGAATACCACCGGGTTGCTGCGTGCGATGATGCGAGACATGCGTGCTCCTCCGTTGCTATACCCCCAATACACGCATGGCCGCTGCCACGTTCTGTCTGAGGTGTTCCGGGTTGATCGTACCGACGATGGCGCTCGCCACGGCCGGGTGGCCCAACACCAGCTGCAGTCCGGCCACGATGGGATCCTCCCCCGTGTCGCAGAGATGGCCGCTGGCAAAGGCTTTCTTGATCAGGATGCCTTTGTTATGCGACAGGGCGAAGTCTAGCACCGGCTTTTCGGCCTGTTCGCGCAGGTTGTAAGTAACCATTGCGCAGTCGCCCCGCCGCAACGCCTCGAGTCCGCCCGCCACGGTCTTGCCGGAGAATCCGAAGGCGCGAATGAGGCCCGCGTCCCGGCACTGCTCCAGCACCTCGTAGACCGGCTCGGCGAGTACGTCGAGGTCATTGCCGTCCGAATGCACCAGCACCAGGTCCAGGAAATCGGTCTCCAGCCGGCGCAGCGAGCGCTCGATCGACTGACGCGTGTGGGACGCGCTGAAGTCGAAATGCGACTGCCCGTTTTCGAACTCCTCGCCCACCTTGGTACAGATCACCCAGTCGTGGCGCTGGCCACGCAGCAGCGGGCCAAGACGTGATTCACTGGTACCGTATGCCGGTGCGGTATCCAGCAGGTTGATGCCCAGTTCGTGGGCCAGAGCCAGCAGGTTCTTGGCCTGGGTATCGCTTGGCAGGTCGAACCGGGTGGGGTA